>DASVLC010000345.1:0-34627 GCA_036385045.1 Thermoanaerobaculia bacterium | reverse complement strand
GGTGAACGGACCGGTGACCGGCTGCGCCTGTCCGCGGTAGAGGTTCTCGATCACAGTCTGCCGGTCGAAGCTCATGGCGAGCGCCCGTCTGACGCGCGCGTCATCGAGCATCGGATCGGAGAGATTCCAGACGATCGCGTTGTACGAGAAGTGGTGAATGTCGAGAAAGCCGATCTTCGATTTCACCGCCGGCTCGTCTCTGACGTTGAACCAGAGGTCGTTGTTGACCCTGCCGACATCGAGATCACCGCGTTGCAATGCCTTCCAGGCGACCGCGTCATCGGGCACCGGACGGAAAAGCACCTCCTGGATGTGAGCCTTCTCTCTCCAGTAGTTCGGATTCCTCTCGAGCAGAATGCTCCGGTCTCGCTCGCGGCGCTTCAGGACATAGGGTCCGCTGCCCACCACCTTCGTCGTTTTCTTGAAGTTCTCCGCGGCGTAGATGTGTTCAGGCATGACGCCGATGTTGAACGCCGAGAGTTGCGTTGCACGGGCATCTCTGAAAACGACACGGACAGTCCTCTCGTCCACCGCAACCGTAGCCTCCCGGTCGAGCCCTTCGAACCACGATCCGAACTGGATCGACTCCTCATCGAGGATCTTGTGGAGCGTGAAGATCACGTCGGCGGCACGAACCGGTACGCCATCACTGAACGTGGCTCGAGGATCGAGGTGCAGCACGTAGGCGCGCCCACGATCCTGCACCTCCCATCGAGCGGCGATTGCCGGAATGTGATTGAGCTCTCGATCGAACGCGATCAGCGGGTCGTAGATCAGCGAGAGAACCTGGCGTTCGTCTTCCGTCGCCTGCAGCACGTAATTCAGCGTCGAAACCGTCGACTCGAGCCGGCGAACCACCCTTCCTCCGTCACGAGGCTCAGTGATGGATGGTTCGGGCGCGGGCACTTCCGCCTGGCGGACCTCCCGCGAACAGCCGGACGAGAGGAGAAGCGCGAGCAGAAGAGAGATCACGGGGGCGCGCATGGAGACGATTATGCCGCAGAGCGCCGAAATGTTCCCGGGTGGTCCCTCGGCGGTGCTCGGCTACTCCGAAATCCGCTTCTCCCGTCAACTCGTCGCGCGAAGCGCTTTGGAGTGCGGCGGCCTCAGACGCCGCTTTCACAGCGCAAGCAGCCGCCCGAAAGTGTGCCTGGCACCATGCCTGGGCCCACAATCGTTTCGGGACGGTTGTGCGGGATTGGAAAGCGGCGTCTTAGGCCACCGCACTCCAAAGCGCTTCGCGCGACGTCTGTGGCGCTGCGACACACCTCCCTCTACTCTCCTCCGATTACCCAGGTCTCGAAAATGTCCTCCGGCAGCTCGCGAATGAAGCGGGACGGCTCCATCAGGATGTCCACTCCTCCCCGGTCGCGCGACATGACCGGATGCACCAGGTAGAGCTCCCGCATCGCGCGCGTCACGGCGACGTAGAAGAGCCGGCGCTCTTCCTCTTCTCCCGGGATCACGATCTCGCGGGTTCCCTCGTCGTCGAGCACGGGCGCGTCCTCCGAAGCGCCCTGAAGCAGGGGAAGCGCCTCGTGCACCTGATCCGGCTTCAGGCGGACGATGCCGCCGGGAACCCGCAGCGCGCGCTGCGACGGGAAGCGCCCGTCGGCGAGCCAGATGACGAACACATTGCGCCATTCGAGCCCCTTCGCCTGATGAACGGATGAGAGAACGATCTTTTCATCCTCGGGGCCGACGACCGCGCTGTCCTCCCCGGCGATCGGATTCGCGAGTGCGACTTCGTCGAGAAACGCTTCGATCTCCTCGTAGCGCATCGCGTACTGCGAGAGCTGTTCGAGATCGTCGAGCCTGGCCTGCGCATTCGGAAACTTCGCCCTCGCATACTCCGCGTATCCGCGATCAACCACCATGCGTATCGCCTCGGAGGGATTCCTCCGCATCGCATCGGTCGAGATATGCCGCAGAACATCGGCAACGCTGCGCATCGACCCAGCAACCCCGCGGCCCGCGGCTTGAGAGCCAGACATCCCGCTGAGAAACCGTTCGAGCGGATCGGGAGCCTGGCCGATGCGGCTCCAGACATCAGCCGCCGTCTTTTCGCCGACTTTCGGGTAGAGCTTCAGCATCCGCTTCCACGACAGCTCGTCGCGTACGTTGGTGATGACCTTGAGGTAGGCGAGTACGTCCTTGATGTGAGCCTGCTCGAAAAAGCGGACGCCGGAACGGATCTCGTAAGGAATCAGGCGCCGGGTCAGCTCCATCTGCAGTTCGAGTGACTGGTAGTGAGAGCGATAGAGCACGGCGATGTCACTGAGGGCTTCGCCTTCGTCGCGCAGCTCGAGGATTCTCTGCGCAACGAACTTCGCCTGTTCGAAGACGTCATCGACTCCGACCACTGCAGGGTCGGGCCCGTCACCGCGCACCGCGAGAAGTTCCTTTCGAAACTGAAAGCGGTTGTGGCTGATCGTCTCGTTCGCGAGCTGAAGGATCTGCCGGGTCGACCTGTAGTTCGTCTCGAGCTTGTAGATCGCCGCGTCGGGAAATCTGAGCGGAAACGTGAGGATGTTCTCGAATGACGCGCCACGGAACGAGTAGATCGACTGCGCGTCGTCGCCGACGACCATGACGTTGCGGCGTACGCCGGCCATTGCATCGATGATCTCCGCCTGCAGACGGTTCGTGTCCTGGTACTCGTCGACCAGGATGTGCCGGAAGCGGCGCTTGAGCGACTCGGAGATCTCCGGATGATCGGTGAGCAGTACGCTCCAGAAGACCAGCAGATCGTCGAAGTCCATGACGTTGGCGTCACGCTTCCGTTCCTTGTACTTGCGAAAGACGTTGACGATCTCCGCGGCGTAGAGCGCGAAGTGGGGGTAGTTCTGCTCCAGATGGAGCTCGAGCGGTGTCCTCGTGTTGATCAGGAATGAATAGACGTCCAGCAGGACGTCGCCCTTCGGAAAGCGCTTCTCGAGCGTCTGAATGCCGAGAGAGGAGATCGCCGCATCCATCATCTCCTTCGCATCCTCGTCATCGAGGATGCTGAAGTTCGAGCGGTAGCCGATCGCCTCGGCGTGACGCCGAAGCAGCCGATTTCCGA
The DNA here is from genome assembly GCA_036385045.1 of Thermoanaerobaculia bacterium. Classification (GTDB taxonomy): domain Bacteria; phylum Acidobacteriota; class Thermoanaerobaculia; order Gp7-AA8; family Gp7-AA8; genus QHVT01. The sequence continues at coordinate 31,563 of DASVLC010000345.1, read as the reverse complement.
CTGAGTGAAACGTGCCGCCCCAGATCTGCCGCGTATCCGTCGTCACGAGCTGTTCGATGCGACCGAGCATTTCGCGCGATGCCTTGTTCGTGAACGTAAGGAGCAGAATCTCGCCGGGGGGGACGCCATCCTCGAGCAGACGCGAGACGCGGTAGGTGAGGGCTCGCGTCTTGCCACTGCCGGCTCCCGCCACGACGAGGATCGGTCCCTCGCCCGCCATCACGACGTTGAGCTGCTCGGAGTTGAGCTCCTCCTCGTAGCGGACGCGGTACTGCTTCGTCTGCCTCTCGGGGCTCTTGAGCGTGTAGCGACGGATCTTCGTCGTCATTCGCTCTCCAGACTATCGCGCGGCGACTTCGCCGTCGATTCCGCGGGCGCATCTCCCTGTAGACACCCGCGACTCTCCACTCCCTGGAGACATCGATGTCTCTACCTTCTCTCGATCGTCACGCCTCCACGAGTTCGTTCGAGGACCTCGCGGCCCGCGTCGTCAGCCCGCAGGTAGGTATCCCAGAAGGCGAGAGAAAGCACCTTGATGGAGTTGAAAACATCACGCTCTCGCAAAAACATGCCTTCGCTCATTCGAACCTGGGGAGCTGGTCTCACCACTCCATCACGATCGGGCATTCTCATCTGCTCTTCCCGTCGAGCGGCCGCTTCGAGAATATCGTCGCGGCGTCCGGTGAATGACGCGTGGCTCGCTCCCTCGATCAGTGTGAGCCACTTGTCGCCAGCGGGGGCAAGACGAAAGGCCTCGCTGCGCCACTGCGGAGTCTCTGTGTCCGAGCCCCCCCGGTCGAGGCCGCCGGTCATGAAGAGGGCAGGAACTCCGATCGTCGCGAACGACTCGCTGGTGAGTCCGCGGAGCTCGCCCGGTCCCTGAGGCGACATCATGACGATGGCTTTCACGCGAGGGTCGGCATGATCGGTTCCTCCGGGAAAGGTTCGAGCTCCACCGATCAACATCGCGGTATGCGCACCATACGAGTGACCTCCGACGCCGATCCTGTCGCGGTCGATCTTCCCGACGAGCTCCGGATAGCGCTGCTCCAGCGAATCGAGTGAGTCGAGGATGAATGAGAGGTCACGGACACGATTCGCCCAGTCGGCCGCTCCCTGGCTTTGCCATGCCTCTTCGAGTGAGCGAACAGTTGCCGCCGGATTGCCGTCGGCATGTGCCGGTTTGATGACCACGTAACCCTGACTGGCCCAATAGGCACTGAGGGCGACGTAAGAGCGATTGGAACCACCGAACCCGTGAGAGAAGATGATCAGCGGGTTGTTCGCCGATCGTGTCGGGTACTCGATCGTGATTCTGAATTCACGATTGCGGTCATTGTCGCGGATCAGCGAGTCGGGAATCACGCCGACCGCCGACTCGCCGATCTCGCCGGTGTATCTCTGCCTCGGCGTTTGTGAGTCGCCGGTCGGCTGGTCGATCGTGGTGCAGGAGACGGCCATGAGTGCCGCAAACAGAGTGAATGCAATGCGCTTCATCAAACCTCCCAGCCGGCGCAGGGCGTTTCGGCTGTGCTGCTCAACAGACGCTCGTAGCGGTCACTTCCAACTCGGGCAGGACGGCCGTATTGCCGGCGGACACAACTGCATGCCCGAAGCGCTATGATCTTGGGAATGTCCGATCAGGAGCCACCGCCGTTGGCGACGTCGCTGCGTACGCCGTGGAGGGCTGCGCTCGACTCCGATGGTGACCTGCAGCGCAAGCTCGCGGAGCAGAGGATGCACAGTGAACAGCTGCGGCTTCTCGGCTCCGCGGTGCACGTAGCCTCGGAGGGAATCGCGATCATGACGCCCGCGGTCGAGGCCGTGGGGCCGCGGATCGCATTCGTGAATGATGGCTTCTGCGTCATGTACGGCCACCGCCGCGACGATGTAATCGGACAGACCCCTGAGATTTTCGGCATCGTGCAACGGAACCAGGTCATCTACGACTCGCTGCTGCAACACGTATTCGAAGGTCGCCCGTTCGACGCGGAGTCGACGGCGAGGCGTGCGAGCGGGACGGAATTCGAGCTCGACCTGCGGCTCGTCCCGGTGGAGAACGACGGACAGGTGACTCACTGGGTCGCGTTTCTCCGGGACGTCACCGAAGCTCGTCACCAGGTCGCCTCGCTCCGCCATCAGGCGATGCACGATGGTCTGACCGCGCTGCCGAATCGCCTGCTGTTCATCGAGGCGCTCGAAGAGGCAATCGCGAAAGCCGGCGAGCAGACCGGGATGATGGTCGCACTGATGCTGATGGACCTCGACCGGTTCAAGGACGTGAACGACACGTTCGGCCATCAGTTCGGAGACGCGCTGCTCAAACAGGTCGCATTCCGTCTGCAGAATCAGAAGACTGAGGGGGATGTGATCGCGCGTCTCGGCGGCGACGAGTTCGCGGTTCTGATTCCTGTGCTGGCAGATCAGCAGGCGGCGGCAAACTCAGCCAGACGAATCCTGAATACGCTGGAACAGCCTTTCGTCATTGAACGGCAGGTTCTCGAGGTCGGTGCGAGCATTGGAATCGCCCTCTTCCCGGAACATGGGCCGGACGGCCGGACGCTGCTACGGCGCGCCGACGTGGCAATGTACGCGGCAAAGCAGAAGCAGAGCGGCTACAGCTTCCACCAGGAAGACAGGGAGGCGCCGCATGGCGACGATCTCTCCCTGATCGTCGAGCTTCGCAGCGCGATCGAACGCGGCGAGCTGACTCCCTACTATCAGCCGAAGCTCCACATGCGGACCGGCATCATGACGCGAGTGGAAGTCCTGCTCCGCTGGGATCATCCGGTCCGCGGACAGTTGCCGCCGACGAGCTTCATTCCACTTGCGGAAAGGACCGGCCTGATCCGGAGTGTCACCGATGTGATGCTCAACCAGGTGCTCGCCCAGTGCAGGGCGTGGCAGGACGAAGGGGCTCCGATTCATGTTGCCGTCAACATCTCGGCCAGAAGCCTTCTCGATCAGGCGTTACCTGGCAAGATTCAGGCGGCGCTCGAGCGCTGGTCGATCGATCCGCGGTTCCTGAAGGTCGAGATCACTGAAAGCAGCATCATGGCCGATCCGTCGCATGCACTCGCCATCCTGTCGATGCTGCAGTCGATGGGCGTCCGTCTTTCGGTCGACGATTTCGGCACCGGATACTCCTCCCTCACGCATCTGCGGGAGCTGCCGATCGACGAAGTGAAGATCGACAAGTCGTTCGTGCAGGGAATGAGCACCAGCGATGCCGACGCCGCAATCGTCCGGACGATCATCGACCTCGGACATAACCTCGGCAAGCAGGTCTGCGCCGAAGGTGTAGAAGATCAGGTCACCTGGAACATGCTGCGCGACCTCGGCTGCGACCTCGCCCAGGGCTTCTGGATGGCCCGTCCGATGCCGGCCCACGAGCTGATGGAATGGCTGGTCGAGACTTCGTGGGGCCTGCAGCTGCTGAAGCGGTAGGGGGGCGCGGACAGCCGCCCTGCACTTGCAGCTTGCTCGGTCATGGCCAGTGGCACAGCCCCTCACCCGGCCCTTCGGCTTCGCTCAGGGCCACCCTCTCCCCGCTAGAATCGCGGAGAGAGGGGCAACAAAGCTCGTGCTTCGGCGAGAGCGACACGTGAAATGGGCGACAAAGCTCTTGTTCGGCGAGGGCGTAGCGGTCGTGGCGGTGTTGTGGCCGTCCTTCGAAGCTTGTTGCACTATCCCTTGCGCCGCGAAACGAAAAACTCCTCCAGCCGGTCGGCAACCGTCTCGACACGCCACTGTTCGGCGACTTCACGGCCTCGAGCCCGGAGCCTCTCGCGCAGCTCTGCGTCTTCCAGAAGCTCAATCAGCCGCTCGCCAAGTTCGACGGCATTGTTCTCTGGAGCGAACAGCGCGTAGTCGTGCTCCGGCGCAAACGAGAGGTAGGAAGGAATCGAGGAGAGAACGCACGGGATGCCGGAAGCCATCGCCTCCGCAACCGGGAGGCCGAACCCTTCCTCGCGACGATTGGGACCGATGAGTAAGTCGCACGAGTGCATCAGACGCGTCATCTCGCGCGTGTTCAGGCCGACATGGAACTCCTGAACGGTGTCGAGCGGCTCCTCTCTGGACGGCGCCCAGGCCGAGACGCGAACCAGATCGAACTTCTGATGAAACCAGCGGGCATGCGCAACGGCGCCGTACCCTTCCTCGATGCCACGAAAGTCGGCCTGGGACTGGCCGCAGAGAATCACGCGAAGAGGGTCTCTCTCTCTCGGCGTAGTCTCGCGAAAGAACTCGCGCTCGACGACCTGTCCGATGTGGGTGACGTCGTCGGTGAACTTCCGGCAGATCGGCTCGAGTGAGGACGAAACGACGAGCTTCGGCATTGGGAGCGAGTACGCTTCCTCGATTTGCGGCAGCACCGGTGCGTACGCGCCAATCAGCCCTTCGTATCCCTGGCAGAGATGAACAGCGCGCTCTCCGGCGATTCGCAGCGCGGGCTTGAGCGTCAGCCAGAACGTGCCGATCACGAAGTCATCGTCGCCGGCGTCGTACTGCGCCAGGTCGTCTACGTAGACCCATTCGGCTCTCGAAGGCCTCCAGGTGAGAGGCAGCCCTTTCGTGACGAACCTGACGCGATGCCCGCGCGCGATCAGTTCGTCCGCATGAGCGAGGGGAACGCGGACTCCGCCAGATAGAGCCGTGTCTTCGAGGAGGTACGCAATCTTCAGAGGTTCACCGGAGATCATTGCGTGCGGTCACGTAGTAGCCGGGGCTGACGATCTCATCCCTCGACCAGGGGAGTCCAGCACTGATCAGCCGTTGTTCGAGATCCGCGAACTCGGCGGTCACGATCGGCGGCTGAGGATCGATCGTTTCGATCGACCATCCCGAGATCTCGAGTGCGTCGCGAATCGTGGCACGGGTGAAGAAACGAAGGTGCCCGGCACAGGCGATGCCGAAGTAGCTGTAATCGAAACGGCCCCGCAGCAGGTCGGCGATGATCGCCCAGTTCGCGACGTTCGGAATACTGAGAAGAAGCCGGCCGCCGGGCGTGGTGAGAGCCCGCAGTTGTTCGAGAAAGCGCCAGGGATCGTCGAGGTGTTCGAGGATGTCGCCGCCGATGATGACGTCGAACCGTTCGTTGAGGATCGGGACGATCTGACGCACATCACCGATGTAGACGTCATCGAGTCGACGTTTCGCAAGCGCTGCCGCGCGACGATCGAGCTCGATGCCGACGTAGCGACATTTCTGTCGTTGCTTGATCGCCTCGCCGAGCAGCCCCTCGGCGCATCCGAATTCCAGGAACGATTTCGCGGTGGATGGCGTACGCTCGAGCAGGTCTTCTCGAGACTGGCCCCGCAGCCTGCTCCAGCGATGAACGTAGGCGTTTCGGGCTACGGCGACCCGCGATCCGTCGAGCGCTCTGTCTGCCCGGGTGGACTGTTTCGCGAGAAACGAAGTGGCGGCCAGATAGATCCCCGGATCGCCCCGCCATTCGACGACCTCGGGTTGCGAGGGTGCGGAGGCCATCAGCGCAGCCTGATCCGCAAACTGGCGCAGCGTCAGATAGCCTTCCGGCGGGGCAGTCACATGGAGTGGCTGTCCGCTCTCGTTCGTCACAGGAACGGAAGCATCCGTGCCGGCCGCGTCGAGCGCTGAAATCAGCAGCGTCACCAGTTCGGCGGAGACGACGATCAGCGGATCGGTAACGATCAGGCACCGGCTCGTGTCAGCCTCTCTCACCACCTCCGCGAGCTCTTCATCCTCCTCGTAGAAGAGCCACTCAGCGCCGGGAGCGGCGCGACGGAGCAGCAGCTTCGACTGGGCGGTGGCATACCGCTCCTCGATCGCCTCGTGATCGAAGTGAGGGTAGATGACCGTGACGTCCGCGGGAACCGCCTCAGATCTCGTGGTCACGTAGCGCAGCATTCTATGTTGAAGCGAGAGGGGGAGGGGCTACCGGAACGGTCCTGGTTCCGATTGAGCCAGCGGGCGTGTGTGCTATCGTTTTTCGAGGATGCGCGCTCGCGACACGTCCGCGAAGGCGGAGGCACTCCAGGACGAGATCCATCGCTCGCTCGGACCTGAGGGACGCTTTCAACTTGCCCTGCGGCTGAGCACCCTCGCGCGAGAGCTCGCGAGGGCTGGCCTGCGGGAAAAACACCCCGAGTACACCGAAGTCCAACTGGGAGAGGAAGACGCGATGGATGCAGGGGCGACGCGCGTTCGTCGGAAGTCCTTCTCGCAGTGAGGACTCCACTACGGTACGCTCACGGGCGTGAAGCTCGGCATCGGAGCGTGGCAGGCGGTTGACAACGAAAATCGGTCAACCGCCCGCGAGAACGCTCGTGTGACGGTGTGGGAGATTGCGGCGCTGGCGGGCTGCGCCGTCGCATTCGTCGCCCTGCGGTTTCCGCTTTACGTCGAGCCGGGGATTGGCCTCGGCTGGCACAGCGACGCCGCCCTGCTCGGCCTGATGGCCCGGGCGATCACCGCCGGCGACTACCCGCTGCTGTTCTGGGCCTCCGACTACCTCGCCCCGCTGATCTCGCTCTTCACGGCGGTTGTCGGGTCCACCATCCTGCCCGAGGTCGGTCCTCTCGCGTTGCGCATCACCGTCGCGATCGAAGTTCTCATGGCGATGCTGCTGTTCCATGTCACGCTTCGCCGGGCAGTGGGTGTGCCAGCTTCACTGCTGGGGTCGTTCTGGTTTGTCGCGGGACCGGGCTTCCTGTTCAAGCTGACGTACGCGCCACTGGGTCACGAAGATGCTCTGCTCCTCAGTGCGATCATCTTCTGGTACGTCGCGCGGACCCGCTTCGTACGCGCACACCACTGGCTGATCCTCGGCTTCCTCGCCGGTTCCGGCGTCTGGATCCACCGCGGCACGTTGTTCGTTCTGCTGCCTGCGCTGCTGCTCATACTCGTCGACGACTGCCGCTTCCTGCGCCGCGCCGAGATCGCCGTAGCGGGAGCGATCCTCGCCGCCGGCGCGGTGCTGGGCTACACGCCGGCGATCATCGGACGTTTCGGGTTCGATCAGCGTCTCTACGCTCCGGAGAAGTCACCGTGGACCGTGGGGCATCTGTTCTCCCGGATTGGCGATGTCGTCACCCACGACTTCTGGTTGCTCGTTGGTGCGGACACACCAGTCGGATGGATCGGCGGAATTGCTATCGCCGCACTGCTGGTGAGTGCGGTTCGCCATTTCCAGCCGAGCCGGGAGAGCTGGCTCGCGGCGGGCGTGGTCGCGACTTCCTTCGCGGTCTTCATCGTTTCGAACGACGTCGCGCGCGGCGCGGTGCGCTACATCATCCTGACGATTCCGATCCTCTACGCATTCGCCGCCGGCGAGATCGTTCGTCTGGGGGGACGGTGGCGTGCCGTGGGACTGCTGATCGCCGGGCTGATCACCGTGTCGCTTTACGTCCCGCGATGGCAGCAGATGCGCGCCGTCGTCGCGGCTCAGCTCGAGGTGCATGAAAGCTGGGGAGGATTCGATCCGCGGCCGGCACTGCGAGAGATCGCTGAAGGCGGGTACACCGTCTGCTACGCCAACGTCTGGGTCGCGCACAAGCTCGAATGGCTGAGCGACACTGGTGTGCGCTTCGTTCCCTACCGCAGTGTGAACCGGCGCATGGTGGAGTCGCTCCGGCTCGGCGCGCTGCCGGGACAGAAGTGCTTCGTCGACCGGCGGGGAGGCGTGCATGCACTCACCGCGGAACAGGAGATGGCTCTCCGTGTCGATACGTTATGGGGAATGCATGGATGGAGGCGGCCCGGGAATCCGGTTCCGTGGTGAGGCGTGCGTTGAATGCCGCAATCGCTCACCGCTGCAGATCGAGGAGGAAATACCCGTAGATCCCGTCCCGATAGCGGTCGAGGTAGGTCTCGCCACTGACGAGCAGCTCATCGACCTGAGATCCCGTGATTCCAAGATCGTCGATCAGGCGGTCGCGATAGCGTGGAATCCGCTGCATGAAGTAGCGGACCGTTGGCGCAGCCTGCGCAGAAAGGTCCAGTTTTTCCGCCAGGCGGAAGCCGTTGGCCGCAGCGGCGGAGAGAAATCCATCGAGCGAGTGCAGTGCGGTTGCGTCGTCGAGCGGCTCGAGCGCGAACTCGTCGAGCACGACGACTCGCGGAGCAAGGTCAGCAGCGCGGGTGAACAGCGCTTCTGATCCGATGTACTGGGAAGATTCCTGGAACATGACCGTATCGAAGCGATGCTCGCTCTCGAACGTCTCGAATCGCGAGAGATGGACCGGCAGAGCGTCGCCATGCCGGCTTCGAACCATGGCGATCTGCTTCTCGTCAGGGGTGATGCCCTCGGCCTGGTAGCCTCTGCGTACCAGCTCGTTCAGCGTCGTGGCGAGGCCGATGCCGACATCCAGAATCCGGGCGGGCGGGGGAGGCAGCCGGTCCAGAAGGAGAGCGGTCGATCTCTGCTGAGCCGCGCCGATCGACTCGTTGCCGCTCTCGAACAGACCGTAGTGGAGATAGTCGACCCGTCCCTCTTCATGCGTGAGGAGGTGCATGAAGATATTGAGAGGGTAGTAGAAATCGCGATAGAGGCTCGAATCCAGAGTCACCGGAGCATTCTATGCGGCCTCAGTTGTGGCTTGGATCGCCGTCCTGACGAAAAGGCGCCAGGAATCGAAGACTCTCGATCCGGCTCGTCAGCTCGTCGGCGACCTGCTCGGCGCGTGTGGAGATGTCGCTGACCTCGAGCAGTTTCTGTTTCTCTTCGGCGTCGAGGTTCAGCGACATGATCAGCGCGTTCGTCAGCGCGTCGAGATTGACGGTCTCCAGCTCCGAAACGGTCGTTTCCTCGCGCAGATACTGCAGGTACTCCCTCGACAGATCCGCGAGCCACTCCCGCTGTTCATACGCCTTCGTCGGATCTGCTGCCGACTCCGGCGCGGCAATCACCCGGGCCGTACGGTACGGAGCGCTTGCCACTTCGCGCAGGATCTGGAACCGGGTGTCACCCCGAACGACGATGTTGAAGCGGCCATCGTCGAGAGGAACCGACTGCTCGATGGTTCCGATCGTTCCGAACTCGTAGAGAGGAGGTGTGCCGAAGTAGTCGGTTTCCCATCCTGGGCGGAGGAGCACGATTCCAAAACGCTGATCTGCTTCGAGCGCTTCCGATATGAGCGTCCGGTAGCGTGGCTCGAACACATGAAGAGGGAGCCGCGTGTGCGGAAAGAAGACGAGGTTCGGCAACGGGAAGAGCGGAAGGTCGAACTCGGCTGGCGGCAGCGATGCCATTGCCTTGAGACTCTAGCAGAACCACGACTCGGCGAGGCGAGCGACTTCGTCGCGCGACGCGCGCGTGCGCCGCAGGAGAGCAGCACCAGCGCTCGTACGCCCCAGTCCCCCCAGGGCGGTGTCGAGAAGCCAGGGTCGCGACATGACGGCGGCAATTGCGCGGCTCCACGCGATCCGGCGCGCGAAGAACCGCCGGTGGCTCTCACGGTAGCGCTCCTCGATCGCAGCGCGGCGGACCGGATTCTTGAGCACGCCCAGAATCTTCGGAGCTGCGAGAAGAGCAGACTGAATCGCCATGGCCATCCCGTTGCCGGTCAGCGGATCGATGATGCCAGCCGCATCGCCGATCATGAAGACGCCCCGCTCGACGGCTGAACGCGCTCGAAAGATGACCGGGTCTGAGGAGAGGAAGTCCGCCTGAACGGGGAGGTGCTCTCCATACAGCGCCTCGAGCCGCGGTTCTTCCTGCCGCAGCGTATCGATGAAGGCATCCCATCGCCCCTTATGCCCCGCGAGCCGGCTCACATGGACGAGTCCGCAGATGTTGGTGATTCCACCCTCGACATCGTTCACGCCGAGATAGCCGTCACGGAACGAATAGAGTTCAATCGAGGCTGAATCCCGAGACGACGTTGCGGAGATGTAGTGTCGCTTGAACCCGAAGTGCCGGCGGGTACGCTCTCGGACGAAAGCGCGCCCCAGCTGCTGGTCGAAACGCCCCCACCTTCCCCAGGCGCCGACGATCACCTTCGCCCGCACTTCTCGAACCTCCCCGTCTCGCGTGATCTCGACTCCATCGTTCAGCAGCGAGCCGGCAGTCCAGCCATCGAGGCGGGTTGCACCCGCCTTCGTCGCGGTTTGGAGAAGCAGGTGGTCGAGGAGCACCCGCGAGACACCGCGGGCCTCGTGAGGAAACTCGATCTCCTGAATCCGTTTCGAGCCGATGACGCGGCAGCGGCGGATCCGTGCGGATCCGGCAGCGTCGATGGCAGCGAGGACGCCCAGAGGCTCCATTACTGGCAGGGCATCCCAGGAAAGGAACTCGCCGCAGAGCTTGTCGCGAGGGAAGACGTCGCGATCGATCAGTGCGACAGACGTCCCTCTGCCGGCGAGCAGCGCCGCAAGCGTCGATCCCGCGGGACCCGCTCCGATGATTGCGACATCGACGTCCAAAGTCACCTCTTCCAGAGCAGCAGCGCGAAGCGGAATGGCCATGCTCGCCGCACCTGCCACCTTGCACATCGTGTCTTGCGGGCAATCTCCCGCGCCTCATCGAGCGTATACCCCTGGCGGACGGATGCGGGAGCATCGAAACGGGTGATACGGCCGACGAGTCTGAAGAGCCCAGCCAGCAACACGACGATCAGCGGTACGTAGTGACGTCGCGTGTCGTTGATCGCCACGCCCATTCGCGTCGCGCGTAGGGCATCGTCAATCATGGCCACGTTCTCGCCGGGTGAGAAGTGATGGAGAAAGTGCGCGGACGTGACCAGGTCGATACTCTCGTCTCTGAACGGAAGTCGTCTCGCGTCGCCGACTACTTTGTGGATCCCCGGCGTTCGGATGTAGACGAGATGCTCGATCTTGAAGTCCATGCCGACACGCAGCCGAACCTGGGGCACCGATTCGAGAAGGTCGGAGGTGCCGGTACCGAGATCGAGAATCGAGCCGGGCGAGAAGATCCGGACCAGGCGGCGGTAGATACGGACACCTCCGCCATAGTGATTGATCATCCGCAGATCCCGAAGCGAGCGATCGACGTCGTCGAGCGGAGCATCAGGCTCGTCGAGCATCTCCGCGGAAACGAGCCGCCGCGGGGTCAGCATCGGAGGACTTCCTCTGGAGGTGTCTGGCTGGCGTTTGCGGAAGGCCTGGATCGTTCAATGACATTCTCGGAGAGGCGCGAGCGCTGGCGTGTGGCGCGGCCCCTCACCCGGCCCTCGGCCACCCTCTCCCCGCTAAGGCGCGGGGAGAGGGGAGACAAACCTGGTGATTGGGCAGCCCAGTATCGTCTCGGGACAGGCGGCACTTCTTCCGATCCCCTCGAGAAATGAACTCCCAGCTGCGTATCAGTCATACCGTTTCAACACGAGGGCGGAGTTCTTGGAGCCGAAGGCGATGGTGTTGCAGAGAGCCGCGTTGATTCTCACGCGGCGATTTCGATCCGGGATGTAGTCGAGATCGCATTCCGGATCGGGCGTGTCGAGATTGATCGTCGGTGGAAGGATCCCGTCACGGAATGCCATGAGTGTCGCCGCGATCCCGGCAGATCCGCACGCTCCCTGTGGATGTCCGATCATCGACTTGGTGGCCGAACCCGGCAGCTTCGCAGCGTGAGCCCCGAAGGCGAGCTTCACGGCGCGCGTTTCGATCCGATCGTTCAGTTCCGTGGCGGTCCCGTGATAGTTCACGTAGCCGATGTCGGTCGGCGTGAGATCCGCGTCGGCGATCGCGAGCTGCATTGCGCGCGCAGGCTCCTCTCCGGAGTCGTCCATGCGGACGCGGTGATAGGCATCGCAAGTCGATCCATATCCCCCGACCTCTGCGTAGATGGCCGCTCCGCGCGCCCTGGCAGTCGACTCCCTCTCCATCACGAACATCCAGGCACCCTCGGAGAGCACGAATCCGTCCCGGTCTGCGTTGAACGGCCGCGAACCGGTTTCGGGGGTCTCGTTTCGGGAATTCGTCACGATCCGCATCATGCAGAATCCGGTCATCACCGCCTCGGTGATCGTCGCGTCGGCTCCTCCGGCGACCACGTAGTCACAGACCCCGAGCCGCAGGTTTCTGTAGGCGTATCCGACCGCATCCGTCGATGAGGTGCAGCCGGTCGAGATCAGGTGTGAGAAGCCGTGCAGGTCGTACTGCATCGAGATCTCGGAGGCGATGGTGCCGATCGTTCCCGAGGGAATCGAGTAGATCGAGGCTTGCCGCTCGGCGTCGCGAAACCAGAGCTCGTACATTCGCTCACTGAACTCGACGGCTCCGCCACCTGAGCCGAGCATCACTCCGATCCGTCGTCTCGTCTCCAGGTCGACGGCGCGTGGATCGAACTTCGCATCGCGAAGTGCCTCGTCGGTCGCTGCGATCACCATCGGAACGACGCGAGAAACGTGTCGCAGGTTCTTCGGATCGACCCAGGCAGCCGGGTCAAAATCGACCTCACCGGCGATCCGGCAGGGGAGGTTTCCCGGATCGAACCGGGTAATGGTCCGGATACCGCTCCGCCCCTCGGTAGTTGCCCGAAAGAAAGCCTCACGATCCGTTCCGTTCGGGCTGAGGGCGCCGACGCCGGTAATGACGATTCTCTCGTTCCTCATGATCTGCGCCGCAATCCTGCCGATGCCGGCCGCCAGTGCGGGGCGAACAGCCGCGACTCCGCCCGCAAGCGACATGCCGGTGGAGGCCGATGGCAACTCCAACTGCTGAAGCTCACGTGATCCTATCGCAGCCCGCAGATCATGTCGCGCGGAGCAAGAGGCGCTGGCGTCGAATCAGGCTTACGTCGAATCAGGCTTACGTCGACGCCAGAGTATCGAGCGCTCCCTCTTCGGCCCAGCGCGCGACGAGACGGCGCACGCGCCACGAGTCCGTCTCCATATCCGCTTCCCAGTCGGAGATCTTAACTCCGGCAGACGCCTGGACCCAGGCGCGTCGCAGCAGCTGCGCGTCACTTTCGATCTCGTCCGGACGCGGCTTGACGCCTGTCGGCTTGAAGGCTGCGACGTCCGGCACGACGGCCAGCAGGAGTTGCAATTCGGTGCAGCGCCGCATCCCTTCTTCCAGGAGCGCGTTCAGGTCGAGCGGTGCTGCTCTCCGGATCGATGCGGGGAGCGATCTGGCGGTGAATGCGAAGGTTGATGCGACGGGTCGCTCAATGAGCTGGTAGAGCGCAGCTTCGTTCTCGAGCGAACCGTTTTCGACGTCCAGAAGACTTCCTTCCCGGAACCAGAGGCGGCCGCACACTTCGTGGTTTGCATCTACGAGTGAGAGGAGCCCGGTAGCCCCCGTGGCGGCAGTGCCACGGATCAGGCGAGGGAGCGCGGACAGCGTCAACGGGCCGCTACGATTCTCGTGACTGCCGTTCGCTTCACGAGTCCAGTCCTGCAGGATTCGGGAGGCCTCATGACCGATGTCCATCTGCGAGAAATCGAGCGCAACCTGCCGGAGGAGGGCTCGCACGGTCTCGCCGCGTGTTCCGCGGAGCGACTGAATCAGAATCAGAGCACTCTGGCGGTTGCTGACCACACCGCCGAGGATCTTCACCGGCAGCTCCGCGCGGATGGTTCTGGCCAGGAGATCGACCGAATCGGGATCGATCGAGAGATCAAGTTCGGCGAGGTGCTGCAGCCGTGACCTCGTGTCGCCGAGTTTCGGGCTCTGGCTGAGGCAATGGCGGAGAATCGCCTTGATCGCCGGCGGCGTCCCGATGCGCGCGAGCGTTTCGATCGTCACGTCGAGCAGCATATGGATCTCTCCCGCCTCGTAGAACGTACGGTCGGTGCGGAAGGGGAGACCTTCGAGTTCGGAGAGACGGCGAGCGACGATCTGTTCCGCAAGCGGCGAGGCGACGCTGCCGATTGCCTTCATCGAGCGGGCGACCATCCGGAGGGGCTGTCCCGGTGAGGTGCCTCGACGAAGAACGTCCAGCTCGAATCGGAGGTCTTCATCTTCACCGCGAGGAATCCTCTCGAGCAGATCGACCAGGTCATGCACGTATTCCTGTCGTGGCATCGACTCGCGGATTTCCGCGTCGAGGCGGACGAGCACGGTGCGCCGCGCCGCGGCTCCCCATGCGCCGAGCAGGGCGCGCAGGAGCTCACGAGCCGGCTCCTCCTGGTCTTCTTTCAGCCGGTCCAGTAGCGGGTCGATACCGATGTGAGGGAAGTGGTTGAACGCCCGCTGGAGGAGAGGTTGAAGGTCGGGGTCGGAAAGCACATCCAGGCAGACACCTTCTTCGAGTCGCCTGGTTGAATCGACGATGATTCTCTCCGCGATGCTCCCGTGAATCGCCTCGTCCTGCATCACCTCTGCGGTGAGCTCCAGCATGGCGCAACCGATAGAGAGGCGTCCGTCGATGATCCGGTCGACCGAACTCATCATGAGCTCGCGACAGCTTCTGGCGCGCTCGTTCGCGTCGGCGGCGAGGCCGATGATCCGACGCATCGCTCCGACCGACCAGGAAATCTCGCTGGAGATCTCCTGACTGAAGTCCCAGGAGGGAAGCGCCCGGCTGAGCGTGTCGAAGACGGTTGCGGCAAGGCTGTTCAGATGCTCCGGCACGTGTTTCTGCAGGAGCTGCGCAAGATGTTTGCTGCTGCTGGCCACGCTGGCGGTAAGGGCGATGATCCTCGCAACGGCGACCAGTCCCTCCTGCGTACCAACCGTCTCCTTCCGCTCGACGTGTGCCCTGATGAGTCGCAGCTCACGGTCAGCTCCGAGATCGATTGCCGGAACCTTTCGCGAGAAGTCGCGAACGTTCGACCTTGGCGCGCACTCGAGCGCTGGTGCGTCGAGTCCGAGTGTCTGGAGACGCGATCGGAGCTCTCTTGCGTCAGCGTCAGCAGGGCAGAGCTTCAGGATCGGCTGCAATACCAGGCGTACCAGTTCGTCGACGAGTCGCTGATCGAACTCTTCACGCAGATGATGCAGGTGCTCGACTGCCGCAAACAGGCGGTCGGAGGCCTTGGGCGAGGCTTCTTCACATGCCGCTTCCGGCTCGGATTCGACCACCAGCGGCATGGGTTGCATCAGAAACTCGTAGAAAGGCGCAACGGCGCTGTTGGCTTCATCGGGCAGTGCAGTCATCGCATCTCCTCCTCGGGTGACCTCCGTTTGCGTGGGTCGGTCCTGAGGGGAAGTCCAGTCACAGCGGTGTTTTGATACACCCCCTTTGAAAAAACGTTGTCGAAACGGGCGTCGGGCCGGTTTCAGGGCGCCCGCTCAGGGATCGCGATGGGACGCGACCGCGCAATTCACTGAAACAAAAGGTTTCCAGCCGAGCTCCGCATTGCGTCATCATGAGCCGCGTCTAACGTCCGGCTTCGAGAGTGATCCATGCAAGATGAAAGTTCCTTCGTACCACGCGGTGCGGTTGCATTCTTTGTATCGCTCATCGCGTTCTACGCGGCGTTCTGGCTGCTGATGATGTTCCTCATGGTGAGCCGAGGCTGACGATGAGCGAAGTCGGAATTGAAAAGAAGATCATCGGTGCGGCCGCAATCTTCGTCATCGCCCTGAGCGGGGTCATCGCGCTTTCGGTGAGGCTCTACCGGATCGACCTTCCCACCTGTCTGACGGACATCAAGCCGTTCACCCAGGGGAAGGTGATTCAGCAGGGCCCTGAGCGGTATGAGGTCCACATGGTGGCGAAGATGTGGAAGTTCGAGCCTGCTGAAATTGCGATCACTCCGGGCTCGACGGTCGATCTCTACCTGGCGACGCCTGACGTCACTCACGGGATGCAGATCGTCGGAACGAACGTGAATCTGATGGCGGTACCCGGGGTCGTGAACTACGCGCGCGTGAAATTCACCCGACCGGGAGACTACCTCGTGGTCTGCAACGAGTACTGCGGGATCGCGCATCACAATATGGCCGGGGTCATTCGCGTAACGGCGGACGCTCCGCCGATCGTTCCGGTGACGGCGCCGGCAGTGGCTGCTGAGGGGCGGGGGCTGGAACTACTCGAGGCTAACGCCTGCACCGCCTGCCATTCACTGGACGGCAGTGACGGAGCAGGACCGACCCTCAAGGGGTTGTATGGCTCGCAGCGGCAGCTCGCTGATGGCAGCACGGTCACCGCGGATGAAGCGTATCTGAAGGAATCGATCGTCGCGCCCGAAGCGAAGATCGTGAAGAACTTCGATGACTCGATGCCGCCGTCCGAGCTGCCTGCCGACGAGCTCGACGCAATCATCGACTACCTGAAGGCATTGAAGTAGCCAGACGATTGAGGAGCCGACCGCCCATGCGATCCGCAGTCATTCCGTACACGCGCCTCGACGTCGAGCCCGGACTCCGCAGGATCATTCTGTTTGGGATTGCCTTCCCGATGGTCCTGCTGATCCTCGGTATCTTCACCGGCTTCCTGCAGGTTCTCTACCGCGCCGGGATCATTCGCGCACAAAGCTTCCTCGGCATCGAGTACTACCAGGGGCTCACCCTTCACGGCACGATCAACGCGATCGTCTTTACGACGTTCTTCGCCGTCGTGTTCGGGCACGCGGTCATGCGTTTCCACACCGGAAAGCCGATTCACCTCGGGGCGGCGTGGACGTCTCTGGTCCTCATGACCGCGGGGACGCTGATGGCGGCGATTCCGATGCTCACCGGACATGCGAGCGTGCTGTACACGTTCTATCCACCCCTCAAGGCGCATCCGGCCTTCTACATCGGGCTCGTGATCTTCGTCGTCGGATCGTGGGTGGCCTTCTTCAGCTGGATTCCAATCTACCGCGCGTGGAAACGCGACAACCCGGAGCGGAAGATCCCGCTCGGAGTCCTCGGCATCTTCGCCACGTTCATCGTCTGGTTCATTGCGACGATTCCGGTCGCCATCGAGCTCATCTTCCTGTTGATTCCGTGGTCACTCGGCTGGAGCGAGACGGTGAACGTTCCTCTCTCCCGCATGCTGTTCTGGTTCTTCGGGCATCCACTGGTCTACTTCTGGCTGCTTCCGGCGTACGTCATGTACTACACCATGCTGCCGAAGCTCGCCGGAGGAAAGCTCTACTCCGACTTCGCAGGACGTTTCACGTTCCTGTGGCTCGTGGTTTACTCGGCGCCGATCGGCATCCATCATCAGTACACCGAGCCGGGGATCAGTTCGACGTGGAAGTTCATCCACATGTTCTTCACGATGCTCGTCGCGATTCCCAGCCTGGTCACCGCCTTCACCCTGGCGGCCTCGATGGAGCATGGAGCGCGGGAGCGGGGAGGGAAGGGGCTGTTCAGCTGGTGGAAGAAGCTGCCGTACCTGGACGGGGACAGGTGGCTCTTCAGCTATCTGTTTGCCGGTCTGTTCATCTTCATCTTTGGCGGCATCACCGGCATCATCAACGCGTCCTACAACCTCAACCTCGTCGTGCACAACACGTCCTGGCTACCGGCGCACTTTCATCAGACGGTGGCGGGACCGGTATTTCTCGCGTTTCTCGGAGGCAGTCTCCTTCTCGCCGCGAGCCTGACGGGGAAGGCCGTTGCATTCAGGAAGATCGCCGTCTGGGTGCCCTACATCTGGACGGTTGGCATCATGGTGTTTTCGACCGGCCTGTTCGTCGGAGGGGTCAACGGTGAGCCGCGACGGACGAACATGGGACTGACCTATACGAATCCGGAATCGCCGCTCTACCAGCCGACCTGGGAGTTCGCGAGGATCGTTGGCTCGATCGGTGGAACCATCATGTTCATCGCGATGGTTCTCTTCTTCGTCGTCTTCTTCGCGACTCTGATGGGCAAGCGTGTCACTGAGCCGGCGCTCGAGTTGCCGGTCTCTGAGCCATACCACGACGAGAACGTCCGCGGTGTCCAGAAGCTGACTCCGTGGATCGCAGGCGCGGTGCTGCTGTTGATTCTGGCCTACACCATGCCATTCGTCAGTCTCTTCCGCGACAAGTACGAGGGAGCGCCGGCGTACTCTCCGGCAAGTCCCGTCCCGCGGACCAATCGATGAGGCGATTCTTTCAGGTGGTCGTGTTGGCCTCGATCGCGTGCGGAACGCTCGCGGCCGGGGTATCGACCGTGCCCGGCGACTACACGGCCGGACGGGAGGTGCCGATCATCGATCTGGTCGATGACAGCGGTGCGGCACGATCGCTGAGCTCGTTCAAAGGTGCGCCACTGATTCTCGCGCCGATCTACACGAGCTGTCCTCTGGCTTGTCCGACGATCGCCAACAACCTGATCGCCGCTGCAGCGGAGTCCGACGAGAGTCCGGCGACCTATCGTGTGCTGTTTCTCTCATTCGACCCGAAGGACGACGTCGCGGCGCTGAAAAGCTTTCGTGAACGATTGAAGGTTCCACTCTCATGGACCGTTGCCACCGCAGAGCCGAGCGACGTTCGGCGGCTGCTCGACTCGCTCGGCTATGCATACCGCGAGGTGGATGGCCATTTCACCCATCCCAACATGGTGATCGCTTTCACTCCCGAGCTGAAGACGGCGAAGTTCATGATGGGAACGACGTACGATCTCGACGAAGCACTCTCCCTCGCACGAGGCGCGAAGGACTGGGTGAGCCGCTATGGAGCGCTCGCGCTTTCGCTGCTGCTTTTCGTCTGCATCTCCTCGCTCGTCTACCTGGTCATGCTGATCAGGAGTTGATCGAGGATCGAGCTTAAGATCCGCCGCGAGTGGCCCTCGCCTTTGTTCTGATCTCCGACTGAGGCACGACAAGCGACGGCTGCGAGCCACTCTCCCATGTGAGTCTGATCGACGCGGGACCGTCGTCGTGACGGTACTCCACGAGCAACTGGTATTCACGTCCCGCCTCGAGGTCGAAGGCGGCAGGGGCGGCGTGGTCGTGCGAGTGCGGCAGGTCAATCAGGAGATGTTCATCGAGCCATACACGCGCCTGCCCGGTGGTTTGCAGCGCAAACCGATACGTCTCGCTGAACCTCGGCACGAGCGGTCCGCTCCAGCGGACCGAGAACGCGGACTGGGGGATTGCGTCGAACGGCCGTTCCAGTCCCCAGTCGAACCCGAGCGCGTGATCCGTCCGGCCGACCTCGAGGCCTCCGAACTCGGGAGTGCTGTAGTAGATCCCGTTCAGGACTGCCGTCTGCGCAGCCACCAGAATCTCCTTGGTCTCGACGACTGTGCCGCTCGGACCTGTCACCCGCAGACGAACGATGTACGTCCCTTCTGCCTCGTAGCGCTTTCGTGGGTGCTTCTCCACGCTCCCCGTCCCATCGCCGAAATCCCACTCGAAGGTCGGGTCGCCCGGCACGTTCGACCTGTTCACGAGGTCGATGGTCAGTCCGTCGATGGTCACCGATCGGACTGCGAAGTCGGCATAGCCTGCCCAGCGAATCCGGAAAATTTCAGCACCGCGATCAATGGGACTCTGATAATCGAAGTCTTTGTAGAGGGTAGTGAAGTAAAGGCCGTCGGGCCCCGCCGCGATACCGGCGACGGTCGCGCGACCGGTTCCGTTGTACGCAATCAGCGGGGTGGAGGACTGGATGAGCTGCCCGTCGGATCCCAGAATCACTTCAGACACGCTCTTGCCGACAGGCTGCGGGCCGTTGGACCACGTGGGGCCTGATTCGGTCACGTAAGCGGCTCCTGATTTTTCCGGTGGAAACCCACTGCCACCAAAAGTGTCGCGCTGTACGAAGGCGATCTGTACGGGTGCCGAAGGTGCCGTCCAGGTGGTGATTGCGTGCGTGTGCATGCTTTCGTCGGTGCCATCCCAGCCGTAGTCCTCACCCCTGACCAGCTTCACGAGCCTGTCGGTGGTCGGTCCATTCTCGACGATGTACAGCGACTGGTCGGCGGCACGCCACGCTCCACCGAACGGATTCCGGAAGCCGATCGCGTGAATGTAGTCAGCAGCTGAGATTCCATCGCTGGCGTCATACCAGGGGTTGTCTTCGGCAGGCGAACCATCGAAGTTCATCCGCAGGATCTTTCCCCGGATCGTCGTCATGTCATGGGCGTGACTGGCGATCGCGCTGTCACCGACGTGAACGTACAACATGCGATCAGGACCGATGGTGATGTTGGAGATCTGATGGGATGCCGACTGCCTTTCACCCGGAAACGCGACTATCGTTTCGACCGATGCCGCGCTCAGGCCACCCTCGGCGGCACGAAGCCGGATGACTTTCGGATACAGCTCTCGAATGTCGCGATCCGGCCAGTACACCACGGTTGCGAACAGGTCGCCGCTCTCGTCGTCGTATGTCAGCCCGGCCAGGCCTGACTCTCCCGATCCGGGGACGTGACCGGTCGGATCAAAGTCGAGCAGGCCGGTGGCGAAATCATGAACAGTTCCTCCGCGTGTCACGACCTTGACTGCGCCGTAGAGCTCGGAAACATAGAACAGCGGGCTCTCGGGCGTCTCACCCGGATCCGGTACGAATGCGAGGTTCAGCGGCAGCTGAAGATCGCCGACGACCGGTTCGACTACGAATCCTCTTTGTTCGGCTGTCCACGGGGCCGGCGAACCGTACGCCACATGGCCGAAATCGGGTGCGCGATCCTCCGCCGCGCCATAGTGGGTTCCTCCGTTCGCGCTCACCCACAAGACAATCGATTCTCCCTGGTGGAGCACCAGTGAGGGGAGATAGATCGTCTGCCGGCGGCCTTTCTCATCGTCGAATGAGAGCGAGCTGACCGGAATCAGCCACACGTCATTCATCGTTTCCAGAAAGAGCCGGATTGCAGTACGCGATGTCAGTGGTGGCCGGTCTTCGAGGAGTCCGTTTCGAATCTCGAGAAGTGGTGCCGCGTCCGCCGCCTCGACACGCAACAGCGCTCCTGCGGGTGGATCGATCGTGCCCGCGACGGACTGCCAGACCGGCAGAGGCGGAGTGCGGATGTCTTTGAGCATCATAGGAAGCGATTCGGCAGGCGGGCTGGTAACGAAGGTACGCAATCCCCAGTCGCTCCACTCCGTCGATTCGTCACCGCTGTCGTCCCGGTGCCGCACCCGGAGGTCATAGGAGCGACCTGGGAGCAGCTCGCGATTTCCGCTGTGCGTTCCGACGAACAGACCGTCACCCAGATGGATGTGAATTCGCTCCGCACCACTCGCGCAGGTGGCGCGCCACACGGTCGCTTCGTCGTCGTCGAGAATCTCCCAGTCCGAACAGAGGTGTTCATCGTCGTCGGGATCGACGAAAGGCGTCGTCACCATATGGACGTCTGCTCCGTTGACGATCTGCCCGTCCGTCGCTGGCTCGAGCAGAATCGGTGTGACGGGTGGAGTCGCGGCAACCAGCGCTGCGGAAACGCCCAGTGCGGCCATGAGGACTGCAATCCGTACAACCATTTTGGTGCCAATGTACCAGAGGGACACGCCGGAATCTTCACATCCGAGTCTTCTCGCGGTAGAGTTTCCTCCAGCGTCCGTCGGGTCGAAGTTGGTCCAGAGAGCTCTCGGGTCGAGTAGCGATGAGTGAAGTCAAACGGAGAAAAGCCAGCTCGTACGAGATGGCGATGAAGCTGTGCCCGACCGCCAGGGAACTGGAGTTTCTCTATCCTCTCGAACTGGCCTCGCCGAGGGATGGCGAGGTTATCGTCGATTTTCCGAGCGGCGGCGCTTACCTCCAGCCGCATCTCGCGAAGATCTGCAAAGGCGCAACCTGCCTGGCCGTTGAACATGTCTCAGGCTATCGGGACGATGAGTCGGCGATCCTGGAGGGAGAATGGAGCCGGCTGCCGTTCGCGAATCGAGCGGTCAATGTCGTCCTTACCCTGGCAGCCATTCATCACGTTCTAGGCGGCAGGCCAGCCTTCTATCAGGAGTGCCACCGGGTGCTCGATGAAGGCGGCCGGTTGATCATCGCCGACGTGGAGGCAGGTACCCGCCCCGATCGCTTCCTGAGCGAGTTCGTGGCGAAGCACAGCTCCGAAGGACATGAAGCTGTGTTCCTCACACGTGAAACCGAAGAGCCTCTCCTCGAAGCTGCCGGATTCCGAGTGAGTGACTATGAGCTGAGAAAGTACCAGTGGTCGTATCCCGACCGGCGGACGGCGATCGAGTTCTGTCGCGGGCTGTTCAGGCTCGATCTGGCGACTGACTCGGAGATATGGGATGCACTCGACGGATATCTGGGCATCGACAATCATCCTTCAGGAGTCAGGATGAACTGGGAGCTCGCCATGGTTCGTGCGGACAAGCGTTCGGACTCCTGATGGTGAGATCGCATCGCATAACACTTCCGGGTCGCGACAGCCATCATGCTGCGGGAGCGCTATGACTGCCCGCGACGACGGCCGGCACATCGCGATCCTCTATCACGCGAAGAGCACGCGAGCCGATCTCGAAGGCAGTCTCGTTTATCACCTCGCCAGTCACTGGAGAGCAGCCGGTCACCAGGTCACCTTTCTTCTCGGAACCAGACACTACGTTCCTGCCGACCTGCTCTTCGTGCACGTCGACCTTTCGGTCGTCCCACCCGAGTATGTCGAGTTCGCTGCGCGGTATCCCGCGACCGTGAATGCCGGCGCCACCGACATCCGAAAGTCGCGGATTGCCGAGGGTCTCCTGCATCCGGGCGACGCGTGGGCGGGTCCTGTGATCGCCAAGTCGGACCTCAACTACGGCGGGGAGCCGGAGCAGCGATTCGGCCGTTGGGGTGTCCTGCATCGAAGCAAGCCGGGCCGGGTAATGGTTCGTTTTCTCGCTACCCGGACGCGATGGCTTTCGCCATTTCACGGCTGGCACTCGTATCCGATTTTCGATCGACTCGATCTCGTACCGCGGCGCCTTCTGGACGATCATCGAGTCGTCATTCAGCCGTTCGTTCCGGAAGTCGAAGGGGGTCTCTATCACGTCCGGCTTTACCAGTTTCTCGGCGATCGTTCGACATGCCGCCGGATCTCTTCGCGCGAGCCGCTCGTCAAGTCCGGCACGACGATCAAGTCAGAGGTGGTCGAGCCGCATCCGGTCGTCGAGCAGTGGCGCCAGCACCTTCGCCTCGACTACGGAAAGATCGACTACGTGATCCATGAGGGGACTCCCATTCTGCTCGACGCCAACAAGACGACCGGCGTCGACGATCAGGGGCGCGGCCCGGAGCAGGATGCGCGACGGTTTTTCCATGCAGGTGGGATCGACTCGTTTTTCCGATAGAGGACCGTCAGGATCGGGGACACGAACAGTTTCGTGCGACAGTCCCGGAGTGGCGTAGCATTGCGTTTTGTCGAGCATGGGAGCGAAATGATCGGGGAACTCGTCTCGCATTACCGGATTACGCGGAAGCTGGGAAGTGGAGGAATGGGCGTCGTCTACGAGGCGGAGGACGTCAACCTCGGCCGGCTCGTTGCGCTGAAATTTCTGCCACCCGAGGTTGCTCAGGATGAGGCGACGCTACAGCGCTTCCAGCGGGAGGCGCGCACCGCATCGGCTCTGAACCATCCGAACATCTGCACCATCCACGCGATCGACCAGCATGGATCCCAGCAGTTCATCGTGATGGAACTGCTCGACGGACAGACGCTCGCCGATCAGCTCCGCTCCGGGCCGTTGAGTCTCGAGGATCTCCTCACAGCCGGAATCCAGATCGCTGACGCTCTGGAATCGGCGCACGCGAAAGGAATCGTCCATCGCGATATCAAGCCTGCCAACATCTTCATCACGACTCGTGGGCAGGCCAAGATTCTCGACTTCGGCCTGGCGAAGATCGATCGCTCGCGAGAGCACCTCGAACGCTCTCTCGGCTCGACCGCCATACGCGGCGACGAGCTGACAGGGGTCGGCACGACGGTCGGCACGATCTCGTATATGTCGCCCGAGCAGGCGAGGGGGCAGCTGACTGATACCCGCACGGACATCTTCTCGCTCGGAACAGTTCTTTATCAGATGGTCACCGGCTCGCTTCCGTTCTCGGGGGAAACCTCGGCGGTTGTGTTCGAAGCGATTCTCAATCGCGACCCCGTACCTGTGACCCAGCTGAATCCGTCATTGCCTCCCGATCTCGGGCGCATTCTCAGTCAGGCGCTCGAGAAAGACCGCGACCTCCGCTACCAGAGCGCAACCGATCTCAAGATCGCACTCAAGAGACTGAGGCGGGACCTCGACTCCGGGGGCCGGCAAGTTGCGGCATCCGGTACCACCCGCTCAGCCAGCGGTGTGCGTTCCGCCGCACAGTCCATCGCCGTTCTCTATTTCGAGAACCTGAGCGGAATGAAAGAAGACGAGTACCTTCGCGATGGCATCACCGAGGACATCACCACGGAACTCTCGAAGATCAAGGGTCTCAGAACGTTCGCACGCGCGATGGTGCTTGCCTACCGCGACCGGCCGGTCACGGCCGGGATGGTGGGCAAGGAGCTGGGTGCATCTTTCGTCCTGACGGGCAGCCTGCGCAGGGCCGGCAGCCGGATTCGCATCAATGCGCAGCTGATCGATGCTTCGACCGACTTCCCGATCTGGTCCGAACGCTATGACCGCGAGATGAAGGATGTCTTCGAGGTTCAGGACGAGATCGCTCAGAAGATCGCGGAGGCGCTGAGAATTACGCTGACTCCGCAGGAACAGCAGGCGCTCGCAGTCAAGCCGACAGAGGATCTCCAGGCCTACGATCTCTATCTCCGAGGCCGCACCTACGCGCGGCGCGTCGTGCGCCAGGACATGCAGTTCGCGATGCAGATGTTCGAGAACGCCGTGAACATCGATCCGCACTTCGCACTCGCGCATGCGGCTCTCGCGAATGCCTGCGCTCAGTATTACTACCATCACGAGAGGAATCAGAAGTGGATCGACAAGGCGGTGGAAGCAACGCAGAAGGCGAGCGTCCGCGGCGAGGGACTTCCCGAGGTGCTTGTTGCCGAATCGTGGGTTGCGTACGCAGAGGGCCGCTACGACGAGTCGGTCGAAAAACTGCGCCGTGCACTCGATCGGAATCGTGATGTCGACGGCGGGTACTATCTGCTCGGTCGCACGCTGTTCTCAGCAGGCCGCTACCAGGAGGTCGTCGACATCACCGAGGATGCGATTCTGCAGTCGAGTGAGAACTACAACACCCTCGTTCCCATTCACAATGCTCTGGGCGCACTCGGCAAGCACGACGCACAGGTCAACTTCGTTCTCCGCTCGAACGAGGTGTTCGAGTCTCACTTGAAGAAGGTGCCGGAGGATGCGCGTGCCCGCGTACTGCTGGCGAGCAACTACGCATTCCTTCACAGGACCGAAGACGCCACACGCGAGGCGAACTTTGCAATGGTTCTGCGCCCTGACGATACGCTCATTCTCTACAACACCGCCTGTCTCTTCTGCCTCCTCGAGAAACCAACCGACGCACTTCTGGCGATCCGGAAGGCATGGGAGGCAGGCTACAGGGATCCGGTCTGGACCCGCCAGGATCCGGACCTGGCCCTTCTGCACGGCGATCCGGAATTCGACCGGCTCTACCCGCCGCAGTGAGCAGGTCAGGGGAAGAGCCCGCGGGTCATACTCGCCTCCGCGACGCGGCCGACCGCAAGGATGTTCGCTCCGGTTCGCATGTCGACGCCGTACTTCTGGGCCGTCTTGTAGACATCCTTGAATGCGCCGACCATGACCTTCTCCAGCTCGGTATTCACCCGTACCTCGTCCCAGAAGAACGAGTTCAGCCCTTGAACCCACTCGAAGTAGGAAACGGTGACGCCTCCCGCGTTGCATAGGATGTCGGGGATCGTGAAGATCCCGCGCTCCCGCAGAACTACATCGGCGTCGGGTGTGGTGGGGCCGTTCGCAGCTTCCGCGATGATGCGTGCACGGATGTTGCCCGCGTTGCGCAACGTGATCTGATTCTCGAGTGCAGCCGGGATCAGGACGTCGCACTCGAGCGTGAGCAGATCGTCGGCTGACAATGACTCCGCACCAGGAAACCCGAGCACTGATCCATGTTGCCGCGACGCATGCTCGAGAAGATCCGGGATGTGGATCCCCTGCGGGTTGTGGAGTGCACCGGTGACATCAGAAACAGCGATGACCTTGCATCCCGCCTCATGAAACAGTTTTGCGGCATTGCCACCGACGTTTCCGAAGCCCTGGATGACGACGGAACTACCGGCCATCGACATGCCGAGGCGATCCATCGCCTCGATCGTGGTGAAGAGCACGCCTCGCGCCGTCGCCTCGTTCCTCCCTTGCGACCCGCCGACCGAGAGAGGCTTGCCGGTCACGACGCCGAGGGAGGTGTAGCCTCGAGTCATGGAGTAGGTGTCCATGAACCACGCCATCACCTGAGGATTTGTGTTGACGTCTGGTGCTGGGATGTCCTGTTCGGGGCCGACGATCTGCATGATCTCGCTGAAGTAGCGGCGGGAGAGGCGCTCGATCTCGCCCTCCGACATCGTGGAGGGATCACAGATCACGCCTCCTTTGCCTCCGCCGAAGGGAATGTTCACGACCGCACACTTCCACGTCATCCACGAGGCGAGCGCTTTCACCTCGTCGAGGGTGACGTTCATGTGATAGCGGACTCCGCCCTTCGCCGGGCCACGCGCGATGTTGTGCTGCACGCGATAGCCTTCGAATACCTCGATCGTGCCGTCGTCCATTCGAACGGGGACTGAAACGATCATCGCCCTTCGCGGCTGCGCCAGCACCTTTCGCAGTCCCGCGTCGAGATTGAGATGCTCTGCGGCGATATTGAACTGCCGGACGGCGATCTCGAACGGATTGAGAGTTTCCTGCTGTGGCTCGTGGATGGTAGTCAATTCGAGCTCCTGTGCGGCGACTCTAACAGGTGAGGCGATGGAGGTGTAGTGAAGGCCGAGGCCGCGCCACGAGTTCCCACCGCGCGCCCTCGCCAAACGCGTTGGCCTGTCGCACCTCTCCCCGCGCGCGGGGGAGGGTGGCCGAAGGCCGGGTGAGGGGCTGTGCCTCACGCCAGGCCCTTGCCTCGCCTCCGCTGCCCACAAAGTTCAGTGGCCCCACGGCGCAGGCGGTCGAGAGATCGGCCGCGTGAGGTCGAAATCGACACGCCACGTCCAGGCGTCACCTCGAACCGTTCCGTAGGTGTAGCGATCTCCCGGAACGATCTCGACTCGCCATCCGAGAACAGAGCCGTCGTCCGCCACACGGTCTGCAAGCACAAACTCCTGCCGGTGCGCGGTTCCCGGCGACTGTGTGAATCCGCCGTACATCGTCTCCTCGGACGAGGTGCCGTCCTCATGACGGTGATCGTGGCGGAGTTCGAGCCTGCCGACGTGGCGGGTGAAGATCCAGGTTCGGGAGCGGTCCCAGTCACCCTTCGCAGGCCGTTCGATGTGGAACGGCAGCCGGAGCTCTTCGTCGCGGCATTCTCGGAAATCGACGACCATCCCTTCGTCGCCGGTAAGATCCATCCGGTCTGGCCGGGCGACGGTCAGCTTTCCGGCATACGCGTTACCGCAATGCTGACGAAGGTTCTCGAAGAACAGATGCGCGGTGCTTTCCGGAGACGTCGAAGGAGAGGTTGTCGACGTGACGGGAGCGCAGGAGCTGAAAGTGAGAGCGCCCAGGAGAACGAGCCCGTAAAGTTTCATCCGCTTCTCATAGCACGATCCGCCGGCAGTTGGTCTCGGTATACTGCGCCCTCTCTTGATACGGCGTCTTCTGCTCCTCATTGCTCTCTGCTTGTGTGGCGTCCAGGCCGGTGCCGTCGCTCTCGACGCCGATCGGATCGCGCGCGGTGCCACGGTGCGGATCGACGAGGGTTGGCGTTTCATGCCGGGCGACGATCCGCAATGGTCGGATCCGGCACTCGACGATTCCTCCTGGCCGGTCGTCGACAGCAGGCGACCGGGCGATGCGCCGATCGGGTGGTTCCGGCTTCGCGTCGACGTGCCCGAAGAGCTCCGGAACGTGCCGCTCGCGCTCGGGATTGATCACGCCGGTGCGTCCGAGGTTTACATCGACGGCCGGAAGATCGCCACCAATGGGACCGTCGCTGCGAGTCGCGACGGCGAGGTTCCCGTTCGACCGATCCGCCCGGTGGCGATCGTGTTGCCCGCGGCGTCCCACCTGATCGCAGTGCGCTTCTCGAGCCATGTGCAGAGCGCTTCGCCGGAGCGCGGTTTCTCGCTCTCGTTCCGCGATGCGAATCGGACGATGTTCGACCGCGAGCGCTGGTTACGCAGCTCGACGATCGACCAGTCGCTGTTGGCGATCACGTCGGCGACCTTCGCGGTGTTCCATCTCTTCCTATTTCTCTTCCACCGCCGCGCGGTCGAGAACCTCCTCTATGCCATCTTCACGGCGAGCATGGCCGTCCTCTTCGCGACGGACAATCAGGGTGCGTTCGTCTCCTCGATTGCCGAGATCCGGCGCTTCGAGGGCATCTCCACGACGAGTGCGGTGATCATGCTTCTGGCCGCACTCCTCTTCGCATACCGCGTCTTCTTCCAGCGGATCGCGCTACCGTTCATTCCTCTCGCTCTGGGTGGCGCGGTCATCGTGCTCGTCGGAGTCACGTTCAGGCCGCCGTGGTTCCGGATGTCGGTCCTCGGAATCTGGGCGATTGCCACGCTACTCGAGCTGCTCCGCGTGGTGGTCGTCGCGTTTTTTCGGAAGAGGCCCGGCTCCCGGATCATCGGCGCCGGCTTCGCCATGGTAGCCGTCGCAGGCGTCACGCAGATGCTGATGAACCTCGGCGTCCTCCCTCGAAGTGGGTTCAGTCTCGGACTGGCCTTTCTCCTCCTGCTCGTCCTCGTCTCCGTTCACCTCTCGCGCAACTTCGCGCTCACGAGCCGTGAGCTCGAGAAGCAGCTCGTCCAGGTTCGGGAGCTTTCCGAGCGGACACTGGAACAGGAGCGCGAGGCGCGCCGTCGCGAGCTCGCCCAACGTCTTCTCGAAGCCGACAATGCGAGGAAGACGGCGGAGCTCGAGCGCGCGAGGCAGGTACAGCTCTCGATGCTGCCTTCCGACCGGCCGGACGTGCCGAACTTCGAGATCGCGTTCGCGATGAGAACTGCGACGGAAGTCGGAGGCGACTATTACGACTATGTCGTACGGGAGGACGGCAGCACTCTTGTGGCGATCGGCGATGCCACAGGACATGGGCTCGATTCGGGAATCGTGGTCGCCGCGACGAAGAGTCTCCTGCGGGTTTCGACCGGCGAACGCAACCCGGAAGCGATGCGACGAATCGCCTCCGGCATCCGCTCCCTCGGACTGCGACGGATGAACATGGCACTGAGCCTCGTGAATGTGGGCGGGGATACCATAACGCTCGCATCCGGCGGAATGCCACCGGCGATCGTCGTCCGCGCAGAAGGCGGCGAGATCGAGGAGATCAGTCCGAATGCACCGCCACTCGGCGCGGTCCGCGCACACGTCTACGAGGAAGTCTCGATCTCGCTGGGAGCGGGCGACCTGCTGGTCCTCATGAGCGACGGCCTGCCTGAGACGCTCGACGCCGGCGGAGAGTGGCTCGGCTACGAAGCGGTACAGCGGGAGCTGCGCGAATGCGCCGCTTCACCGCTCGAGGCGATCATCGAGCGACTCCTCGCGCTCTCCGACCGATGGCGCGGCGACCGGCCGCAGGACGACGACGTCACGCTGACTCTGATCCGCCGGAAAGGGTGAGCCGGCGCGAAGCTCGCGTAACGAGCCTCGGTGGGTCGCGCGGGGTGTGCGGAAGTTTGTAGCGCGGGCGTCCTCGCCCGCCGAACTGTTTCTACGGATCGGGAGCCGGCGACGCTCGGGATTAACGCAGGCGGTTGATCGGTCGGCTCGTCTTCATCGAGTTACGCGGGGCGAGACGCCCCGCTGCGGACGAGGACGTCCGCGGTACGGCGGACGGGACGTCCGCGCTACAGACGGCTGCGCGCGGCTGGACCGCTGCGCGGCATGACGCTACGATCGCTTGCCGACATGACAGCCGAGCAATCGATGCCCGACAATTCGCTTCTCGTCTCCCTGCGCGGCGTGCGTAAGCAGTTTGCGACCGTGAGGGCGGTAGACGACGTCACGCTGGACATTCCGGCAGGCGGCGTGTTCGCGCTGCTTGGGCCGAACGGCGCCGGCAAGACCACGCTGCTGCGGATGCTGCTCGGCCTGATCCTGCCCGACGCCGGTACGATCACGTGGCACACGGCAGCGGGCGCGCTCGTCCCGAGGGACGCGACCATCGGTGCCGCCTCATCCGGTCCCGACCCGGGCACGGTGGGCTATCTGCCCGAGGACCGCGGACTGTACCCGGATGTGGAGGTGCTGCGGACGCTGGTCTACTTCGGTACGTTGCGGGGCATGACGCGGGCGGCGGCGCGGACCGCGGCCCTGGAATGGCTGGAGCGGCTCGATCTGGCGGATCGCGCGCAGGAACCGCTGAAGTCCTTGAGCAAGGGCAACCAGCAGAAGGTTCAGTTCATCAGCGCCGTGCTGCACGGGCCGCGACTCGCAGTGCTCGATGAACCGTTCTCCGGGCTCGACCCGCTGAACCAGGACCTGTTCCTCTCGCTGATCCGTGAGCTGGCGGGTGATGGTGCCACCGTGGTGCTGTCGGCGCATCAGCTCCAACTCGTCGAACGTGTGGCGGACGCGCTCGTCGTCGTGAACCGGGGGCAGGTCGTGCTGCACGGTACCGTCGAGGAGGTCCGCAACTGGCGACCCGACGGCGCAGACTCCACAGCGCCCTCTTCATTGCACGATGTGTACGTCGCTTCCATCACGGATCACAACGGCGGCGTCGCCGCGGAGGTCGAGTCGTGAGACATCGCATGCGTATCGTCGCGGAGGTCGCACGCTGGGAGTTCCTCCGCTTCGTGAAGCCGAAACAGCAGCTTGTAGGGATCCTGCTGACGATCGTCATCTTCGGTGGCGCGATGTGGCTCGCCCGCATGGTGCGCGCCGAAGATCGGGTACGCAATGTGGCAGTGATCGGCGCGGATACGTTCCAGCTGCCCGCCGCCACGGCTGACTCGAGCGTCCGTTTCATCCCGCACGGCGCCGAGGACGAGCCTGCGTTGCGCGAGCAGGTGCGCGAGCGTGATCTCGACGGTGTGCTGGTGGTGCGCGACGTCGACAGCGCGGAGTTGTACGTCCGCACCGGCGGCAACTGGACGGGTGACGTGCAGATGTTTCTCAGCGCGGCGCGGCAACGGCACATGACGGAGCGTGCGGGGCTGAGCCCGGAAGTACTCGCCACGATCCTGACGCCTCCGCGTCTGGAGATCACGCACGAGCGCGGCGGGGAGTCTCGTGCCGAGCGGTATACGCTGATCGGCGTCATCGCGCTGATGCTCATGGCGGTCTTCACGGGCGTTGCGTACGTCTTCGCCAGCATCACCGGCGAGAAGCAGATTCGGGTGACGGAGCAGGTCATGTCGGCTATACCGGCACAGGCGTGGATGGACGGCAAAATCCTCGGCCTCATTGGTGTCAGTATCGTCGGCGTCGCGGGTCAGGCCGTCGCGTTCGGAGTGGTGCTTCTTGGCATGCGGGTATGGAGCGGCAGTGGCGGCGTTGCTCTGCCCGCCTCGCTGGGTGATCCGGTGACGGTCCTGCTGATCGTGCTCTTCGGACTCCTCGGGCTCTGCTTCTGGTTCGCGTTCCTCGGCGTCGTCGCCGCGAGCATCGATGACCCGAACTCTTCGACCCGCAGTTCGTTCCTGATGCTGCCGGTGTTCGTGACTTCTCTGGCGTTCTTCATCCTGGGCGACGGTTCGACGCGGTTTGCGCAGGTACTCTCG
>DASVLC010000344.1:0-2732 GCA_036385045.1 Thermoanaerobaculia bacterium | reverse complement strand
GAATGCCGATACGTGCATGCCCGGGAAGCCATGCCGGTCGTCGGTCCATGATCGAGCGCGTGTCCATCAGGACTGCTTGACCACCAGATTGGTCCGGGATAACGTCACCTGGAGGCTGCACATGGAGTCCTGGTCGCTCATGCTCGACGAGTCGGGCCCCTTCGAGGGCACGCTCGTCGTCGGTGGCGGAGCGAAATCCGCCAACCTCCTCGTCGGCGGCGTGCTCTGCCCTGGCGAACCGGATGATCTTCGAAACGTCTGGAGAGACCGGCTCGGCGAAGCGTGCCGCAGCCTTGATGTGGGCTATCCACCCCATGGCAACGAGTTGAGCGAGGCGCAACTCGAAAGCCTCGTCCGAACGGCAGCCACACTCGTCGCGGAGAGGAACGGCCGATGGATCTTCATTGCCGGCCTGCGCTCGGCAAACGCACCCGACATCGCCCTCTACCTCCGGATCTTCTCAGACGTCGTAGAGGTTGCGGCGCGATGTATTTCGCTGGAGGGCGGGAGAAAGCTCCACATCCGCCCGGCGCAACGTTCGGTTCCCCTCACAACTCAAGGCATTCTGGCGGCGGAGAAGCTGGGGATGTCCACGCATAAGGGCGATAAGGGAAGCCACCTGAGAGCGCTGGCTGCCTCCGAGTGCCGGCAGGCCTTCGACCTTCTCGCTCACGAATCTGGCGGCATTCTCCCCGCATGGCCATCACTCGCTTCAGTTTCGGTTGAAGTGGCTGCCGATCCGAAGTCGCACCCAGGGCTCCATCTGGCCGATCTGGGAGCGCACTATCTCTATCGAGCGCTGAAGTCGAAAGAACAGGTCGATCGCGATCTGCTTCTCGTCGAAGGTCAGCGATCAGCACTTCTTCTTCCCAGACGAGCTGTTTCCGACCTGAGAACGATCGATCGCGCGCTGCGAAGCATGCCTCCGGACCTGCTCGCCGCCGCGCGCACCGTCGACGCGCTCGGAACCAGCGTGCAGCATGACGCAACGATCCACTCCGTCCTGCGCGAGAGCTCCGTCGCTGCGGCAGAGTGGTGGTGGGCGGAAGCCGTAAGACTTCTCTCCCCGTGCGATGAACGGCGTGCAGATGCGATCGCGAGTGTACTTTCAGCGCATGCCGATCTGCACCTCTCACTCCGCACCGGTGACTACAACGGGACCTGGAAGGCACTCGAGATCGCGTGGGCCGGGGATACGACACTTGCGCGCAAGTGTCGTGCAGCCGTTCGTGACCGGGAGCTCGCGACGAAACTCTGGCGCGCGACCATGGCATGTGCCAACCATCGTGGGGACACGGCAACCGCCCGTTCCTCCTACGACCAGTGCGAGAAAATCTTCGGCGAGGGCATGTCGCTCGTGTTGCTCGCGGAGCGCCTTCACATCCGGAACCTTCGAGCCGTCGATCTTCAGAATCGGCTGCCCGCGGAACCAGATGAGATGAGGGAGTTGCAGCAGCTTCTCGTTGAGAATGCACGAGCCCTCGAAGTTGCCGCGGATGACGCCGGGGCGGTCGTCGAAGTCGCGCTTGGACACGGCCAGCCTCGGGTAAGCACTCCCGTCGACGAAGCCTCGCTCTGGCGCGCCGCGGGTGTGCCGGTCCCCGACCTGCGCATCCAGGATCATGAACGAGGCCGTTGCTACGGCACCATCGCGAGAACACATGCATTCCTCGGCGAGACCGAGGGAGCGGTCCGGACGGCACTCGCGGCACGCGCCTGTTTCGGAGACGTTCCCTCGGAGCTGAGATTCAACGCCGCGGTAATCGCACGGATCGAGCTCGAGCATCTGCGCCTCGGGCATCCACCACATGAAGACCTTCTCGAGATCGCGATGAAACTCGCGGGAGTCGACGACATCGCGGATCCCCGTACTCTGGCAGAGAATCTGCGGCAGGACCCAGGTCTGCGGTTCCGTCTCGACCTTCGCCTCCGCGCGCTCTTGTGGGCACCGCGAGGCGATGGCGCACCGGCATGGCACAAAACCCTGAGGCGTGACGATCCCGGCTCACTCTACGTTCAACTCGCAACGTCATTCCGCTCTCACCCAACGGAACTGATCGCGCGACACGCTGCCGAATGGCTTCGGAAGACAGCACCCGAGGAGCACGACGCAATCCAGCGGTGGTTCGATCTGTCGCTCGCCGTCTGCCACGAATCGGCCGAAGGCGGCACACTCGCGCGGCTCGCCCGCTTCACCGAGCAGCTTCGGGACGACCCTGCTTTCGAAGCAGCCGCACCGGCGGGATCGCTGCTCAATCCGACGTTCGAGTATCGGTAGCCTCCAGCGGCCTTGTACATCAACCGGTAGATAGTCGCTGACCCCAGTCGGACTCTATAGCGGACCACCACCACGCAGACTTCACCTGCACCTGTTCCGTGGGGTCTATCCAGCATCGATGTCTGCCGCCTCCAGCTCCCGCGGTGTCCGGAACTGCCTTCGAAGCAGGTCTGCCGGCTCGCCGGAGGAGAGCCCCGTGAGAACCCACGAGGAAGATCGATCGCAAAACCGAGGATCGTCGCGAAGCGCCCTGCGTACGCGCGCCTTTTCCTCCGGCTCGAGCCGCAACCAGCCGGTTTCTTCTCGGATCTCCTCGATGCGCAACGCGAGAGCCGCCGCAGCGGCCGCTAGGCGTTGCCTGATGGCGGCAACGGCCGCCCGCGCGTCGGCTCCAACTCGTGATTCGTCGATAGCCTCGATCTCAGCCCACGAAAGGTCGGGTAGATCTTCCACG
>DASVLC010000343.1:0-1817 GCA_036385045.1 Thermoanaerobaculia bacterium | reverse complement strand
GTGTTCGAGCGACGACAAGGAAGCCTTCTTCGAGCGGACCAAGGCGACGCCATGCCCAAACCTGGACGAAGCGGGCCACTGCGTCATGTACGCGCATCGCCCTCTGGTCTGCAGAACTTTTGGACTTCCCCTGCGTGATGGGCGGAAGTACATCGGCGATATCTGCGAGCTCAACTTCAAGAAATCGACCGAGAAAGAGCGTTTCGCCGCCGCCTGGGACCTCCAGCAGGAGGACGTCCTCGGCCCTGAGGACGAGTACACGATTCCCGAGGTGATCGTTCTGGTGGCCCGGATGCGAGGCTGGCTGTGATGGATCAGGCTTTACTGGCGATATTCGTGACCGTGGCGGTACCGTTCTTCCGGTCGCCCATGACGCAGTTGCCCTGGAAGATCGCCCCTTCTTCGATGATGAGAGCGGGCGTGTCGATGTCGCTGTAGACCTTGCCGTTCCGGTGAATCTCGACACGGTTGGTTGCGACGATGCGGCCGATCACGGTCCCGCTGATCGCGATGCGGCCGACCTCGACCTCACCCTCGATATGCGCGCTCTCGCCGACGATCAGCTCATTCTTCGAATGGATGCGCCCATTGAAGCGGCCATCGATCCGCATCGTGTCCTCGAACTCGAGCTCTCCTTTGAAGGATGAACCGCGATCGAGAAAGCCGTTCAGATCTCCACTCTTCTTCATCGTTTCTCCTTGGGAACCTTCGCCGTCTCGCGACGGACGAAGTCTTTGCTCGTGGCGCTCAACGGCGGCGCCCCATCAACTCTTCCACCAGCCGTATCAGTTCGTCTTCGCTTCCGAAGCGGATGTGGATCACTCCGCCACGCCTCCTGCGGTCGATCTCGACTTTGCTGCGCAGGGTCTTCGCCAGCTTCTCTTCCGCATCGCGCGTGAAGATGTCTTTCTCTTTTTCGGGCTGCTCAGCGCGTGGCGAGCTCTCGGCCGCCAGCGTCTCCGTCTGCCGAACGTTGAGGTTCCGCTTGACGACCCGCTGGGCCAGTTGCTCCTGCTTCTTCGAAGAGTCGACGGCGAGGATGGCGCGTGCATGGCCCATTGACAGCTGACCTGCGGCGAGCAGCTTCTTCACGCTGTCAGGGAGTTTGAGGAGGCGGAGACAGTTCGCGACCGTCGAGCGTTCTTTCCCGACACGCTTCGCGATCTCTTCCTGTGTCAGGCCGAACTCTTCGTGCAGTTGCTGATAGGCATACGCCTCTTCGATCGGATTCAGATCCTCGCGCTGGATGTTCTCGATCAGTGCGACCTGCAGGACGTCGCTGTCGGTCATCGTCTCTTTGATGACGACCGGAACGGTCTTCAGGCCAGCCTTCTGTGCCGCTCGGAAACGCCGCTCACCGGCGATCAGACGGAACTTCTGATCTCCCGTCCTGGTGACGACGAGCGGCTGCACGATGCCGTGCTCTCGCACGCTGCGCGCGAGCTCTTCGATCGACGCCTCGTTGAACGTCTTCCGCGGTTGAAAGGGGTTCGGCGAGATCTGCTCGACCGGAATCTCAGCCAGTCCTGCGCCGCCCGCACTCTGGGCATTCTGCGTCTCCGAGCTGCGCGTCGGAATGAGCGCGCCGAGTCCACGCCCCAGTGCTTTCTTCTGTGTGCTCATGTCAGAACGGTCTCCGCGCGCTGAATGAACTCTTTCGCAAGATTGATGTAGGCCTCACAGCCTCGCGAGCGGATGTCATAGAGGATGATCGGCTTGCCGAATGACGGCGCCTCGCCAAGTCTCACGTTTCGCGGGATGACCGTGCCGTAGACCTTTTCCGCGAAGTGCCGCTTGACCTCTTCGGCCACCTGTTT
>DASVLC010000342.1:0-7246 GCA_036385045.1 Thermoanaerobaculia bacterium | reverse complement strand
CTCCGCCCCTCCCGCCCTCACACCCGCCCCCGGGGCTCCGGCGGCTCGGGATGACAGGCATGCGTCCTCCGAGGAACCCCGAGGAGCCCCGAGGAACTCCGAGGAACCCCGAGGAACTCCGAGGAACCCCGAGGAACTCCGAGGAACCCCGAGGAACTCCGAGGAACCCCGAGGAACCCCGAGGAACTCCGAGGAACTCCCGAGGAACTCCGAGGAACCGTTTTAAGATGCGCCCAGCCATGGCAGACCAGAATCTCAAGAAGGTCGTAATCGTCGGGCGGCCGAATGTCGGCAAGTCGACGCTGTTCAACCGGCTCGCCGGGATGCGTCGGGCGCTCACTCACGATCTACCGGGAATGACGCGTGATCGCCTCACGGGGATCGTCTCGCTCGATGACGGGCGGCGCTACGAGCTGACTGATACGGGAGGGCTCGAGTACGGTGACTCGCCGATGTCGGCATTCGCCGGCGAGATCAAGCAGCAGGCTCAGACCGCCGTGCGGGAGGCTGATTTCATCCTCTTTGTCGTGGATGGGGCAGCCGGGCTGCTGTCCGAGGATCGGGATATCGCGCAAGAGTTGAGACCGGAAGCGGCGAAGACGGTGCTGATCGTCAACAAGACAGACCGCAAAGACGCGGAGGCGGCGGTGCCGGAGTTCTGGGAACTCGGGCTGGAACGGGTGCTTCCGATGTCGGCCGAGCATGGGACCGGTCTGGACGATCTGATTGATGCGATCGCCGAGATCATTCCCCCCGAATCTGCCGAGAGTGAAGAAGACGATCAGGCGCCGACGCGAGTGGCGATCATCGGGCGGCCGAATGTCGGCAAGTCGTCACTACTCAACAAACTGACGCAGCAGGAGCGGGCGGTCGTATCGCCAATCTCCGGCACCACACGCGACGCGATCGACTTCGACATCGTGCGGAATGGTCGCACGTACACGATCATCGACACGGCGGGAATCCGGAGGAAAGGGAAGACGACGGACGAAGCCGAGAAGCTGGCTGTGATCTCCGCGCGAAAAGCGATCGAGCGGTGCGAGATCGCACTGGTGATGATCGACGCGACGGACGGAGTGGCTTCGCAGGACGCGACCGTAGCCGGCTATGCCGAGGATGCGGGACGTGCGGCGATGCTGCTCGTCAACAAGTGGGACGCCGAGGCTCACGCCCAGGACGACTACAAGAAGTTCGAGGATCAGCTCCGGTTCAAACTGAAGTTTCTCTCGTACGCTCCGCTGGAGTTCATTTCGGCGAAGACCGGCCGTCGCGTGGAAAAGATCTTCCCGAAGATCGACCTGATCATCGATGGCTATCGCAGGAAGTTTCGAACCTCGGAGCTGAACACGATTCTCGAACGTGCTCTCGCCGCGCACAACCCTCCGGCCGTGCGCGGAAAGCCACGCCGTTTTTACTACGTCACGCAGCTGAAGTCGGGACCTCCGACGTTCGCCCTGTTCTCCAACGTCGATGAACCGCTCCACTTTTCGTACCGGCGCTACCTCGAGAACCAGTTCCGTGAGGCTCTCGATCTGGTCGGTTGCCCGATTCATTTCGTCATCCGCGCGCGGAAGGGGATGAAGCGGGAGAGCCGTTAAGCTGTTGAGCGAGAGCCGCCGCTATTCCGATAGAATCCGAACACCGATTCGGCTGTTGAAAGGTGACGAATGAAGCCACCCGACGTCGTGCGTCTGACTCCCGGCAAGAGAGTCCTGTTCCTTACCAAAGATCCCGAGCTCATCCGCCAGCAGCTGCGAGGCGAGCTCGACCTCCAGATGAAGGATCTCAGATTGGAGGACCTTCTCGACGACATCAATACCGATGCGATGACACCGGCCTGGGTCTGTTTCGACTATCGGCCTGAGGACATTGCACGGAACGCTTACGCCGGACTCATCGTCGAAGGGGAGCGTCTTTTTCCCGCCGATGCTTTGAGAAATGGCAATTTCGAGGTCATCGTCTCCGGATACCGCAAAGGGGTGGGCTCTTCGCGGGAGACCGCGACGCAATGCGAGGTCTTCAGCGGCATCAGGATCGCGGTCGCGGCGTCGTTCGCTCCCATTCATGCAGGGAACAACATCAATCAGGGTCTGCTGATGGCGGATCACGCAATGCTCATTCGCCTGCAGACCGGCGAGGGCGTGTCGCTCTCGGAGTTTTCCGACGCATACGATCCGATCACCCGGCTCATCATCCAGTCGGGAGGTCTGTTCCCCTTCTCAGGAGCCGTCAAGAGTGGAGACGTGCAGCTACCCGTTCCGAAGAACAGCCCGCGTCCGATGACGATGGGGGAGAAGATCCTCGCGCGGCATATGCGAGGAGTCAGCGATGACGGGCGTTACGTGAAGCCTGGAGACGCGGTGATCGTCGATGTCGATGGCGGCTACACGCACGAGTTCACAACCGCGCAGGTGCATCACTTTCTGACGCAGGAGTACGGCGCCGATTACGAGATCGCGAATCCTCAGAAGTTCGCCGTCTTCGAAGATCACCTGATCTACGCGGATGACGTCCCGCGGATGCTCCCTTTCATGGACAAGATCCAGATTCTCCGTGAGATGCAGCGCGATTTCCAGAAACACACATCCTGCCGTGATTTTTCGGCGAAGGACAACGTCTCTCCGGGAATCTGCCACGAGGTAGCGCGCGAGGCGATCATCGATCCCGGGGACTTCATCCAGGCTACGGACAGTCACACCTGCATGGGCGGGGTCAACAACGCGCTCGCATGGGGCGTGGGATCAACCGAGTACGCGAACCTGGTGCATTCGGGGTTCACGACCGTCGAAGTCTCCGAGTCGATCCGCTTCGAGCTGGTCGGTGAGTTGAAGGCGAACGTGACGGCGAAGGATGTGATGCTCTTCATCCTTCTTGAATACGCAAAGCCGCAGCTGACTCTCGATCGCATCATGGAGTTCACCGGTCCGGGCCTGCGCGCCCTTTCACTCGATGAGCGGGCCACTCTCGCGAACATGGCGACTGAGTGTTCGGCAAGAACGGCGATCGTTGAAGCGGACGAGAAGACGTTCGAGTGGATTGCTTCGATGCGTCCCGGCGTCGACGTCGACGCGCTGCGCGCTCGGTCAGTCGCTCCTGATCCGGATGCAGTCTATGCGGGTGGCGTTCACGTCATCGATCTCGCGACGATCGAGCCGATGGTTGCGCATCCGGGCGACCCCGATCACGGCATCCCCTCGGATCCGACCAACGGCGCTCGTGTCGCCGAGATCGGCGACGTTCATGTCGACATCGCCTACGCCGGATCGTGTACGGCGGGAAAGATCGACGATTTCCTCTTCTATCATCAGGTTGCGAAAGAAGCGGTGGATGCCGGTCTGCGCGTGAAAGAGGGAGTGAAGTTCTACATCCAGTTCGGCTCCCAGATCGTCGAGTCGTTCGCGCGCGAGCATGGATTTCTCGAGACGTTCGAAAAAGCCGGCGCAACGGTTCTTCATCCAGGTTGCGGCGCCTGTATCGGCTGCGGTCCCGGAGTGTCGGAGACGGGCGATCAGGTGACCGTCAGCGCAATCAATCGCAACTTCAAAGGTCGCTCTGGGCCTGGAAAGCTGTGGCTTGCGTCGCCGCTCACGGTCGCCGCGTCGGCCTTCACCGGCCGGATCACGCCCTACCGCAAGGGGATGTTCGCGAAGGAACTGGTCGGGGTCTGACGCTTTCTAGAGGACTTCAGACGAAGTGGCCGTACTCGCTCGCTATGCCCTTCGGGTTACGGATAGCGCAGCCCTGCCGGGGTCCCGCTCGGGGACTTGTGGCAGAGTCATGTCGGACGCCGATATTCAGCGGACGCCTGGTCCGCGCGAATTCTCTTCATCCTTCCTTCCAGCATGGCTTTCACCCCGATTGCCGGGTCTGAATCGTACCCAGTGGGCACTTCGTTGATCCCCGGCCTGTTACGAAACGGTTTCAGTCCTGACCCCTCTCGTGCCGCACTCAGCAGCTAACCAATACAAAAATCGATGGTTATGGCGTCCAGTCTTCGTGGCACAAACGCCGCTCTAGCGGCTCTCCGCTCTTTCGATCAACTGCTGTCGAAAACGGATAGGAGAACACCACTTGAAGACACGGATTCTGGTGACCCTGGTAGTGCTGGCGGTAGCGACTTCTGCAATGGCTGGTGGTATGGGCGACCTGCGGAAGAACCCTCGAGCCATCAAAGATCAGTACATCGTCGTATTCGAAGACAACGCTGTAGGGGACATCCCCGCTGTTGCGGCCGAGATGGCCCGCATGAATGGGGGGCGGCTGGGACACGTCTACACGACTGCAATCCAGGGCTTTTCCGTCGAACTGTCGGAAGGGCGAGCGCGTGCGCTCGCGAACGATCCTCGCGTCGCCTACGTCGAGGAAGATGGCGAGGTCAGTGTCGAGGCTACGCAGAGCAATGCGACCTGGGGACTCGACCGGATCGATCAGCGCGACCGCCCGCTGAACGGAACGTACGTTTACAACTACACGGCCTCCGGAGTGCGGGTCTACGTCATCGATACGGGTGTTCGGGCGTCGCATGGTGAGTTCGGCGGC
Source organism: Thermoanaerobaculia bacterium (assembly GCA_036385045.1). Classification (GTDB taxonomy): domain Bacteria; phylum Acidobacteriota; class Thermoanaerobaculia; order Gp7-AA8; family Gp7-AA8; genus QHVT01. The sequence continues at coordinate 2,707 of DASVLC010000342.1, read as the reverse complement.
CGCGTCACGTCCGGATACACCTCGATCAATGACGGAAACGGCACGAACGATTGCAACGGGCATGGAACGCACGTCGCCGGAACTGTCGGGGGTGCCGTGTATGGTGTCGCCAAGAGCGCGACGATCGTGCCGGTACGAGTCCTCGGCTGCAACGGCTCAGGGACGAATGCCGGTGTCATCGCCGGCGTCGACTGGGTGACGGCGAACCGGGTGCTTCCTGCCGTCGCGAACATGTCGCTTGGCGGAGGCGCCAGCTCGGCTCTCGATACCGCGGTGAACAACTCCATCAACAGCGGTGTGAGTTTCGTCGTCGCTTCGGGCAACGACAATCAGAATGCGTGCAACTACTCGCCGGCTCGCGTTGCTGCAGCGATCACGGTGAACTCGAGTACGTCGGGTGACGCCCGGTCGTCCTTCTCCAACTGGGGAAGCTGCACCGACATCTTTGCGCCCGGATCGAGCATCACCTCGGCCTGGTATACGAGCAACACGGCCACCAACACGATCAGCGGAACTTCCATGGCTGCGCCGCACGTGGCAGGTGTAGCGGCGCTCTACCTTCAGCAACACGGCAATCAATCACCATCGAACGTGAAGAGCGCCATCATCAACGCATCGAGCACCGGAAAGATCTCGAGCGCCGGTACCGGCTCTCCGAACCGGCTGCTCTACTCGCTCTTCGGCAGCAGCGGGGGCGGATCGACTTCTCAGCTCCTCAGCAACCCCGGTTTCGAGTCAGGAAACAACGGCGCCTGGACGATCACCTCCGGCGTCATCACGAATTCGACGTCGCGTACACCTCAGGCCGGATCGTGGTACGCCTGGCTTTGCGGCTACGGCAAGTCGACGACTGACTATGCCTATCAGCAGGTGACGATCCCTTCGGGAGCGACGGCAGCGACACTCTCGTTCTACCTGAAGATCGATTCAGCGGAGACGACGACCACGACCGCCTACGACAATCTGTCGGTTCAGGTTCTCAACTCCTCCGGCAGCGTACTCGCAACGCTCGCCACGTATTCGAATCTGAACAAGAGCAGCTCGTACTCGCAACAAAGTTTCAACCTGCTCGCGTACAAGGGGCAGACGATCCGCATCCGTTTCAACGCAACGGAAGACAGCAGCCTCCAGACCTCATTCCTGGTAGACAGCACGGCCCTGACCGTGACGCAGTAAGCGCTGGAGCACCTCCGGAGGCCTCGCGAACACCGCGAGGCTTCCGGCTTCAGGACCCGAGCCGGATGACCACGCTGGGTGCCGTGTATGCGAGCGGCTGCAGTCGGTGAAGTCGCGTCACTTCGACCACGGCGGGATGATGCCGTTCATTCTCGAGTAGACGATCAACTGCCCGAGGTGCTCGTGAAGATGGCTCAGGGTGGTCACGAGGACCCCGCGGTGTGTCGTCTGATTCCCGAACATGCGCACTGGTGCTTCGAGGTCCTCCACGGCCTGCAGCGCCGCGCGCAGATGCGCGAAGGAGCGTTTCAACTCGGCGATCACCTCGGCCTTTCGCGTGATGGACTTTTCGAAGTCATCGCCGAGCGGCGGAGCATCTGCTCCCACGAACGAAGCAAGGAAGTAGTTGGAGCCGGCGATGTGCATGAACACCTCGCTGATCGAGCGAACATCCGACGACGGCCGCCAGGTGTACTTGTCAGTCGGGGTTGCCTCCGCAATGCCCACGAGCTTTCTCTCGACGTCGGCGAGATCGGTGAGGAACTCCGCACGGAAACCCTTCTGAGTCTGCGCTGCGGGAGCGATCGTGTTCCGCGGCGCTGCCGGGAGACTGGCCGGCAGCAGGACCGCGACCAGGAAGCTGGCCAGGAGGATTCTCATGCAACGATTGTACGGGCAGGAGGACCCGGGGGATCGTAACGAGGCCGTAACGAACCTGGCCCCGGCGTGCAGGTCGCTTCCTGACAGGACGCTGGGGTAAGATCCGCGCCTCAAGGCCAGAGCGCGTTGATGGACCCGCGCGACGGGCGCGTCTCGACACTATTTCGCGTGGCATCCGGCGTGGTTTCCTGCGCCGATCCCGAGAATCAAGGAGCTTCAGAATGGATTTCCGTCTGACCGACGAGCAGTTGCAGATTCAGGAGATGGTGCGTGATTTCGCCGAGAGCGAGATCAGACCTAATCTTGCCGAATGGGATGAGGCGCAGCATTTTCCGGTCGACACGTTCAAGCGGGCCGGCGGCCTCGGAATGCTTGGTGTGACCCTCCCTGAGGAGTACGGAGGAGCGGCACTCTCCTATGTCGACTATTCGAACATCATCGAGGAGCTCGCGGTCATCGACAGCGGGTTCGCGTTGAGTGTCGCCGCGCATAACTCGCTCGGTACCGGACATATCTATCTGGCCGGGAACGAAGAGCAGAAGAAGAAGTGGCTCCCGAAGCTCACCTCAGGTGAGTGGATCGCGGCGTGGGGCCTGACTGAGCCCGGCTCGGGCAGCGATGCGTCAGGGATGGTCACTACCGCAGTCAAAGACGGCGACGAGTGGGTGCTGAACGGCACCAAGAACTTCATCACCAATGCGACCTATGCTGACATCTCGGTCGTTCTTGCCGTCACCGATCGCGCCGATCAGAAGCACGGCATCACGGCGTTCGCCATCGAGATGGACCGGAAGGGCATCCGTCCCGGAAAGAAGGAAAACAAGCTGGGTATGCGGGTTTCCGACACCGCTGAGCTCGTGATGGAAGACTG
>DASVLC010000341.1:0-27954 GCA_036385045.1 Thermoanaerobaculia bacterium | reverse complement strand
TTGGCCCGCTGCGCGGTCCTTCGTCGCTTGTTGACAGCCGCGCGCGCTTTCTCACCGTTGATCTGTGACATGAAAAGTCCTCCACATTGCACTGTAGCAGGTCCCGATCCAGCCTGGTGGCACGCGGAACGACGTTGTTTCCGCTTCGAGACAGCGAAAGGCGCGGGTGAGGTTTCTGGGACTTCTGCGGGCTCCCCGGGCAAGTTCGAGCGAGGTGGTGATATGCGGAATTCTCCCGCGCCGCCCCCGGTTAGGTCGAACATCAAGTGATTTGCCAAGCCGAGACGAAGAATCTCCTTAGGCAGCACAGAAAGGAGATTCACCAGTGAAAACTACAGGTAACGTGAAGTGGTTCAACGACGCCAAGGGCTTCGGCTTCATCACCAGCGAGAGTGGCGACGACGTATTCGTCCATTTCTCAGCCATTCAGGGTGGGGGCTTCAAGTCCCTCGCTGAAGGCGCCGCCGTCGAGTTCGAAGTGGTCCGCGGGCCGAAAGGCCTTCAGGCTGCGAACGTCGTCGCGGTCTAAGTTTTGAAACCAGTGCCGTAGCGAAAGGGCAGGAGCGATCCTGCCCTTTCCATTTGAGGTCGCCTCCTGCTCTCCGATGGCGTAGTCTTAGGGGACTGAGGCAAAGGTTTTTTGGGCTCCGGCAGCCCGTGAAGCAAAATCCAAGGGGCTCGGGGCCACTCACCGAGCCGAGTCTGGGAGGTCCTATTGGGTAGACCGCAGGTTTCATTCGCAAAACGTCAGAGAGAACAGGCCAAGCGCGAGCGCCAGCAGTTGAAGGCTGAGAAGCGAGCGCAGCGTAAGACCGGCGAAGAGGGTCCGGATGACGATATCGACATGGACGAGCTCGTCGCTGAGACACCGATCGTTGAGACGCCGGTGAGCGAGAACCCTTAGTCAGCGGTTCCCACCAGGCCCTACGGCGGGTTGGTTGGCTTGCGCCAACCGCCGCCTTCGCCGCCGGCCAGCGCCTCCAGTCGCGGCGGCGCATGACATTCCTCATAGCAGTGCAGGATCCGGCGGAGCATGATGCTCCGCATGAACGACTCGCCTGCCATCTGCCTCGTCTGTGAAACCGGCTCAGATCGTGTTCCTCTCATCTCCATGGAGTATCGAGGCGGGACGATCCGTATCTGCCCTCAGCACCTCCCGATCATCATCCATGATCCCGGTCAGCTGGTCGGCCTTCTCGCGGGAGCCGAAGATCTTCGCCCCTCGGCTCATCACGACTAAAACGTGCGTGCGGCTCAACCCTTTTCCCGAGCCCGAGCCCGCACCCGAGCCCGCTCCCTGAATTGGGCGCATTCAGCGTGAATCCCAGACTACCCGTGACACCTCCGCGATCACCCGCTGTGCCTCGCGGCCGTCCTCGAAGCCACGCGTCAGAACCACCAGAACGTATCGCGAGCCATCGGGACGGGTGATGATTCCCGCGTCATGCGAGATGCGGGTAATGGACCCCGTCTTGTGCGCGACGCTCGTTCCCGCGGGCACTCCTGCAGGGATCCCTTGCCGATGCTCCTGGGCCAGCAGGATCTCGACCATCTTTGCTGACGCATCGGGGGAGATCACCCTCCCTTCCGCCAGCGTGCGGAAGATCTGCATCAGGTCATGAGCTGTCGTGGTGTTATTCATTCCGGCGTCAAAAGCTTTCTGGTCTTCCACACCCCGAAGGACCTGGACATCATGGGCGCCGATCTCTTTCATCAGTGCCATGACGCGAGGAGCGCCGATCAACTCGATCGTGAGATTGGTCGCGAGGTTGGAGCTGAGGACAATCATTCTCCTGACGAGCTCTTCCAGCGGCATCTCGGTTCCGACCCGAGCATAGATCTCGGGATCTGAATCCGAGTCGGGGTCGAGGGCATACCCGGAAGCGTCGTAGATGCTGACGAACCTGTTTCTCACCGTTACGGACTGGTCGAGTCGCAGATCGCCCCGGCTGATTGCCTCGAAAATACCGAGCATCACCGGCACTTTCATGGTGCTCGCGGCATGGAAGATCTCCCGCTCGTTCCGGAGAAGCGATCTTTCTTCGTCGAGCTCGGTCCAGGCGATGGCGATCGTCTGATCCGGATGCGCGGCCAGGATCGCATCGATCTTCGTCGCCAGAGGCTCCTGCGTCGTGGTCGTGCAGGCGAGAACAAACAGAATCGAAAGTATCGGCAGCATCCGTCTCATGCGAAGCATTCTGCTCTCCCCCCACGTGAGTCGGTTCCCTGCGACAACCGATTCATTCACCCGCTCGTGTGCCTTCGATCTCTTTCACGAAGTCGGGACCGAATGCCAGGGCGGGCGTCAGCGCACCAGAGATGGCTGGCGCGGCGAGAATCCGCTCGACCGCCGCGAGCGCCGACAGCACCGTGAATCTGTAGCCCTCCGCGACTGAGAGCGTCATCGTCAGTTCCTCACCTCGATCGTTGGCGACACGGCCCCAGAGTTCCACCCGTGCGGTAGCTCTGACTTCCGCCGAAGGTCCCTGCTGCCGATCCGCAAGGCGAAGCAGTAGTTTTCTGACCGGCCCGAGCCGGAGCATCGGAAGCAGCTTTGCGGTCCGGCGGCCCGAGCGGATTGCCCGCGGCGAGCGCGACATGTAGACGCGAATGTTCGGAATCCGTGTGGTCCGAAATGCGGATGCGATGTCTCCCCACGGGATCGTCACGGCAGTTCTGGTTCCGCTCTCAAATGGGATCTCCTGGACGTCCCAGAAATGCGGAACCGCCTTGATCCTCCCCTTGCTCCGTATCGCGCCGCCAGACTGCGCCCCCTCGATCATCGTTTTCAGAGTCCCGCGGCTGATCCCTCCCCGCGAATCGAAGGCGAGCCAGAGCTCGGCGGCGTCCGGCATCCGGGAGGCCAGCATGGAGGCTAGACAGTCGGTAGGAACGACGTCGAAGCCTGTTCCCGGGAGCAGCACCACCCCGCGCGCTCTCGCTTCTGCGTCGCGTGCGAAGATCGATTCGAAGACTGCGATCTCGCCGGTGATGTCGAGATAGTGTGCTCCGGCCTCGAGACAGGCGTCCACCATCGGGCGGCTGGTGTGTATGAAGGGCCCGGCGCAGTGCAACACGAGGCCGATGCCTGAAAGATCGATAGCCTCGAGGGCAAACGGACGACTCTCACAGGCAAGTTCGTCCGCGAGGGTTTCGATGGCCTCCCGGTTCCGTCCGGCGAGGACCGGTTTGTGTCCGCGGCGTACGGCCTCGCGTGCGATCAGCTCACCGGTGTACCCGGTGGCTCCGTAGATCAGCCACTGCGACGCTGGTCTTCCATGGCCCGAGGATCGATCATCGATCGTCATGCGATGCTCCTTCTTCCGGGGGTCACTGCGCCTTTGGTGGACACCGCGACGCAAGAGAGCTCTGCCTGCGCCCCGGACCGTGCAGGTGTTCCGCGACCTGCGTATCCCTCTTGTTGAGGAGGATCATAATGTCTTCGTGTTGTGTCCCAAATGCAGGGCCGAGGTGCCCGAGGGATCGGAGGAGTGTCTCCGTTGTGGGGTGATCTTCGCGAGAATGGCGAATGCGGGGCTCCCGGCGCCTCGATTCGTCCCGCAGGAGATCGAGAGAATCGCAGATGGGCGTATAGGCGGAACCGAGGTGAGGGTGCTCAGCATTGGACTGGCACTGGCACTCATCACCTACGCGATGCCGTGGACGCGCTTTGTGTTCTCGATGCTGGTGACGCTGTTCCACGAACTCGGACACGCCATCGCCGGCTGGCTGATGGGATATCCCTCTCTGCCGGCCTTCGACTTCGTATATGGCGGAGGGCTGACGCACCATGGAGCATTTCGACTTTCGATCGCGGTTGCGATCGGAGTGGGCTTCGCGTGGGCCGCCTGGCTGTTGCGGGGGAACCGAAACGCTCTGGTGCTGGTGTTTATCGTCGGCGGGTTGTGGCTGCTGTGCGTCACGAAAGAGTGGCGGCGTGAGATCGTCTTCGCCGCCGCCGGACATGTCGGTGAGCTGGTTCTGGCGGGGATCATGTTCTACCGGGCCGTGGCTGGAGTGGGGTGGCGGGTGCCTCTGCTCGAACGTCCAGCGGCGGCTTTCGTGGCGTTTTTCGTCCTGATTCACAGCGCCCTCTTTGCCTGGCGTCTGAATCACGACGCCGTTTTCCTCAGCTGGTATCGAGAGGGAAAGGGTGGGGCGCTGATGAACGACCTGGAAGTCGTTGCCCTGAACCTGCAGATCTGGCTGGGACTGAATCCTGGAATCGAGGGAGTCGCCAGGTGGCTGCTCGTTGCGACGTGCCTTCCGATTGCCGCAGGGGTCGTCTGGCACTTCCAGCGAGTGCGCGTGCACCGAGTGCTGCGATCCCTCACCACCGTGGAGTCGTAACCCGACAGATTCGCAGTTGAGGACTCAATGTCCTACCGCGACGTTCGAGGTATGTCCTCCGACCAGCAGCCACCTGCCCCGCCGCTTCGCGTAGACGCTGGTGTAGCGGAGATCATTGGCGTAGCGCACCCGGCCGATCGTGAAGCGCTGCATGATGCGGCCGACTACGATCGCGGAGTCACCGTAAAGACGGACCTGCACCTCGACCGGCTCGTAGGGATTCATCTTCAACCCGGGCGTCGAAACCTCTCGAATGACGTCTCGCTTCGTGTAGGGGACGCCGCTGGGTGTGACGAGAACGTAGTCGTCAGCGACATTCTCTTCGAACCACACCGCGTCTCCAGTCCACGTGGCAACCGTGATCTCGCGATTCAGGCGTACGATCTCGTCCAGATCGTCAGCCACGGTTCGGCGCGCAACGATCAGTACCGCGAACGCGAGCACTATCCTCCAGCGCGGAGCTGAACCGGGTCTCATAACATTCGAACCTACGGGGGTTTCTGCAGCCGGTCAAGCGTGCCGTCGTTGTTGATTCGATTCCGTTACAGGAACGGCGGCCGCATCGTCCGGTCCGAAGGGTCGGACGCGACAGCAGATTCGCCTGCCGGGCGATGCCCCTCTCATCCGGGCCCGGACTGACGGTCCGCGATGCCCGTCTGAAATAGAAGAGGGTCGCACCCGGCTGGCAGCTGAAGCAGCGGATTTCATGAGGGACGGGAATTGCCCGGCGCTCCGGCGATATATAAGCAGTCCATATGACTACCACCGAGACTGCGGCCAGATCTCTCGACTTCATCCGCGAGATCGTCGCGACGGATCTTCTCGAAGGAAAGCACAGCGCGATCGTTACTCGGTTCCCGCCCGAACCGAATGGCTATCTTCACATCGGACATGCGAAGTCGATCTGTCTGAACTTCGGTATCGCACAGGAGTATGGCGGGAAGTGCAATCTGCGCTTCGACGATACGAACCCGGAGAAGGAAGAGGCCGAGTACGCACGCGCGATCGTCGAGGACGTCCGCTGGCTGGGGTTCGAGTTCGCAGGCGGTGAGCCTCTCCATGCCTCGGACTACTTCGATCAGTTGTACGAGTGGGCCGAGGTGCTGGTCACCGCGGGGAAGGCCTATGTCGACAGTCTTCAGGCCGATCAGATCCGGGAGCACCGTGGAACGCTCACGGAGCCGGGGACCAACTCGCCGTTCCGTGATCGCAGCGTGGAGGAGAACCTCGATCTTCTGCGGCGGATGCGGGCGGGCGAGTTTCCTGACGGAGCTCATGTTCTGCGCGCGAAGATCGACATGGCATCGCCGAACATGAACCTTCGTGATCCGGTGCTCTATCGTATCCGGCATGAGGATCATCACCGCACCGGCAGCAAGTGGTGCATCTATCCGATGTACGACTTCGCGCATCCTCCATCAGATGCGATCGAGGGAATCACGCATTCGATCTGCACGCTCGAGTTCGAAGCGCATCGCCCCCTCTACGACTGGCTGATCGATAATCTGCCGGTCCCCTCGCGTCCGAGGCAATACGAGTTCGCGCGGCTGAACCTCAACTACACGGTGATGTCGAAGCGCAAGCTGCTTCGGTTGGTCGAGGAAGGGCATGTTCGCGGATGGGATGATCCTCGTATGCCGACCATCGCCGGACTGCGGCGTCGCGGCTATACGCCGGCATCAATTCGCAACTTCGCCGACCGGGTAGGCGTTGCGAAGCGTGAGAACGTGATCGACGCAGGACTGCTCGAGTTCTGCGTTCGTGAGGACCTCAACCGGACGGCGCCGCGAGTCATGGCGGTTCTCAATCCTCTGAAGGTCGTGATCGAAAACTACCCCGAGGGAGAGACGGAGGAGCTCGAGACGCCTAACCTTCCCGACGATCCTTCAGCAGGTAACCGAAAGGTTCCTTTCTCGCGCGAGATCTTCATCGAGCGTGAGGATTTTATGGAAGAGCCGCCGAAGAAGTTCTTTCGCCTGGCTCCAGGACGCGAGGTGCGACTGCGGAGTGCCTATTTCATTACCTGCACCGGCGTCGTCAAGAACGATCAGGGCGAGATCGTTGAGCTGCGTGCCACCTGTGACCCCGCCACCAGAGGCGGTGATGCTCCCGATGGTCGTCGGCCGAAGGCGACGCTGCACTGGGTGTCCGCCTCACACGCACTCGAATGCGAGGTTCGGCTTTATGACCGCCTCTTTTCAGTGGAAGACCCTGAGCAGGATGGGGACTTTCTGACGCAGCTCAACCCGGCGTCGCTGGAGGTTGTGAAGAACGCCCGCATCGAGCCTTCCGTTGCCGAAGCCGCAGAGATGACCCGCTATCAGTTCGAACGTCTCGGCTATTTCTGTGTCGACTACGATTCGAAGAGAGGATCGCTGGTGTTCAATCGGACCGCGACCTTGAAGGATGCCTGGGCGAAGGCGGCGCGCACCTGACCGGTGGGAACGGTGCGGGCAGGGCCAGTCTTGCGCCAGGCAGCCTTTTCACGTCGGCGCGTTGCTGCGCGCTCTCAGGCGAGTGATGCCGTCTGACGTTCTACCCGCGATGCGACGGTCCGGAGCCAGTTGCGCTCGAAGATGAAGTGAGCCGGATCGACGAGCAGGTAGCAAAGAATCGCAGCCGCACTCGCCGGAAAGCGTGCACGATTTCTCGAGATGATGCGCGTGCGGCCACCCTCGAGAGGTTCGAGGACGACCACCCATGTATGATGTATGTATAAAATTCAGTTATGATTTATAATCACGGAAACTAATCTCGAAGAAGCGGGTCACGATGGCTGTCTGCTGGCGATGCCCGAAGTGCAGGGCGATCAGTTGCGAGGATGATGGGAACGCGATCGGCAAGCCTCTCGCCTGCGACGAGTGCGAACGCCCCATCCTTCCGGGCGACACTGAGTGTCCCGTCTGCGACGCGCAGAATCCATGGGCGAGGCGCGACTCGATCCACTTCTGGTGTCGCGAGTGCGGGAACATGCAGACCCTTCACTCGCATCTCAAGGGCGCGTAGAGGATGCGGCCGACTAGTGGCGTTTCAACATAGACCCGCCCCCATTTTCCCCACCTTCAGGACTCTGACAGATGTCACCCCGAGCGGGCGGGTGGGCGGGCATTGCGAGGGGCCTGGCAATGCTGTGTACTCCGTAACCCTCAGGGCTTAGCGAGTGCGGCTGCTTCGCCTTTCGTGCTTTGGAAGATCGTCGCGCCACGAGAAATCTGTCGAAGTCGGTGGACGACGAGATTGTCGGGTTGTCCATGGAGTGCGCGCCTGATCGACGTGCCGCCATCCCCGGAGACGAATCGGTGACGCTTCGTCTCCCATCACTGAACTGCTCGGGAATTCGGCTTAGCATCAGGCGTCTTTTCTGCACGTTCAGAATCGGCCGTGCAGCTGGAGCTGAACATTGAAGACTGCACTTTCTTTTCTTCTGATCATGACCTCTGCAATCAGTGTCTCCGCCGCCGAACGGCCCGTGCCACCTGTCGCGAAGAAGCAACCGGTTACGGTCGCGCTTCACGGCGATGAAAGGACGGACGAGTACGGATGGCTCCGGGAGAAAACCAGCCCCGAAACCGTCGCCTACCTCAACGCCGAGAATGCGTACGCCGATCTCGTGATGAAGCCGACTGGGCAACTCCAGGAGCAGCTCTATCAGGAGATGCTGGGACGCATTCGCCAGACGGACATGCAGGTTCCGTATCGTAAAGATGGCTTCCTCTACTACACGCGTACGATCGAAGGAAAGCAGTACCCGATCCATGCGCGGAAGAAGGGGACGGTCGATGCCGACGAAGAGATTCTGCTCGACGTCAACCAGCTCGCTGAAGGAAAGAGCTTCATGTCAGTCGGGACGATGGAGGTCAGTGACGACACGAACCTTCTGGCGTTCACCACGGACGACAATGGCTATCGGCAGTACAAGTTGCACGTGAAGGACTTGCGCACCGGCTCGGTGATCGAGGGGATTGCCGAGAAGGTCGGTTCGGTCGAGTGGGCGCGTGACGGGAAGACGCTCTTCTACACAGTCGAGAACGACGCGAAGCGTCAGGACCGTGTCTTCCGGCATCGGATCGGTTCGAGCGAGCACGAACTGCTGTTCGAAGAGACGGACGAACTGTACGACGTCTGGCTGAATCGTTCCCGCAGCGGCGACTGGATCTTCCTCAACTCCGACAGCAAGACGACGAACGAAGTGCGGCTGCTCGATGCTTCCACTCCCGACGCAGAGCCGGTCGTCATGGTTCCGCGGAAGACCGACCACAAGTATTACGCCGATCACCGTGGCGATTTCTTCTACGTCATGACGAACGATGCCGGAATCAACTACCGGATCGTGACCACGCCGGTCGAGTCGTACGGTCAGGAGAATTGGAAAGAGCTCGTTCCTTACCGGAAACCCGTACGTATCGAGTCGCTCGACCTGTTTGCCAGTCACATGGTCGTGCGGCTGCGCGAGGGGGGGCTCACGCAGCTCGAAATCTACGATCTTCGCGAAGGTGGGAAGTCACATCGCGTCAGATTCCCGGAGCCGGCCTACGCCGTATACGGCAGCGCGAACCGCGAGTTCGACACCACCACCTTCCGCTACAGCTACCAGTCGTACATCACCCCGCAGTCCGTCTACGACTACGACCTCGATTCCAGAAAGCAGACGCTCTTGAAACGCACCGAGGTGCTCGGTGGCTACGATCCTGCGAAGTACAAGGTCGAGAGATTCTTCGTGACCGCGCGGGACGGCGCGAAGGTCCCCGTGGCGATGGTCTACCGCAAGGATCTGAAACCTCGCGGCAAGAACCCGTTCCTGCTCTACGCCTACGGTTCGTACGGTGCGGCGATGCAGAACGGATTCAGTTCGAATCGCTTTTCGCTTCTCGATCGGGGCGTGGTCTACGCGATCGCCCACATACGAGGCGGCGGCGAGATGGGGAAGGAATGGCACGAACAGGGCCGGATGATGGCGAAGATGAACACGTTCCACGACTTCATCGACGTGGCGGACCATCTCGTGAAAAACGGCTATACGACAAAGGAGAAGCTGGCGATTCAGGGGGGGAGTGCAGGCGGCCTTCTCATGGGTACGGTCGTCAACCTGCGACCCGACCTCTTCAAGGCGGTGATGGCCTACGTCCCGTTCGTAGACGTGATCAACACGATGCTCGATTCCTCGCTGCCGCTGACGACCCAGGAGTACATCGAGTGGGGCAACCCCAACGAGAAGGACGCCTACTTTTACATGAAGAGCTACGACCCCTACTCGAACGTGGCGAAGAAAGAGTATCCGGCGATTCTCGTTCGGACCTCTCTCAATGACAGCCAGGTCGGGTACTGGGAAGCTGCGAAGTGGGTCGCCAGGCTGCGTGCACACAAGACAGACCCCAACGTCCTGCTGCTGCGGGTCAACATGGGGGCCGGTCATGGTGGCGCCTCCGGTCGCTACGACAAGCTCCGCGAGGACGCCCATGATTACGCCTGGCTTCTGACGGAGCTCGGACTGGTGAAGTAAGAGTCGCGTCGTGATTCACTGAGAGACGCAGCCGACCGCTGCGTCTCTCCCGGTTCGAGCGGCGCATCCACCGACGGTTCTGTCTGACCGCTCTTGCTCCTCGGCTCCTCTCCCGCTACCATTCTCCCTGTTCCATCACAGCGACGTGGACGCTTGACTTGGGGGGTAGGGGCGATGGGTGAGATCAGGCTGTTCCAGATCTGCTTCGAAGGTGACCTCAACGTCGAGGTTTCCCATGTGATGCGCAAGCTCGGAGCCGAGCCGAACTTCGACCAGAGCTGGCAGGTGTTTCTGCCTGAAGGTCGTCACGCTGCACCGCTGGTTCGGTATCTGCGCGCCCAGATGGCCCCCGAGTCCCGGCTGCTGGTCGCCTGCACGCAGTTCACCAGGAGACGAGACTTCCTCCTCGTGCGGCACAGCCTGACACCGGGCGCGGACTATTCCGAGTTGCGCGACGCGCTCGAACGCCTCGGGGTCGTGGTCGAGTTGCCGTTCGAGTCGACCTTCGTGATCCAGTCCGACGACAGGACCGACCTGCAGACGCTTGGCCTCGCACTCGGAGAGCTCTGTCCCGACGAATCGCTCATGGTGACGGGCATCAGCCACGACTGGGCGTACTCCGATTCGGGCATTTCGAGAATGTTCGTCGGCGGTGCCGGCCGTGATGAGGCTCACTGGAAAACGTTCTGACGGATTGCGCATTGCCGTGTCCGCCGGAATCTCCTATTGTGGCGCCATCAATGGCGGGGTCCAGGTTCGACTGGTGTGATTCTGCGGCCATGAAACAGAGGAGAACGTTCAGATGACGGTTGCTGCAGGAGCGACGGGCGAGAAGTGGTTCGGACATCCTCGCGGTCTCGCGACGCTGTTCTTCACCGAGATGTGGGAGCGCTTCAGCTACTACGGTATGCGAGCGATTCTCATGCTCTTCATGGTCGCCGCGGTTACGGGCGACAACCCCGGCATGGAGATGCCGGTCGAGCAGGCGGCCGCCGTATACGGTCTCTACACCTCGCTCGTTTATCTCCTCTCGCTCCCGGGTGGCTGGGTAGCGGACAAGATCTGGGGACAGAGAAAAGCCGTCTTCGTCGGCGGCTGCATCATCGCGGCCGGGCACTTCAGCATGGCCATCCCGATGACTGCGACCTTCTATCTCGGTCTGATTCTGATCGTCCTCGGCACCGGGCTTTTGAAGCCGAACGTCAGTGCGATCGTTGGCGATCTCTATCCCGAAGGGGGAGCTCGCCGGGATGCCGGCTTCTCGATTTTCTACATGGGCATCAACATCGGAGCGCTGGCAGGTCCGACGCTCTGCGGCCTGTTCGGCGAGCAGTACAACTGGCACTGGGGCTTTTCGCTGGCCGGAATCGGAATGGTCGCCGGCTTGATCCAGTACAAGCTCGGTGAGCGGCATCTGCTCGGTGCAGGTGAGCTGAACACCGGTGAGCCACCGGAAGTCATCTCGCGACGGGCGAGGAACTTCTACCTCGTCTTCACCGGTGCCGCCGTACTCACCGCGATCTTCGCCTGGGCGATGAGTACCGGCATCGTCGGGATTACCATCCAGCAGTTCGCGCAGGGGCTTGGCTACACGATCATCGTTCTGGCGATTCTCTACTTCGTCTATCTGATCTTCTTCGCCGGCTATGACACGGAACAGCAGAAGAAGCTCGGCGTGATTTTCTGGATCTTCATTCTCGCCGCGATCTTCTGGTCGGGCTTCGAGCAGGCAGGCTCGTCGATGAACCTGTTCGCCTACGACCTCACGGACCGCGTGGTTTTTGGCTGGGAGATGCCGGCGAGCTGGCTCCAGAACGTCAACCCGTTCTTCATCATCATCTTCGCGCCGGTGTTCGGCTGGCTCTGGACCTGGCTTGCGAGACGAAATGCGAATCCCTCGATTCCGATGAAGTTTGCGCTCGGCCTCCTCGGTCTCGCCGCAGGCTTTTTCGTTCTCGCGTGGGGAGCGGCCAACGCCAGCATCGACAACAAGGTCACGCCGGCCTGGCTCGTCGTCACCTACTTCTTCCATACGGTGGGCGAGTTGAGCCTCTCGCCGGTCGGTCTGTCCTCGATCACGAAGCTCGCGCCTCGCGATCGGGTAGGCCAGATGATGGGCGTCTGGTTCGTCGCCTCCGCGCTCGGTAACCTTTTTGCCGGCCTCTTCGCGGGACGCCTGGAGACTCTCACACCGTCCGCGCTGTTCTGGAACGTCGGGATCTACGTTGCGGTTGCCGGGGCGATCGCGGTGGTCCTTGCGCCGTTCGTCAAGCGGCTGATACGCAACATCGGCTGATATCGATACCGGAGATGACTCAGGGCCGTCGCCGCCAACGCGGGGACGGCCCTTTTCCGTTGACGATTCAGCCGGCGACCCAGTAACAGAGGCGTGCAGCCAGAAACGCGCCGTAGTTGCCGAACGCGTAGCCGAGCAGCGCCATCAGGATCGCGGCGGGGACGAGACTCTCACGGTGATAGGCGGCCACGACTGGAGCCGACGCTGCGCCGCCAACATTCGCAGCGGAGGCGATTGCCGCGCTGTGCACATCGACGCGGAACAGCCAGGCGCCGGCGAGGCAGAAGGCGCCGTGGATGAAGATCCAGATGAAGGCTCCGAGCAGAAACGCCGGAGCGTCGGCAAGTCCGGCCAGAGATGCCCGCGCGCCCATGCCCGCGACGAAGACGTAGACGATCGCCATCGCCAGCTCATGAGATCGCGGAATGTGTTTGGCCGGAGTGAACGACAGCAGGAGCCCGAGAGTAGTCACGATCAGCACGCGCCAGGTCGACGTCGAGAGAATCGGCTCGATCACCGGTAGCTGCGGCGCGATCCAGCCGGCGAGCGCGGTAACTCCGAGCGCAAGAGCGGCAAGATAGAGAACGTGACGCAGAAGCAATGGCTCCTCCGCTTTTTTCGAGGCTTCGACCGCGGCGGCCGCTTCCATTTTTGCGACGCGATCTTCCTTTACTCGCGCCCAGCGGTTGAAGCGTTCCGCGAACGATTTCGATGCGAGGAGGATTGGCAGCCAGATGACGTAGACGACGTTGTCGGCCAGGACTGCGAGCCCGAAGATCTCTGGCGATATGTCGAGGCCGCCGGCAACCGCGGCCATGTTGCCGGTCCCGCCAATCCAGCTTCCCGCGAGGGCTCCGAATCCTTTCCATGCGTCCGGCGGAAGCCATCGATGCACGACGAAATAGCCGACCGGTGCACCGACGATCACGCCGACAGTGCCGAGCATCATCACGAATACGCCCTTGCCCATGATCCGGACCGCTGCGCCGACGTCGACCGACAGGAGCAGAAGCGTAATGAAAACAGGAAGGCCGAACTGATTCAGCACATCGTACGCGGGAGAGGCATTCGGAAGGATGCCGGTGTTGCTGAGAATCAGCGGCGTCGAATAGATGAACAGAAGCGGCGGGAAGATCGTGAAAAGTTTCCACCCCGTTTTCTGTTCAAGCCAGAAGAAGAACGCCGCGACCGCGGCTAGGACGGCGATTACGGCAGCGGGAGATGTCAGCATGCGCGATATCCTAGCAGCGCATGAACGCGAGCTCCCTTCCTCCGGATCCTGACGGCCTGCAGCAGGATGTTCGGCTCGCTCCACTCACCACGATCGGTATCGGTGGCCCCGCACGCTACTTCCTGAAGGCTTCGGACAGCGACACGATCGTTCTCGCACTCGACTGGGCTCGCTCGCGCGGACTGCCGGTCTTCGTCCTCGGTGGAGGGAGCAATCTCCTGATCGCGGACAAAGGCTTCGAAGGGCTGGTCCTGCAGATAGGGCTGCGTGGAGTTACGCTCGAGAGTCAAAGCGATGACTTCGTCATGGTCAAAGCCGCTGCCGGCGAAGCGTGGGACCCCTTCGTTGAACACGTTGGACGGAAGGGCTGGGCCGGTATCGAATGTCTCTCCGGAATACCGGGACTGGTCGGGGCGACACCAATCCAGAACGTCGGCGCCTACGGGCAGGACGTGAGCGAGACGATCGCGAGAGTCGAGGCGCTCGACCGAACGACGGGAGTCGTCGTCTGGTTCACGAACGACGACTGCCGGTTCGGATATCGCTCGAGCCGGTTCAAGAACGCCGAACCTGACCGTTTCATCATTCTCTCCGTGACGTTTCGACTGCGACGCGGCGGTGCGGCGATCATCCGGTATCCGGAACTGGGGAAGGCTCTGGTGGAAAGCGGCGTGGCCTTGCACGACCTCGAGAGAGTTCGTGACACGGTCATCGGAATCAGGAAGCGCAAAGGGATGGTCATCGACCCGGCCGACCCGGACAGCCGCAGCGACGGATCCTTCTTCATGAACCCTATCCTCACCGCGGTCGAGTTCGAAGCGTTCCTGAGAAAGGCTCCCGATGCGCCGCACTTCACGGCCGATGACGGCGTCAAGCTCTCGGCTGCCTGGCTGATCGAGCAGGCCGGCTTCCGCAAAGGGTTTTCCCACGGGAACGTCGGCATCTCATCGAAGCACACGCTGGCATTGATCAATCGCGGGGATGGCAGCGCGGCCGAAATCAGCGAGCTGGTGAGCCTGATTCAGCAGCGTGTGCGTGAACGATTCGGCGTCGAGATTCATCCCGAGCCAAACTTCGTCGGCTTCTGAGACGCAACCCCTGCACGCTATGGGTGCGGCAGCGCCGAAGGCAGGGGGCTCACCTTCGCGCGAGCCAGTTGCTCTTCACGCTCGAGTGCGCGTTCCCGCTTTCTCTCGAGTGATTCCCGATCCGCCTGCGCGTTGCCATTGCGAATCATCGCGTTGAGAGCAAGCGCGAACCGCGGCTCTGCCGCGGCAAGCTTCAGTCCGGTGCGGTAAAGAAGCTTCCCTTCGCTCTGAGCCAGCCGGCACCAGATTACCTGAGCGCCGATCGAGACGGGGCCGTCCTCGGTGGGTAGAGTAATTCGACTCCGAGTTCCGATCTTCACCGGCTCTGCATGAACGATCTGGGCTCCGCCGAGGCTGAGATTCGACAGAGTCACCTCCCAGCCGTTGAACGACGCATTGAGTGGGTGCGTGCAGTTGAAACGCACCCCCTTGCGGAGGTCAGAAATCTCAAGGCTCATAGATGGGGTCAAAGTCTAAACGTTTTTTTGCCGTGAATCCACATAAGGGGCGATGCGCTCGCGCACGGTATCCGGCACCGGCACCGGCTTGAACTCGCCCTTGCGGACACTCACCAGGACGTATTTGCCGGTCGCGACAACGATGCCTGGTTGGTCCTTCCGCGAGACCTCGAAATGGATGTGGATGGCGCTTCGCCCGATGTCGCCGAAGAACGCCTCGACGACGAGCAACTCGTCGAGCGTTACCGGGTGAACGAAGTCACACTCGACGTGTACGCGGGGAAGCCAGATGCCGATCTCCTCGAACAGCGTCTTGTAGGAGAGTCCGCACGAACGAAAAAGCTCCGCCTCGGCGAGGCCGAAGAAACGGAGGTACGCCTGGTAGTTGATGATCCCGGCGGCATCGATGTCTTCCCATCGAACATACTCGGAGACCGCGAAACGCATCTGGCGAGTATAGGCTTCCTGTCTCAACGCGCACGAAGGTACTGATCAGGCCACTCGATCTGCGCCCCCAGGGCGGCGGCAGCATGCAGCGGAAAGTACGGATCGCGCAGCAGTTCACGCGCCAGCAGAACCGCGTCGGCAGAGCCGCTCGCAATGACTTCCTCTGCCTGCCGCGCCTCGGTGATGAGTCCCACCGCGCCGGTCATGATCGACGCGCCCTCACGCACCGCTCTTGCGAAGGGCACCTGATAGCCGGGGCCGAGCTCGATCTTCGCATGGACGACAGCTCCGCCGCTCGAGCAGTCGATCAGGTCGACTCCAAGATCGCGGAGACGTGTTGCCAGTACGATCGACTGCTCCAGATCCCATCCGCCGGTAGCCCAATCTGTCGCGGAGATGCGAACGAAGAGCGGAAGCTCTTCGGGCCAGTTCATGCGGACGGCGGCGGCGACTCGCAACGTGAGGCGCATCCGGTTCTCGAGTGATCCGCCGTACTCATCGTCGCGAACGTTACAGAGAGGCGACAGGAACTCGTGGAGCAGATAGCCATGCGCGGCATGAACTTCGACAACGCGAAAACCCGCGCTCAACGCGTAGCGAGCCGATGCGGCGAACTGTTCGACGATGCCGTCGATCTCGTTGACAGTCAGTGCGTGGGGGATCGGATCACCTGGGCGAAACGGAATTGCGCTCGGCGCGACGGTCTGCCACGAATCCGGCCCCTCGGAGATTGCCGCGCCACCGCGCCACGGTTTCCCGGTCGACGCTTTCCTTCCGGCGTGTGCGAGCTGAATCCCGGCGATCGATCCGTGTGCATGGATGAAGTCGACGATCGGGCGGAATGCGTCGGCGTGTGCGCTCGACCAGATGCCGCTGTCCCATGCGGTGATTCGTCCCTCGGGTGAGACGCCGCTTGCCTCCACCAGCACCAGGGCTGCCCCACCCACCGCGCGGCTGCCGAGGTGCACCATGTGCCACTCGTTCGGCAGCCCGTCCGTGCTCGAGTACTGGCACATCGGCGAGACGAAAATTCGATGAGGAAATGTAACCGAGCGAATCGTCAGGGGTGTGAAGAGGCTGGACATCCGTCGTCTCTCAATATACGCGGGTGCGGTCACTTCAGCACAGGCGGGGGCTCGTAGCAATAGCACGTCATCGAATGCGACGCTCGATCGAACGCAACAGCGCAAGCAGGAGCGAAGCCTCACGTGTGCTGGGACTCGCACGGCCGACGATCGCCTTGAGCTCGGCGCAAATTCTTTCGGGACTCATACTGCCGAAGAATCCGACCTCGTCCATGACTGCTCGAGCGTGAGTGTTGAGGCGATGAAGGAGCTGGTGAGGAACCGGGTCCCGCGGCAGGGGCGCCGGGCGCAGTCCCTTCCCCAGCTCATAGCAGAAGACTGCGACCGATTGCGCAAGATTCATCGTCGGGAACTCCGGCCACGTCGGAATTGACGCTGTACGCTGGCAGAGCATCACTTCGTTTCCCGAGAGTCCGGAAGTCTCGCGTCCGAAAACGATCGCAAGCCGATGCTCCTCGCCGAGCTGTTCGGACGCGAACTGTGCAACCGTATCGGGCGTCAGATGATCGTATACCTGCCGGGCACGAACCGCCGTGGTCGCGACGGTCAGGTGGCAGTCGGCGAGCGCCTCCTCGAGCGTATCGACTCTGGTGGCATCGTTGACGACGTCGATGGCTCCCACGGCCCACCAGGCGGAGATGTTGTCCGTTCGCTCCACCCTGCCTCCGACGATCCAGAGATCGGTGAAGCCGAAGTTCTTCATGGCACGCGCCGCGGCACCGACATTCCCCGCTTCCACCGGTTCGACCAGGACGATCCGCACCTTCATCTGGAGCCCTTTCTCGCTTCACGATACAACCGGGGCCGGACTTTGCAGATAATCGGGGTGTGTTCGGACGTCGCGTCACTCTGTTTCACCTGATGGGCATCGCAGTCCGTGCTGACGCGAGCTTTCTCATCATCCTCGCGCTCGTGACCTGGTCGCTGGCGCGCGGTCTGTTTCCACAGCTCTACCCCGACCTCTCTCTCAACGCCTACTGGATGATGGCCGCAGCGGGCGCCATCATTCTTTTTCTCTCGGTCGTGATCCATGAGTTGTCTCACTCGGTGGTCGCGCGGCGGTACGGGATTCCGATCAAGGGAATTACGTTGTTCGTATTCGGAGGCGTCGCCGAGATGCACGATGAGCCGCCGAGCCCGAAGTCGGAGCTGCTCATGGCGCTGGCCGGACCGGCGGCGAGCGTAGTGATCTCCGTGGTCTTTCTCACGGCTGGCGCCGCGGCGGGGGCGCTCGGCTGGAGGCCCGAAGTCGTCGGCGTCATTCAGTACGTCGGATTCACCAACGGGCTGCTCGCGGTATTCAACATGCTCCCCGCATTTCCTCTCGATGGAGGCCGCGTGCTGCGCGCGATCATCTGGTGGAGAAAGGGCGAGATCCGCGCCGCGACCCGCGTCGCATCCAACGCCGGCAATATCTTCGGATGGCTGCTGATCGGTGCGGGGTTCTACACGCTCATCACCGGGAACATCATCGGCGGGATCTGGTGGCTGCTCATCGGATCATTCCTGCGCCATGCGGCAACGATGTCGTACCAGCAGGTGGTCGTGCGACAGATGCTCGAGGGGCAGCCGGTGACTCGATTCATGAACCCGGCGCCGATCACGGTTTCGCGCAGCATTCCGGTCTCGGAGCTGGTCGACGAGTACATCTATCGCCATCACCATTCGTTCTTCCCGGTCGTCTCGGGCGATCGTCTGGTCGGATGCGTCACGGCCCACGACGTCAAGAAACTGCCGCGCGAGGAGTGGGACCAGCAAACCGTCGGCGCGATTGCTCACGAGTGTGATGCCTCCAACACGATCGGTGTGGCGGAAGATGCGATGCAGGCGCTCACGAAGATGGGTCGGGTTGGTGCGAAGCGGCTCATGGTCGTGGATGGTGATCGGCTCGCAGGCCTGGTGGGGTCGAAAGACCTCCTGCAGTTCCTCTCACTGAAGATGGAGCTGGAAAAGTAGTTCCTTCGACGCTCCCCCCGTCGTTTTCCTCGATGATCGCACCGGTGTGCGTTACATTCGCACTCACCGCAGGTTGCTTCGCTTCTCCCTGGACCTGTGGCGAAAAGGGAGGAATGCGTGAACGATCGAACCATCCCGAAACCGCGGCCGGGCAGTCTCGACCCGGAGGGGATCATCGATGCCTTCGCGAACCGAATGATGTATTCGGTCGCGCGCGATCAGTTCAACGCGACAGAAGAGAACAGCTATCAGGCATTGGCTTTCGCGGTACGCGACCGTCTGATGGACCGCTGGTTCGAGACGCAGGACAGGTACTACCGTGAGGGCGCAAAGCGCGTCTATTACCTCTCGCTCGAGTTTTTGCTTGGACGGCTTCTCTCGAGCAGCATTCTGAATCTGGGCGCCGAAGGTGCCTATGCCGAGGCGATGCATCGGATCGGGTTTCGCCTCGACGATCTGGCTGAGCGTGAAAACGATGCAGGTCTCGGAAACGGAGGTCTTGGCCGGCTCGCCGCATGCTTTCTCGATTCTGCCGCGACGCTCGGCCTGCCTTTCTACGGCTATGGAATCCGTTACGAGTACGGGATTTTCAGACAGGTGATCCGCGACGGGCAGCAGATCGAGAATCCCGACAACTGGTTGCGCTACGGGAATCCCTGGGAGATCGCGAGACCCGACGTACTCTTTCCTGTGAAATTCTACGGCAGGACGGAGCAGTACACCGACGCTGAAGGCCGCGGACGGATGCGCTGGGTCGGGACACAGGACGTTTATGCCATGGCCTACGATCTCGCGGTCCCCGGTTATCGCAACGACACCATCAATTCGTTGCGGCTGTGGGCCGCGAAGTCGAGCCGCGAGTTCGATCTCGACAAATTCAATGCCGGCGCGTACGTAGCGGCCGTCGAAGACAAATACAGCAGCGAGAACATCTCCAAAGTGCTGTATCCGTCCGATGACCAGTATGCCGGACGTGAGCTGAGGCTGAAGCAGCAGTACTTCTTCACGTCAGCGACGATTCAGGACGTGCTTCGCCGTTATCGCAAGCAGCATCCCGGCGACTGGAAGGATCTACCCGACCAGGTGGCGATTCAGCTCAACGACACGCATCCCGCGATCGCCATCCCCGAGATGATGCGGGTACTCGTCGATGACGAGGGGCTCGAGTGGGATCACGCGTGGTGGCTGTCCGAGCGGGTTTTCTCCTACACCAACCACACAGTTCTGCCAGAGGCCCTCGAATCATGGCCAAAGGACCTGATCGCACGCCTGCTACCGCGGCATCTGCAGATCATCGAAGAGATCGACCGGCGCTTCTGCGCGGTCGTGGCGGTTGCTCACCCGCGAGACGACGCCAAGCTCTCCCGTCTGTCGATCGTGGACGAAGGCTCACAGACCGTGCGGATGGCGAATCTGGCAATCGTCGGCTCGCATGCCGTCAACGGAGTGGCCCGGCTGCACACGGAGATCCTGACCACACGCATCTTCAGCGATTTCCATCGGCTGTTTCCGAAGAAGTTCAGTAACAAGACGAACGGCATAACCCCGCGGCGATGGCTCCTGCAGGCGAATCCGGAGCTTTCCGAGTTGATCACGGAAGCGATCGGAGAAAACTGGAAGCACGATCTCCATGGGCTCCGGGAACTGGAGCGATTCGCCGGCGACTCAGCGTTCCTCGATCGCTGGCTGGCCGTCAGGCTCGGCCGAAAGCGCGTGCTGGCGGGATGGCTGGCACGTTGCCATCGTATCGATGCCGATCCGGACTCGATGTTCGACATCCAGATCAAACGAATGCACGAATACAAGCGACAGCTCCTGAACGTCATGCACGTGATCGCGCTTCATCACAGGCTGTCCGCGGGGGAGGAGTGCGTCAGCAGGACGGTGATCTTCGGAGGAAAGGCGGCTCCCAGCTACTGGACCGCAAAGCTGATCATCCGGCTGATTCACGAAGTCGGTGCGATGATTCGCGCCAATCCGTACGTCGCGCAGCGGCTGAATGTAGTCTTCGTACCGAACTACGACGTCAGCGGCGCCGAAGTGCTCTTTCCCGCCACCGACCTTTCACAGCAGATCTCGACGGCTGGCACCGAGGCCTCGGGTACCGGATGCATGAAGGCTGCTTTGAATGGAGGGATTCTCATCGGGACTCTCGACGGCGCGAATATTGAGATCCGGGAGCAGGTCGGAGAGGAGAACATGTTCGTCTTCGGAAACTCGGCGAGTGAGATCGATGCGCTCAGGCAGAGCAGTTACGATCCGGCGCGGCTCGTGGAGGCCGACTCCGAACTGCGCGGTGTCGTGGAGACGATCCGTTCGATGAGCGGTGGTGTTTTCGCGCCTTTGGCCGACCTGTTGACGACGAATGACCGGTACTTCCACTGCGCCGATTTCGCGTCTTATCTGGCGGCACAGCGGCGAGCAGAGGCGGTCTGGAACGAGCCGCGGGAATGGGCACGCATGTCGCTGCTCAATACTGCACGAAGTGGCTGGTTCTCCGCCGATCGGACGGTACGACAGTACGCGGAGGAGATCTGGGGAGTGAAGCCGCTGGGGTAGCGGCAGCGCTTCTGATGACAACTGAGCGTCATCGCGGATTCCTGTCATCCCGAGCCGCCGGAGCCCCGTGGGTGGGTGTGCGGGCGTGAGGGGCGGAGGGCGGAGAGGGATCCCTTGATCGACGACCGGGCAGAAAGCACCGCCCTCCCTTGCGTACGATGACGGGATCCTTCGACCGTCCTCCGCCCCTCCCGCCCACGTCCCCACCCTCGGGGTTCCGGCGGCTCAGGATGACAGGCGTGTTATCCCGCGGAACGACTGCGCGGCGCCGCTCGCCAGCGGCACCGCGCTCGTCATCTCCACTCAGTGCAGTTGCTGCTGCTCGCCTGGTTTGAGCTGAGCCAGCAACGTGGCGAGTCGCTCGCGAGCCTCGCCCTGTTCGTCCAGCGTGCCACCCAGTAGCCGCCTGATCTCTTCCAGTTCGAAAAGCACGTCGGGCGTTGCGTCGCCGATCGTTAACGAGCCTTTGAGCTCGCCCAGGAGCACAGCCTGCCGGCGCTGTTCAGCGGCGCGCTCCTGCTCGGCTACCCGTGCTTCCAGCTTGCCCGGCATCGACAAGAGGGCTTCGTCGACGGTGGTCTTGAGGGCGCCGCGATTGATCGTGCGCTCCGCGGCGTGCTGTCGGATCTGAAGGAGACGCTGGACAGCGGGGTAGTACGGGTTGAGGGGATCATCGACGAGCTTTGCCTGTAGCAGAGCGACTTCTGCCACCGCGCGGTTTCCTCCGCTCTCAACGCCCAGCTCCGCGGTCGCAATGACCGAGCGGCCAATGTCCGGCAGTGCAACGCCAGTTGAATCGCCTGGATTCACCCAGGCATTCACGGGGATCTCGTGCCGGCTCACCTTTCCGTCGAAGGCTGTCACTTCAGCGATCACGTTGCGAACGAATACGCGATTATTGTTTCGGAACACCCCCTGCTTGGGCGGAACAGTGACCAGGACACGGTAGCCGTGGTCTCCGCTGATCGTGACGTAGCGAAGCTCGCTCTCCGTATGCACGCGTTCGATGGTTTTTTCATCGCGTACCCGTGCGGCTTCTTCGCGCTGCAGGGAAGCCCACTGGTAGGTGCCATCGGCACGTGCGACCCGCAGCGTACGGATGTTCTCGTCGACGATCGTCAGGATGAGCTGTCGGGCGACTCCTGCATCTTCGGCCACGCTCGCGATGCGTCCAAGGGTGTAGAGATCGCTCGCGAGTCTCTCCACGGTTGGGTCGGCGGACGTTTCGAGCAGAGCGGTTTGCTGTCCTGCCGCGGTGAATGAAAGAAAGGTCAGACTGGCGACCAGAAGGAAACGGATCATAGGCACCTCCAATTGATGAGGTCGGATCATAACCTCTCATGTGTGTTGCGTAGCGGTAATCCGGACAGGGCTCCTCAGTTCGTCAGCAGTTGTGAAACCATCAGTGTTTCCGGCTGCGACTCCGCCGGTCTCTTGAACATGCCAACGCCAGTCGGTCGTTTCGCTCCCTCGCCCACGGGCCCTCTGCATATGGGGAGTCTGGTAGCGGCGGTCGCGTCGTGGCTGCATGTGCGGAGGAGCGGCGGCCGATGGCTGGTCCGCATGGAAGACATTGACAGGCCGCGGGTGATCCCGGGCTCGGCCGAAGAGATTCTCCAAGCCTTGCGACTGTACGGACTCGAATCAGATGGGCCGGTCGTCAGACAGTCCGAGCGAACGGATGTGTACGGAAGAACGCTGGCCCGACTCGAGGCTCAGCGGCTCGTGTATGACTGTGCCTGCTCGCGTTCGGACCTGCAGCGCGTCGCGTCCGCGCCCGCCGGGCGCGAGCTGGTGTATCCGGGCACGTGCCGCGAGGGGATACCAGATGGACGTCCTGCGCGAGCGGTTCGCTTCAAGGTGACGGAGGGGCAGGTAGTCTTCCAGGACCAGATCTTCGGAACGCTCGAAGAAGATGTTTCGATCGACACAGGCGATTTCGTGGTTCGCCGGGCGGATGGTCTCTTCGCCTACCAGTTGGCTGTCGTGGTGGATGATGCGGAACAGGGAGTTACTGAGGTTGTGCGAGGCGCCGACCTTCTGCCGTCGACTGGGCGTCAGATCGTCCTGCAGCGCGCGCTCGGTTATCCGACGCCGATCTACGCTCACGTGCCGCTCGTTCTCGGTGGTGACGGTCAGAAACTCGGCAAGCGAGATGGGGCTCTGCCGTTGCCGACGCTGGATCAGGACCACGTGAGGAACACGCTCGGGACTGCGCTCGAGATTCTCGGTATCAGGGGGATTGACCCTGCTCCGCCCAGGCAGATGCTCGCAACAGCAATCGAACGTTTCGATCTGGCTCGAATCTCAAGAGAGCCGGTCATCTGGGACAGCGCGGCGGCCCGGTTATTGAAGTAGTGTGACCTTATGAGCAACCACGTAAGACACAACGAAGAAGAATCACGCTTCGAGACCGTCATCGACGGCCGAACTGCGTTCGTCGACTATCGCCGGAATGAGGGTGAGATCGTTCTGACCCACACCGAGGTACCGCCGGAGTTGTCGGGTCGAGGTCTCGCCAACGAGATCGTGAAGCAAGCGCTCGAATATGCACGAGCGAACGACCTGCGCGTCGTGCCCCAGTGTTCGTTCGTTCAGAAGTACATCGAGAGAAATCCGGAATACGCCGATCTCGCGTCGGCGTCGTGACCCATGCGGTCGTGAGACCGCATCTGAGCGGCTGTCGTTTTCTGTGCTGTGAGATCTGCCCCGCTACTGCTTAGAATTCAGCTATGCAGCTGATGCTGATCGCGGTGGTGTTCCTCGCCGGAATCGCGTTCGCCTACCGCTGGTATGGCGGCTGGATCGCGCGCCAGATGCAGCTCGACCCGGAAGCACTGACCCCTGCGAAGAAGTTCGAGGATGGGGTCGACTTTGTTCCCACTCGCCCGTTCTACCTGTTCGGCCAGCATTTCGCCGCGATCGCAGCGGCAGGGCCGATCGCCGGTCCGATCATCGCCTGTCAGGAGTTTGGCTGGTTGCCGTGCCTCCTGTGGATCGGTCTCGGCGTGGTGCTGATCGGCGCAGTCCACGACTTCATGGCGCTGACGGCTTCGGTTCGCCACGGCGCACGTTCGATCGCCGACGTCACCCGCGAGCATCTCGGCCGGCGCGCGGGTATCGCGATGATGGCGTTCATCTGGCTCGCCCTGGTGTATGTGATCGTCGCGTTCGCTGACATTACGGCGTCGAGCTTCGTGACGGGGAGTGAAGAGTTGGCCGGTGTGGCCGCTGACTTTCACCCGGGAGGGGCGGTCGCGGCCGCGAGCATCTTCTATCTCGCGCTGGCCGTGATCATGGGGATGGTTCAGCGGTTTCTCAATCCGCCCCTCTGGCTGCTGACCGCGGTCTTCGTCCCGTCGACGTTCGTCATGGTGTGGCTGGGGACCAGAGTCTCCTCCTACTTCATTCTCGACGCGAAGAGTTGGGCGCTGCTGATCCTGGCCTACTGCTGCGTGGCCTCGATGGTGCCGGTCTGGTCGCTTTTGCAGCCACGTGGCTATCTCGGCGGATTCATTCTCTACTTCGCGCTCGCGCTGGGTGTCATCGGGATCTTCTTCGGCGGCTACGAGATTCAGCAGGATGCCTTCAAGACGTTCGACAGCGGAAAGATGACGGGGCTCCTCTACCCGTTCCTGTTCGTGACGATCGCCTGTGGAGCCTGCTCCGGCTTCCACGGCCTCGTCTGCTCCGGGACGACGTCGAAACAGATCGCCCGCGAAACTCACATGAAGCCGGTCGGTTATGGCGGGATGCTGGCGGAAGCTTTCGTTGCACTCATAGCGATGGTCACCGTGATGATCGTCGCGCAGAAGGATCTGACAGGGTTGAAGCCCGGCACGATCTACGGAAACGGAATCGGGGAGTTCATGACCATCGTGATCGGCGAGAAGTACAGAAACTTTGCGATCACATTCGGAGCGATGGCGTTCTCGACCTTCGTCTTCGACACCGTCGACGTATCGACCCGCCTCGGGCGATACATCGTTCAGGAGCTCTTCGGAGTTCCATCCCGTCTCGGCGCACTGGCCGGAACTCTGATGACCATCGCGCTTCCGGTGTACTTCGTAGCATTCGCTCCTCCCGGATCGTGGGTTCGTTTCTGGACGCTCTTTGGAGCGTCGAACCAGTTGCTCGCCGCTTTGACCCTGCTGGCAATCACCGTCTGGTTGTATCAGCGGCGGCAGAATGTTGCGTTCACCCTGCTGCCGATGCTCTTCGTGCTGATCACGACGCTGTACGCGCTGGTTCGTCTCACTCTCGGGAGTCTGGCGAGTGCATCCGACCCCGTCTCGCTGGTGAATGGCATCACGTCGGCCGTCCTGATTCTTCTCGCCTTGTACCTGGTGGCGCGAGCGATTGTCAGGGTGCGGATGGACCGTCCTTCGCTGCCGCAGACGGCGTGACGAGGGTCGCTCTCACGGTGCTCGCTTGACCCGGTTGAGCCTGCTCCGTTTGACTGGCATACACGAATCAGCACAGAATCGGGCAATTCGAAAGGCAAGAGGTTTGACGATGGCAACGAAATCATCATCAAAAGGTGGCGGTAAGGGACTCGCGGCGGCTGTGCAGCCGAGCGCCGATCTTGCCCCGATCGTAGGAAGCGAGCCGATCCCGCGCAGTGAAGTCACCAAGCGGGTGTGGGACTACATCAAGTCCAACGGTCTGCAGGATCAGCAGAACAAGCGGATGATCAACGCCGATGACAAGCTCAAAGTCGTGTTTGGCGGCAAAGAGCAGGTTTCGATGTTCGAGATGACCGCGCTGGTCAGCAAGCACCTGAAGGCTTCCTGAACGGTAGCAGACGATTGATCAGACGGGCGGCTTCGGCCGTCCGTCTGTCTTTTGAGCCTCATCAATCCGCGAGCGCCTGTTCGACGGCCTCGATCGTCGCGTCGACCTCGATGATCTCCGTGGCTTCATCGATCGATCTCGGGTCCTTCAGCAGGTGACCGGTCAGGATGCAGACAACGCTGTCGGTCGGCCCGATCACTCCTGTCGATCGCAGCTTGCGCACTCCGGCGAGGGTTGCCGCTGATGCAGGCTCGCAGCCGATACCCATCCGGTCGATCTCCCGCTTCGCCGCCACGATCTGTTCGTCCGTGACTTCTTCCACGACCCCGTTCGTCGCCTTCAGCGCGGCCACCGCACGCTCATGGCTCACCGGATCACCGATACGAATTGCGCTCGCGATCGTCTCTGCTCTGGTTCGATGACGTGTGGCAAAGCCTTCCTGGAAGCTTCGGAAGAATGGATTCGCACCGTGGGCCTGGATGGCAGCGATCCGGGGAACTCGATCGATCCAACCCTGCTGTAGCGCTTCCATGAGCGCCTTGCCGAATGCGCTCGTGTTGCCGAGGTTCCCGGCCGGTACGACGATCCAGTCGGGTCGATTCCACCCGAGATCCTGCAGGAGCTCCCAGACGATCGTCTTCTGACCTTCGATCCTGAAGGGATTGATCGAGTTCACGAGGTAGATGCCGAGCCGGTCGCTCGCCTCTCGCACGATTCGCATTGCGTCGTCGAAATCGCCACGCACCGCGAGACAGGTTGCGCCGTACGCGAGGGTCTGGGCCAGTTTGCCGGTGGCGACTTTTCCCGCCGGAAGGAAGACGATCGCGCGAAGACCTGCCTGCGCCGCATAAGCGGCGAGCGATGCGCTGGTGTTTCCCGTGGACGCGCAGGCGACGGCACTCGCACCCACGCGCACCGCCTGCGTCATCGCCACCGTCATCCCACGATCCTTGAACGAGCCGGTCGGATTCTCACCTTCGTGTTTGAAGAGGATGCCGTCTCGCTCGTACAGGCGCGTCGACCCTTCGGGATGCGTGATGACCTTATCCGACGCGATGTCCATCACCATTTCCCTGAACCGCCAGACGCCACTCCGATCGAGAGGCGCTCGGGAGATCAGCCTCGAATCGAACGTCGAGGTGGGATGGCGCGCGAGCGTTCGTTCGACGGACAACAGACCGCCGCAGTCACAGAGATACCGGATCTCGAGTGAGTTGAAGCAGGAGCCGCAGGAGAGGCAAACGAGCCATTCGCCCGTCGCGTGCTTCACATCAGTTTCCTGAGTCACGAACGTCTGACTCCCTGCTCGGCGATTCGTCCCGCGTACGCATCCGACGCTACGTCCCGAAACGCCTGTTGCATCGACTCCGCACAGGCGCGCGCGGTTCCCTCGTCGGGAGATACCACAAAGACGGTCGGACCTGATCCGCTGATCGAACAGCCGAATGCACCGGTGGCGAGAGCCGCCAGCTTGACTTCCGAAAAGTAAGGGATGAGTGGCGAACGCAGAGGCTCGGCATACAGATCGTCGAGAGAGCGAGCGAGCAATGCACCGTCTCCCACGGCGAACGCATGAGCGACTCCGAGGCTGTTGGCCATCTGCTGGATCCACACTCCGCGATCTGCGGTCTCGGGAAGGATGGATCGCGCATGCCTTGTCTCGATCCGTACGTGCGGAGTGACGAGAGTCAGCCACCAGGGAGCGGCTACTGGAAGTCGGACGACATCGATCGGCCGGCTGCTTCTCGACAGCGCCAGCCCGCCGACTGCGCTCGCCGCGATGTTGTCGAGATGCCAGCCAGCTACCGCGACCTCTCCCTCGAGCGCCGCCGCGATGACATCGTCGATCACAGGCGCCTGTCCGAGCGCGAGTGCCGCGGCGTAAGCACCGGCGACGCTCGAAGCAGCGCTGCCTCCCATGCCGGCGGCAAGGGCCAGCCCTTTCTCCAGAGTGATGAGCGCGCGATAACCGAACGGCCGCAGGTAGGCGTTGGCGGCGATTGCGGCGCTGTTCTTGTCGGCATCGACCGGGACGAGAGCCACGTCGCGGCCTGATACTCCCAGGACCTTCGATCGGCCGCGCGTCAGTTCAACCGTGACTCGATCACCGATCCCATCTACGGCGATCGCGAGCACATCGAAACCCGGTCCGACGTTGCCGATCGAGCCAGGAGCAAATGCGGTGGCCGA
>DASVLC010000340.1:0-4364 GCA_036385045.1 Thermoanaerobaculia bacterium | reverse complement strand
GAGTCTTCGGAAAGATCGATGCCTACACGTCTACGCTCGGAAAGGCGCTCGGGGGCTCACACGGCGGGTTCACCACCGGTCCGAAAGTCCTGGTCGAATACCTCCGGCAGAAGTCGCGGCCCTATCTTTTCTCGAACACGCTGCCGCCTGCAGTAGTGATGGGCTCGATCGCGGCAATCGATCTGCTGCAGCGCGATACGAGTTTCATTACACGGCTTCACGAGAACACTCGGCATTTCCGCGACGGCCTGACCGCGAAAGGCGTTCGCGTCCGTGAAGGCATTCACCCGATCGTCCCGATCATGATCGGCGACACCGCGAAAGCGATCGCAATGTCGAAAGAGCTCCTCGCACGCGGGATCTACGTGTCGGGCTTCGGGTTCCCGGTAGTTCCGCAGGGACAGGCGCGCCTCCGTTGTCAGATCAGCGCCGCGCACACCCGCGAGCAACTCGATCGCGCGATTGCTGCGATCGTCGAGGTGGCGGAGGAGTTCGGAGTGCTGGGGTAACCGCCCCCGTAAAGATGTTTGAATGAGAGAGTCAAAGACCGGGCTCGGGCTCGGGTCCGGGCGCGGACGAGCCTGATGCACGCGACCATGAGAAGCTCGAAGTCGTTGCTCCTCTCCCCAAGAATTCACCGAAAGAGAGACTTGCCCCTCTCCCCGCGATCTTAGCGGGGAGAGGGTGGCCGAAGGCCGGGTGAGGGGCCGCGCCACATGCGTTGGTCGCGCATTCGCGCTCCGCGACGGAGCTGACAACGATAAGTCGGCGACGCGCATTCGCGCGTGACGCCGTCAAAGCGGCATGACAGAAACCGGCACCGGACCACTACGGTGTTGCGCGGCAACGCACGTGTGTTGTCCGGTACCGCTACGCGGCACACTGGTCGGTACGCGGCTACCGGGGGTGCTCCGCTCCGCTTCGCACCCCCGGCTACCATCCGGCAGCCGCTACGCGGCGCTCAATGGAACCCCGAGGAACCCCGAGGAACCCCGAGGAACTCCGAGGAACTGTCCTCACGTTCCTTTCACCCCTTGTTCACGCTTTTCGCCATCGCGCGCAGGTACAATTATTAGTTACCCATGGCAGACGTGACAGAGCTCCTGTTGCAGTGGAACAACGGCCGTCCCGAGGCGCGTGAGGAACTGCTGGATCTCGTCTACGATCGCCTGCGAGTGATCGCGGAACGGCACCTCGGCCGTGAGCGCGAAGGGCACACGCTCCAACCGACTGCGCTGGTGCATGAGCTGTACGTGCGGTACGTCGACCAGAGGCAGGTCGGGTGGCGCGACCGCGCTCATTTTTTTGCGGTCTCCGCGCAGGTGATGCGACGGATTCTCGTCGACTACGCCCGGCGGCGCAAAAGCGAGAAACGCGGCGGTCAACTGATTCCGATCTCCATCGATGCCGCGCTCGATGTCTGCGAGGCGAGCCACTTCGACGTCGTGGCACTCGACCTGGCGCTCGAGAATCTCGGAAGCATTTATCCACAACAGGCAAAGATCGTCGAGCTTCGGTTCTACGGCGGTCTGACGATCGACGAGACTGCGGAGGCGCTCGGGATTTCGGCGGCGACGATCAGCCGTGAGTGGACGATGGCGAGAGCTTGGCTCCGCCGCGCGATGAGCGCCGCATGAGCGCCGTCACTCCCGACGAGAACTTCTGGGAGGAGGTTCGCGAGACGTTTCACCGGCTTGCCGACCTTCCACCAGAGCTCCGTGGAGGCGCACTCGAATCGTGTGACGACGACGTCCGTTCGGAGGTCGAGTCGTTGCTGGCGCAGCATGACGGCGAGGACTCGTTTCTCTCCCGTTCGATCTGGCAGATGATCGATGAGGGAGAGGCGCAGAGCCTCGTCGGAACTGAGATCGGGCCGTACCGCATCACGGAGATCGTCGGCAGCGGCGGTATGGGGGAGGTATTCCTCGCGACGCGGTCTGGCGAGGAGTTTACGCAGCGTGTGGCGATCAAGCTCGTGCGGGGCGGACGTGCGGGCCGTGCAGTAGTCGAGCGCTTCCGGCGCGAACGGCAGATTCTCGCGGGGCTCGAGCACCCGAATATCGCCCGCCTTCTCGACGGCGGAACGACCGCGGACGGGCTTCCCTATCTCGTCATGGAGTACGTCGACGGCCTGTCGATCGATGACTACTGCGAGAGCCACGCACTCTCTGTCGAAGATCGCATCCGACTGTTCCTTCCATTGTGTGACGCCGTCCAGCATGCCCACCAGGCGCTCGTGATTCACCGTGACATCAAGCCTGCGAACGTCCTTGTGAACAATGAGGGCATTCCCAAGCTCCTCGATTTTGGCATCGCAAAGCTGACCACGGGAGAGGTCCGGCCCGATGCCACGGTGACGCGTCTCATGACTCCGGATTACGCGAGTCCCGAGCAACTCGCCGGACGACCCGTTACGACTGCGAGCGACGTCTACTCGCTCGGCGTGCTCCTGTTCGAACTGCTGACCGGATCACGGCCCTTCGGTGGCACGCAACGGACAGCGGAGACGGAAGCTCGCAATCCGAGCACTGTTTCCGGCCAGCGCGCGCTGCGAGGGGATCTCGACCGGATCGTTCTCACGGCGATGGAAAACGATGCCGACCGGCGGTACGGCTCCGCTGAACGCCTCGCCGACGATCTGCGCCGTTACCTCACGGGTCATCCGATCTCGGCGCGACCTGCGTCATTCGTCTATCGCGTTCAGAAGTTCGTCCGCCGCAATCGCCTTCTCGTTGCTGCCGCGATGCTTGTGATCGCCGTGATGTCGGCCGGTTTCACCACCACGCTGCGCCAGAAGCGGATCGCGGAGCGGCGGTTCGAAGAGGTGCGCTCGCTTGCGCGTGCGATGGTTTTCGAGATCCACGACGCCATCGAATCGCTCCCCGGGTCGACTCCGGCACGTGAGCTTCTCGTCCGGCGTGCCCTCAGCTACCTCGACACACTGGCGACTGAAGCGGAAGAGAACCGCTCCTTGCAGATGGAGCTCGCCGGTGCGTATCAGAGAATCGGCGATGT
This sequence comes from Thermoanaerobaculia bacterium, assembly GCA_036385045.1. Taxonomy (GTDB): domain Bacteria; phylum Acidobacteriota; class Thermoanaerobaculia; order Gp7-AA8; family Gp7-AA8; genus QHVT01. The sequence goes on along the minus strand of DASVLC010000340.1, from coordinate 1,349 downwards.
TCAGGGACTTCCCTATCGCGCGAATCTGGGCGACACGAAAGGTGCGCTGCAGAGCTATCACAAGGCGCGGAAGATCGCTGAAATGATGGTCGCGGCCGATCCGCGCAGCGACGACGTCCGGACGCTGCTCGCAGATCTCCACGATCGGCTCGGAGTGGTGGAACTGCGCTCACTTCATATGAGCGCTGCACTCGAGCAGCACCGGGCGGCGCTGGCGATCCGTCAGGATCTGGCGAAGCGGGATCTTCCGGCACAGCTGGCGCTCGCGCGAACCTGGATCGGTGTCGCTGATGCGCTGTACATCGGCCCGAGCGATCTGCGCCCCGAGGAGAGGTTCATGCCGGCCGAGCGAGCGTACGAAAACGCGCTGCAGGTTCTTCTGGCACTCGAGGCCTCGACGTCGGAGCGACGCAGCTTGCTGAACGAGATCGGACGCGTGCATCAGCGTCTCGGCAGTTTCTTCAGTAACCCTTCTCAACTGGACCTGGCGCGCGCACTCGATCACCACGATGCTGCACTGCGCGCTCTCGAAGAACGCGCGAAACTCGATCCCGCCGATGCGGTGGCGCGGCGCAACTTTGCCGATCAGATGGTAATGAAGGCGACTGCCCAGAACGCCATCGGAGATGGTGCTGGAGCGTGGGAAGGTACCTCGCAGGCTCTGCGGATCCTCGATGCGCTTGCCCGCGAGGATCCGGAGAACGTCGAGGCGCAACATGACCTCGCCTTCGCTTACGAGCAGCGCGCAGTCGCACTCGCGACCCTGCGACAGTGGGTCGAGGCGGAGGCGTCCTTCGCGCAGGCTCTTACCATCCGGCAGCGCCTCATCGCCGCCGACCCTGCCAACCGTGAGGATCGCAGAGGGATTGCGGCGATCAAGTCGGCGATGGGGTCGATGTACCGGAAGAAGGGCGACGAGGAAACGGCCATCCGCTATTTCGCCGAGTCGGCCCGCCTCCTCGAAGAGCTGAACGCTCTGGTGGCGGGAAGGTGATGTGACATGGGAGGCGCGAGTGGAGGCGGAGCCTAACAGTGCCTGTGCGATGAGCCTTACCCACCTGTCATCCTGAGCGTAGCGTGAGGATCTGGGCGGGCGGGCGGTGCGATGCACGTGATCGGCACCGCCCATCCGCCCAGATCCCTCGCTACGCTCGGGATGACATGAGTCGCGACTGCGCGCAATGGCCCGCCTGTCATCGCGAGCCGCCGGAGCCCCGTGGGCGGGTGGGTGGATGGGAGGGGCGGAGGACGGAGAGGGATCCCTTGATCGACGACCGGGCAGAATTCACCGCCCCACACGCTCGCGCACGATGAGGGGATCCTTCGACCGTCCTCCACCCCTCCCACCC
>DASVLC010000339.1:0-2589 GCA_036385045.1 Thermoanaerobaculia bacterium | reverse complement strand
ACCGTGACGGTGGTCGGCGCGGAGCCGGCAGCGCAGGCGCCTTCATCGGTGGCGACGACCTTGTAGTTGCCGCTGGTTGTGACCTCGATCGACGGGCCAGTCTCGGCCGGCAGCAGCACGTCGTTCCGGTACCACTGCCACGAGACGCCGCTGCTCGCTGTCAGCGTGACGGAACCAGGGTCACAGAATGTGGTCGGCCCATTGGCCAGGATGGTTGGAACCTCCGCGGAGGCGGCTGCGTCGACGATGACCGGATCGGATTCGGCCGAGCAGCCGTCGCCGTTGGTGACGACGACCGTGTAGCTGCCACTGGTCGATGCGACATAGCTCTGATTCGTCGCATCCGGAATGTCGAAGCCGTTCTTCTTCCAGAGGTAGCTGCTCGCGGTGCTCGAGGTGAGCGTGACGCTGCCACTGCAGAACGAGGTCGTTCCGTCGGGCGTGATCGTCGGAGTGTCCGGCGCGGTGCCGGCGCTGAGTGTGATCGGCACTGACTCGGCCGGACAGCTGGCGGCGTCGGTGACGATGACCGAGTAGTCGCCCGGCACGGTGGCGGCGTAGGTCTGCGCGTCGGCACCGGAGATCGGCGAGCCGTTTAGCAACCACTGGTAAGTGACGCCACTGCTCGACTGCAGCGTGATACTCGGTGTACTGCAGAAGGTGACGGTGGATGGAGGATCGATCGTGGGAGTCGTCGTGCTGCAGGTCGTTACGCTGAGGGCCTGTGAGTATTCGGACGTCCCGTCATTGATGTAGTAGGTCTCGACTCCGTCGCTGATCGCGCAGCCCGTCGTCGTGAACGAGGTGGCGGTTGCGACGATCGAATCGCCGTGCACCACCGGAGCGTCTGCCAGGCTCATCGCCTGTGAACTGAGCAGGTTCGTATCGAAACAGCCACTGGTGAGCAGAACGGTTCCACCTTGCGGGGTGACCTTGAAGATCTCGACTCTCGTCGAAAGCGTCGAAGAGACTGCGCTCGAATCGACGGAGATGATGGTCAGCAGATCCCCGCCGTAAAGCGTCGACGACGAGAGAACCGGTTTGTTCTGGCCGTTGTTGCCGCTGACCCCCGTGTCCCCGTTGACGTCACCGTCGCCGGAGTCATTCACCGAGGGAGATCCATCACCATCAAGATCGATCCGAAGACCCCCGGCCGAACGGATGTCGTTGTTGAGGATCGCCGCGGCGAACGCATTGCCGGCGACGACGATGCCGTCCGCCGAACCCTGAGCGATCACGTTCGTCTGGGCAGGGGACGGGCCGCCGACGACGTTCTGCGTCGCGCCGTCGCCGTCGATCAGGATCGCGGCCTGCGAGTGGTGCAGCGGCTCGCCACCCGTCCCTAGACCGATCGTGTTTCCTTCGATGTGATTCGCGGTTGCGTTGCCACCGACGAGATTGCTGCTGATCCCGCCGCTGACGATGGAGGCAGTGGCGGTGATGTGGATGCCGTGGAGGGCATTCCCACCAATGCGATTATTCAGAACCCTGGTGCGCGACGCAGCGGCAAGCAGGACCCCGAGCTGGTTAGGAGCGGCGGCGGTGCCGGCTGGTGTGAGGCCGATGAGATTGTTCTCGACTTCGTTGTCGAGCGCGCCGAACGCGAAGTGCACACCGGCCGAGAGGCAGCCGGAGATTACGTTTCCTTGTACGGGCAACGCTCCGCCGATGACGTTGCCGTTCTCTTCGGAGTAGACCCCCAGAGTCGTGTTGCCGGTGCCGTCCGGAATGCTTCCATCGGCATGCAGGCCGAGATAGGAGGACTCGACCTTGTGGAGACCGGCCCCGGCGAGGTTCACGGCTGTATGCGCGTGATGAAGTGCGAAGCCGCGGATGATGCTGGCGGGGCCTTCCAGGCTGAAGACGAAGCCGTGCCCGCCACCATCGATCTCGACGACGGGCGTGCCGGCATAGCCGGGCTGCGTCGTGGCATCGAGGACGACGGCAGTCGTGATTGCGGGGAATGGGGCCCAAAGGAAGACGTTCTCTGAAGCGCCAAACGTGGCTTGCTCGATGTAGGGAGGTGGAGCGAGAACGATGCGCCAGATGCCATCGAACGACTGTTCAGAAAGGGGAAGATCGAACCCGATCGGACAGGGACTCGCAGAGCACCCGCCGATATTCGCCGTCTCGATCGTCCGCCGCAGCGTTCCATATCCTGCATCGGCGGTCGAGCTCACCGACAACGCCGGCGGAGGAGGCAGGAATGTGACGTTGAAAGAGGTCGGATCGTGGTGCGACTGCGTGACCGGCGTAAACGCCGGGGCACCCGACATCACGAGCTCGAGGCTGATTTCCTCGGCAGCGGTGTAGACGAGATTACTGATCCTCAGACGCGACGTGCCGGGTTCGATGTAGAAGTACACCGGAGCCTGCATGTTGTCCAACCGCCCGAAAATGCCGCTCGGAGTCGGAGCATTGCCGATCTGCATCGTCCAGGATTCGAACTGGTTGAAGACGGCTGGGTCTTCATTCTGATCTCGGGCTTCGATAACGATGTCGAACGGCGTGTTGGCGTAGAGCGGATGGCCCTCGTTGATGCTCGACACGACGAAGTGGGTTGCCGTAGTCAGCGAGGATGGCTCACCG
>DASVLC010000338.1:0-2979 GCA_036385045.1 Thermoanaerobaculia bacterium | reverse complement strand
CACCCCCTCGCCGCAATGGCGACGACTTAAGGCAACCAGGTGAACGGGCTGTCGTCCTGAGCCAGGCTACGGCGTGCGGCGCCGCGACTGAGGAAGATGACACAAAAGTAGCCTGTCATCCCGAGCGTAGCGAGGGATCTGGGTGGGCGGGTGGTGCGATGCACGTGCTTAGCGCCACCCATCCCCCAGCCCTCCCTACGGTCGGGATGACAGGGACACGCGCTGCTCTCGGCTATGTCCTTGGAAGCCAGGGACGCCGTCTGCGGCGCCGCCTGAGGGAAAAGAAACCGAGTCGTTGCGCGCCTGCGCGCGCAACTGCTGGACGAATTCACGTCGGGTGAGGCGGGTGCGATGCTCGTGTGGCACCGCTTGTCCCGGCAGATCTCTCGCTACGCTTGCACCGGGGCGACGCTATGCGCCCCTCGCCGAGCGAGGGGCGCATGCAGAATTACCAGCCGATGTTCACGAAGGCGAGAGCGCGACGGCTGAGCAGATCGCCGCCGAAGGCCTCGAAGTGCACGTTGTCGAGCAGATTGCTGACGTCGACTCCGAAGCCGAGTCGATCAGTCAGCTTGTAGTTCCCGGACAGATTGACCACTTCGTACTGCGGGACCGTTCCGACGAAGACGCCGGCCGCCCAGGGGAATTCCTCGACCCAGCGGTAGCTGAGCTTCGCGTCGAAGCGCGGGCTACGGTAGCCGATCCCGGCGTTGAATTTGTTCTCGGGAGCGTTTGGAAGAAGGATGTCGCCGAGCTGGGCCGACTTAACGTCGAACTCAAAGCGTGAATAGTTGAAATCGAGGATCCAGTTGTTCGTGACGTAGTAGTTGAACGCAATCTCAGCGCCCTCGGTGTCGACTTCACCCGCGTTCGTGTACGAGAGAACCAGAGCCGGTGCGCCATTGACTGTCGATACGCCGACTCGATTCGGACCGAGCGCGGCGGCCAGGAAACCGCTGACGCCGGCTGCAACAGGAGCGGGGAGCGTACCGGGAACCGTGTAAGTGGGAAATGCGGCCTGGTTGACGCCCGGCAGCAGGTCGGTCACGAAATTACTCATGCTGCTCTTGTAAAGGTCGAGGGTCATGAACAGCTTGCCGCCCCAGATGCCGGAATATCCGACTTCGTGGCTCTTGACCTTCTCGACGTCGAGCGCCGCGTTACCACGAGCGAGAATCGGCATCGGGCCGAAACCGAGCTGCGCGAGGACGGGTGCCAGTGGTGCCGTTTGCGGGTTGAGGGATGCGGCACCCGCGAGGTTGACGGGAGCGCCTGCAGGAGCCGCGAGGAAAAGCTCCGAGTAGTTCGGCCTCTGGAACGCCTCGTTGTAGCCGTATCGGACGGTGTGGTTCTGAGCGAGTGAGAAGACTACGGCACCTTTCGGCGAGAACTGCGCTTCATGAAGGGTGGAGTCATCCCAGCGCGCTGCTCCGACGAGTTTTACGCGATCAGTGACATCGAACTCCAACTGACCGAAGACCGCTTTCTGCTGTTCCGATTTCGCCTCGACCATGAGCGTCTGGACACCGGCAGGATTCGCGGTGTCGACATCCTGGTCGTTCCAGGCGACACCGCCGACTACGCGTGTGCGGCCGTTGAAGAAGTCCCAGTTGGTCTGTGCTTCGGCGTGAATGTTGTGGGAGTCCTCGTAGAGGGCCGCACCCGAGGCGAGTGCAACCTGGTTGTCCGCCTTGCGAGCGTCGTAGTAGCCGCTGAGGTTCCAGTGTCTCGAGTTCAGATTGACGCGGGTCCAGGGACGCTCGACGTCGGTCACCTGCACACGACCGATACCGGTCTGGAAGACGGGACCCTCGATAGTCGAGTAGCCCCCCTCGAGAGTCAGCACGTTCGTGTTCGCGAAATGCTTGTCGAAGCGGAGACCGCCGAATCGGATATTGACCTCGTCCATGGCGAGAGGGCGTGCCTCGAGTCGCAGGCAGTTCGTCTGCCCGGTCGCCGCGCAGGGAGTGGTGTACTCGACACCGGCGTTGCGAGAGCGCGCGAAATCACCGCTCTGCTGATAGCCACCGACGGCGCGGTAGTACCACTCACCACCGAGGCTTCCTGCGTGGCGGATGTCCGCGCGCCTGGTGTCGAGGTCGCCGCCGCTGATGAGAACCCGCCCTCCGGGACTCTGGCGCGGCTGCTTGCTCGTCATGTTGAGCACGCCGCTGAAGGCATTCGCGCCGTAGAGCGCTGAGCCGGGTCCGCGGATCAGTTCCACGCTCGCCATCTCGTCGATCGGCAGAGAGAGCGCCGCCCACTCCTGAGCTCCGAGAAACGCGATCGCAGGGTCGCGCCCATCGATGAGAGTCAGGATGCGTCGATTGAGCGAGCTGTTGAAGCCGCGTGCATTGAAGTTCGTGTCATAGAGGCCGCTCTGGGTGAAGTCGACCCCGGGGGCGTTCTCGACGATCCGAGGTGCCTGCCCCGAGGGCGCTACCGCGGCGATCTCTTCCTGAGAGGAGACCGTCACCGCGGCGGGCGCATCGACCACGCGTTCGGTTCTGCGGGAGGCCGAGTAGACGGTGATGGTTTCGGCGATGCTCAGGTTCCAGTCGACCTGCTTGGTTACACGCGTCGTACTCCCCGCGTTGACGACCACATTGCGTTCGGTGTCGGCCTGATCCCCGGCCACGAACTGCAGGCTGTAGGTTCCGACTGGAACATCGAAGACGAAGTTACCGTCGGCATTGGTCAGCTCGACCCGTGAGAGCTCGAGCACCTGCACGATGACGCCGCCGATTCCGGTGCCATTCGCTCGGGTGATCCGGCCTGAGATACGACCGCTCTGGGCAAAAACAGAGACTGATGAAAACAACAGACAGCAGGCCACAAGTGCGTAGATAGATCTGCGAATGGGCATGACGCAGCTTCCTCCTTAAGAACCACCGAACCGTATAGCGACGAAGTTAGCCTTCCGCCCGCGCAGCGTCAACAAGATTTACGAGGGGGGCGGCCTTCCGGCCCGCCCGAGAC
>DASVLC010000337.1:0-8135 GCA_036385045.1 Thermoanaerobaculia bacterium | reverse complement strand
CACCGCTGGGGGTTGCTCGATGAAGTTCGCGCTTCGGGAGCTCCTCCGATCACGAGCGCCGCGTTTCAGTATCCCGATGAACAGACCGTCGTCGAAATCAAGCCGTCTGGCGGCATCGACGCACTCTACGCGCCCCGCCGGACCGTTCTGGACCGCATCCTCGTCGATGCGGCGCGTGAAGCTGGTGCCGAAGTGGAGTTCGGAGTCATGGTCGACGATCTCACCAGGAATGCATCAGGCGTCGTGAACGGGATCACGGGTCGTGACGTTCACGGCGGCGGGTTCTCCCTTCGCACTCCCCTGGTCATCGGAGCCGACGGCATCCGCTCTACCGTTGCACTCGCCGCGGGAGCACCGATGACGCGCGAGGCTCGTGCAGGTGGCGCGATCATCTACGGCTACTTCCGCGGCGTCGAGACATCCGGTTATGAATGGGTCTACGCCCCCCGAATGTCAGCCGGCGTCATCCCGACGAACGATGGTGAAGTCTGCGTATTCGTCAGCGGTTCGCGGGCCACGGTCTACGACCAGCTTCACGCTGGCGTCGACGCCCGATTTCATTCTCTCCTCGCACAGGCATCTCGCTCTCTGGCAGCGCGTGTCGCCAGCGGCGAGATGGCCGGCAGATTCCGCGGGTTCGCGGGGGTACGAGGCTACTACCGGAAGCCGTGGGGAGATGGATGGGCGCTCGTCGGGGACGCCGGCTATTTCCGCGATCCGATCACGACGCATGGCATTTCCGACGCCTTCCGCGACGCCGAATTGCTCGCGCGAGCAGTGTCCGGGCAGTCGACCATGGCCGAGTACGAACGTATCCGCGACGATGTTTCGAGAGAACTGTTCGAGACGACCGAGGCGATCGCGAGTTACGACTGGTCGATGGACGAGCTGCGCAGGCATCTGCGCAATGTGAGCCGCGCAATGAGGCGCGAGCTCGATCTGATGACTGGATGGGAACCGTCCAAAGCAGCGTAACGAACGCGAAGTCCGAGAAGGAGACGACAATGACTTCAGCAACCCAGCCGGCAGCCTGGCCCACATCTGCTCCGCGCGTTGGACAGACCGCACGCAGATCACGCACGATCGAAGCAGAGGACATCGAACGGTTCACCTCGATCAGCGGCGATCGAAATCCTCTCCACTACGACATGGAAGCAGCACGGAACAGTCGCTTCGGAGAAATCATCGTGCAGGGTGGCATCACCAGCGCCATTCTCAACGCGGTCGTGGCCGAGGATCTGCCGGGGCCGGGGTCGGTGTTCCTTCAGGTGAACTGGAGCTTCCGCGCGCCGGTGCGCCCGGGCGACACGATCACAGGCGAAGTCGAAGTGATCGAGGTCCGGGAAGACAAGCCGATCACCCGCCTCCGAACCATCGTTCGTCGCGATGACGGCGTCGTAGCCCTCGAAGGCGACGCTCTCTGCTACACGATGGCGCTGCGCTGAACTCACGCGCCTGACTGCATCAGCGCCATCGCCTCACGCATATCGACGCACTCCCGTCCCTGCTCGAGACTCTCGCAAATAGCGCGCAACTCCAGCCGATCCGCATCGTCTCCGGTGGCACGGCAGATACTCGTAGCAGCGCGTAGGGCAAGCGTCGGCGATTCCTGTTCTCTCGCGATGGACAACGCCGTTCGGAACTCGGCGATTGCCGCCTCCCGCTCCCCCTGCTCGAGGAGCAGCAGGCCACGCCCGCGGAGCAATTCCGGGTGGTAGAAGAAGGAGCGTCCGCCCTCGATCATTGCCAGCCCCTCGTCGAGAGCCAGCAACGCGCCTGCGGCGCCCGCCCGGACCAGAGGCTCGGCAAGAATCGCCTGAAACAGCGGCATGTCCATCCGCGCGCCGATTGAATGGCAGGTGCGGATGCCGGCGCGGATCTCCCGGACGGCCTCGTCATGATCTCCTGCCAGTGAGAGCCACCAGCCGCGCAGGATGCGTCCGCAGGCGACATGGAACGGAAAACGGCGTTCCCGTGCGATGGCGATTCCAAGTTCCGAGAACCTTCTGCATTCCTCTTCGTCACGCAGGTAGTAGCGAAGGAACGCCGCCTGAATCGCGGCACTCGCTCGCGCGAACTCGTCGCCACCCTCATCTGCCGTACGGACCGCAGCCCTGCTGTGCATCAGCGCATCGTCCGCTCTTCCGGCGAAGAAGAGAGCTCCCGACAGCCACCCGTGCGCCTGAACCAGAAGCACGAGTTTCTCCCCTTCGAACGGCCCCTGGCCCTCGAGTGCCTCCAGCGCCCGCTCGCCATGAGCCACCGCTTCCCGGTAGCGTCCCTGATGCAGCAGTGAGCAGGTCAACAGCTCGTGAGACTCGCCTCTCCGCTCACGAGACGCCGGATCGTCGAGCCGCATGCGCTCTTTGACGATCTCCTCTGCTCGCGTGTACTGACCCTGGAACTCGTACATCGTCGCCATGCCGTACAACGTCTGCGACAGCAACGCATCATCGCCAAGCTGCCGCGCCAGCTCGGAAGCGCGAAGGTAACTCTCTTCAGCCGCGGAATCGGCATAACCGCGCGTGGCAACGAGTGCGGGTGCAAGTCTGCTGCGAATCTCGAGCTCGAGTCGTCCACGTTCCGGACTCTCCGGTGTCTCAAGCAGAAATTCGAGTGCGGCGCTCAGGTGAACGACCGCTTCACGATAAGCACTGCGATCGAAAGCCTGCTCGGCGGCGAGCTGAAGGTAACGAGGAGCCCGTTCCCTGTCGCCGGATCGCTGAAAGTGGAGCGCAAGCTCGGAGGCTTTATCCTTCTCGCGTCCCTGCCACACCCGCTCGAGCACACGCCCGACCTGCTGATGCGTCCGCCCCCGACGTACCGCGGGGATCGTCTCGTAGACGACGTCGCCGTAGAGATCGTGAACGAAGGCAAAGCGGGAGGTAAGCGTGCCGTCGCCCCAGTGCTCACTCCCATCGGGGCGAATGAAACGCCCTTCTCTCGCGAGCCTTTCACAGTCGCGCTCGACGTCTTCATCCGCGCCAGCCAGCACGGCAGCGACGAGAGCAACGGGAAATGAACGGCCGATCACACTCCCCGCCTCGAGAATCCTCTGCTGCTCGTCATCGATTTCACGGAGCTGCTTCTCGATCAGGTGCTGAAGCGAATCAGGAACATCGATCTCGAGCGTGCGGAGTGGCACCGCGAGCGACCATCCGTCGCCGCGATTGACGATCAGTTCGCGCGCAACCCACGAATCGATCAGATTCCCCGCGAACAGGGCGTTGCCCCCGGTTCGCGCATGGAGGACGCGGGCCACGTCATTCGTGAAGCTCTCGTCTCCGAATCGGTGGGTCAGCAGAGCATCCAGTTCGCTGCTTCCCAGAAGTGGGAGCGCCACCAATTCACACTGGCCGCGCACTCGCAGCTCCTGCGCCATCGAGTGGACGGCGTGCCGTCCGCCGTTCCCATCGTTCGGCCGGCAGGTCCCAAGCACCAGAAGCCGAGCAGGATCCGTGCGACGCGCCAGAAGATCGAGCGCATCGAGCGTTGCGTGATCACTCCAGTGCAGATCCTCGAGCGACAGTACCAGCGGCCTGTCAGCCGTCAGACGTTCCAACGCCGCGCAGAACTCACGCAGCATCCGCTCCCCGGCCCCCGCACTCCGCGACACGAGTGCACCATGCTCCTCCTCGGAAATCAGCGATGGAAGCTGCACCAGCCAGCTGGCGGCCTCCCGCCTCAAGACTTCTATTACCGCCGCCCCGCCGGCCTGTCGGCATAGCCGTCCCAGCGCATCGAGCAGCGGCATGTACGGCTCTCCGCTTCCCCTGTGTTCCACGCACTGCCCGCGGGCTATCATGAACGGCGCCTGTGCATTTCGCGCCAGGAACCGGTCGACCAGAGTTGTTTTCCCTGCTCCCGCCTCTCCCTGAATGAAGACCACCTGACGCGTACCACTGAGCGCACGATTCAGCGCACCGGCCAGAAGTTCGATCTCGTCTTCACGGCCGACGAACGCTGCCTGCGAATCTTCCGAGGCAGTTGCATGCATCACGACGGGCGAAGCTTCCGCGTGAGCAGGAGCGGTGCCGGCAGGCACGAGATACTCTCCAGAGACGCAGCTGACCAGATTCCGGTTCGCCAGGTCGCCTTGCTCCTCCACACTCGCCACGAAGCGGTAGCCACGCCCGTGATGAGTTCGAATGACCGTCTGCTGTTTCCCCGTATCTCCGACGGCCTTTCGCGCTGCCTTGAGCCGGGAGGTCAGCGTCGCCTCCGTGACGAAGCGATCCGGCCAGAGTCTTTCGAGAAGCTCCTCCTTCGAGACGACGCGGTCGCGGTTCGTCACGAGGTAAACCAGGACGTCGAACACCTGCGGCTCGACCGGTCTGGCCTGGCCTGCCGCACGAAGCTCGAACACGCGCGTGTCGAGCTCATACTGGCCGAATGCGTAGATCATGAGCTTCAGAGAGAGGATGATCGTACTGAGCAGGACGTGCGCTGTCCAGATACGCGGCCGCGAGACCGCCTTGGTCTACTGCCTCGCAGAAGATGCGTCGCCTGGATTGCGGCGAGGACGCGGTGGGAATCTGCGGTGGATGAATCCTTCGACCGGGCCGCCGAAGACCAGGATCAACAGGCTGATCGTGAGGGCTGCGATAGCGGCAACCCAGAGGCCGCCCCCGCACGCAATCCCGACTGCGGCGACGATCCAGATCGAGGCTGCCGTCGTCAACCCGCGGACCTCGTCGCCATCTCGTCCCTTGAGAATCGCGCCTCCGCCGAGAAACCCGACCCCGGCGAGAATCCCCTGAATCGCCCGGCTCACCGCGTCCATGTTCGTCTGACCCGCGGTCGTCGCAAGATCGATGGCCACGACCGTCACCAGCGCGGCTCCGACCCCGACGAGAGCGAGCGTACGAAGCCCTGCCGGCTTGCCTCTCGCCTCGCGATCGATACCAATGAGCCCACCAGCCATGGCGGCTGCTACCAGCCGGATCAGAATATCGATTGAGGTCACTCTAAACTCCGTCCGCAACTGCTGTGCCCGTTCTGAGCTGCGCTCAGAGCGTCACGCCAATCACCGCCGAAACGACCTCCTGCGCTTCCCGTTGAATCTCCGCGAGGTGCTCGCCGCTGATGAAGCTTTCCGCATAGATCTTGTAGATGTCTTCGGTTCCTGAGGGCCTCGCGGCAAACCAGCCGTTACGGGTCGTTACCTTGAGACCGCCGATCGCGTTGCCGTCTCCCGGTGCGTTCGTCAGGACGGCTTCGATCGGCTCGCCGGCGAGTTCGGACGCGGTGATCTGATCCGGAGAAAGCCTGCCGAGAACCGCTTTCTGATCGGGTGTGGCTGCGGCGTCCATTCGCGCGTAATGCGGCGCCCCATGCAGCTTCGCCAGATCGTCGTACAGAGCTCCCGGATCGCGACCAGTGCGCGCGGTCATTTCCGCCGCCAGCAGACCCATGATGATTCCGTCCTTGTCGGTCGTCCAGACCGTCCCGTCCCTCCGGAGAAACGAGGCTCCGGCACTCTCTTCGCCACCGAAACCGAGAGACGAGTCGAGCAGACCGCCAACGAACCACTTGAATCCGACCGGCACTTCATACAGGCGCCGGCCGAGGTGCGCGGCCACGCGGTCGATGAGACTGCTGCTGACGACGGTCTTTCCGACGGCGGACGCGGCCGGCCACTCGGGACGGTTGGCAAACAGATACGAGATCGCTACCGCCAGGTAATGATTCGGATTGAGCAGTCCGGCACTCGGCGTCACGATGCCGTGTCTATCGTTGTCGGTGTCATTGCCAAAGGCAACGTCGAAACGATCTCGCAACGCGATCAGGCCAGCCATCGCGTGCGGCGACGAACAATCCATACGGATGCGGCCGTCCCAGTCGAGCGTCATGAATCGGAACGTAGGATCGACCTCGCCGTTGACGATCTCCAGGTCGAGTCCATAGCGCTCGCGGATCACGTCCCAGTAGGCAACGCCGGCACCTCCCAGCGGATCGACACCGATTCGCACGCCTGCCTTCCGAACGATCTCGAGATCGACCACCGTGGAGAGGTCGTCGACGTAGCTCCCGACGTAGTCGTGCCGGTGAGTCGTTGCCGCGGAGAGTGCCTTCGCCAGTGTCGTGCGCCTGATGTCTGTCGGCGATCCCATCAACGCATTCGCAGCCTGCTCGATCGATTTCGTAGCAGCGGTATCAGAAGGGCCGCCATGAGGAGGGTTGTACTTAAACCCTCCATCTTCCGGAGGATTGTGCGAGGGGGTGACGACGACGCCGTCCGCGAGCCCATCTTTCCTGCCGCGGTTGTACGTGAGGATCGCGTGCGAGATGACCGGCGTGGGCGTGTAACCGCGGCCCGCATCGATCATCACCTCGACCTCGTTCGCCGCAAGCACTTCCATCGCGCTCGCGAATGCGGGCTCTGACAGGGCATGCGTGTCGATGCCGAGAAAGAGCGGGCCGCTGATCCCTGCCGACCGCCTGTGATCACAGATCGCCTGGGTGGTCGCGAGGATATGCAGTTCATTGAAGGATGCCTTGAACGCAGAGCCGCGATGTCCCGAGGTCCCGAAGGCGACACGCTGCTCGCGGATCGCAGGATCAGGCCGCTCGGCGTAATACGCGGTGACCAGACGCGGCACATCGACCAGCATTTCGTGAGTCGGCTGCTGCCCGGCTTTACTCGAGGTCATCAGGGTCTCTCCTCGAGCGGAGAATACCGCACCCGGAAGCCGTGCTCGGCGGCTCGGTAGGGACGTTAGGCTCGGGAGGCACAAGCCGGGTCGCGGGCGCAAGCCGCCGCTTGCATTCAAGCAATCTCGACACTAAGCTGCCGGTTCCACACAATCTACGCACAAAAGGGAGTATTGATGCGCACACGAGTTCTCGGAGTGGTTGCCTTGCTTTTCCTTGTCGCATTCCCGACGTTCGCAGCCGGAAAACCGCCGGCGGCCGCTGCCAAAACCATCCAACTGGAGTGGGACGGGCAGACGGCCGAGGCAATTTACTCCTATGCATTCAAGGGCGCCGGCGCTGGCGGTGGTCCCAAGCAGAGTCCCTCGCTGACCCTCACGATCAAGAAGCCGCTCAGCCCTTTGTCGATCGTCCTCATGACTCACGCACTCGAGGGCACGTCTGTGGCGCATGCGAGGATCGAAGTGAAAAACCCCAAAGGAATGAAGATCCTCGGGTTCGATCTGTATCAGGTCTCGGTCACCTCGTACCAGGTTGAAGTCGACGGCGACGACATGAACGAGACGGTGGTGCTGTTCGCCGAGCAGGTGTCGTACTCGCCAGGTCCGTGACGCTTTGATGATCTCGCATCGAGAAGGGCTCCCGGTGACCGCCGGGAGCCCTTCTCGGTTGATGCGCTGCTGGCCTGGTAGGGTGCCGCCCACCCGGATCCTCACGCTACGTGTCACTCCCCTCGCGGCATCACCACCGTGAACGTCGTGCCCTCCCCCGCAAGGCTTTCGACTTCGATGCGCCCGCGATGGGCTTCGATGATGCGCCGGGCGATGGCAAGGCCCAGGCCTGTGCTCTTCTCGCCGCCAGTGGCCTGAACTCCGACCCGCCCGAACGGTTTGAACAGACGTTCGAGCTGCTCCGGGGACATCCCCAGCCCGCGGTCCGTGACGGAAATCCAGACTCCTGATCCCGGCTCGGAGCCGGCGGCAACCGTCACCGACGAGCCAGGATGAGAGAACTTGATCGCATTGGAGATGAGATTGTCGATGACCTGAATCAGCTTTCGCCGGTCGGCGAGAACCGGCGGCAGGTCACGATCGACGGCCAGGACGATGCGGATGTTTTTCTTGTCGGCGATCAGTCCGCTGCTCTCCACCACATCGTTCAGCAGGTCGCCTAACGCGACCTCGACGGGATCGAGCCTGACCGTTCCACTCTCGATGGCGCTGAAGTCGAGAACATCTTCCACAATGCCGAGCATCGCCTCGCCGTTGACCTGAATGCGCCGAAGCATGTTGCTCTGTTCCGTCGAGAGGTTGACTTCCTCTTCCAAAATGAACTCGCTGTAGGCGATGACCGCGGCCAGCGGATTGCGCAGGTCGTGGGCGGCCATTCCCAGCAGCTCGTTCTTCTGTTCGTTGAGCCAGCGCAACTCGGCGTTGCGCTTCGCGAGCTGCCGCTGAGCCGTGGCGAGGTCGTTGTTCACG
>DASVLC010000336.1:0-1867 GCA_036385045.1 Thermoanaerobaculia bacterium | reverse complement strand
CTCAGACCCCCGGCTACCATCCGAAGCCGCTACGCGGCTCACTGGGAGCCGAATCTCAGTTTCTTTTTCTCAGTCGCGGCGCCTCGCCGTCCCTGGCTCGGGATGACAGGCGGCTGACACCCGGCTGTCACCCCGAGCGGGCGGGTGGGCGGGCATGCGAGGGGCCTGGCAGGCTGCGTACTCCGTAACCCGCAGAGCATAACGAGTGCGGCCACTGCGCCTTTCAACTCAGCCAGCCGTCAGGGTCACGCCACTTTCAACAACCGGCGGAGCTTCTCGACCAGATCTCCGGCCTGGAACGGTTTGACCAGGTACTCCTCGGCTCCGAGCGCGGCCGCGCGGCGGCGGTCCTCCTCGCTCGACTCGGTGGAGATCACCATGATGGGGATCGACCGGTAAACAGGATGGTTCTTGAGGAAACTCACCAGTTCGAGGCCGTTGATGTCCGGCATGTTGATATCGGTGAGAATCGCGTCGAATTTGTGATGCGGAAGCGTCTTGAGCGCTTCGAAACCGCTGGCCGCCTCGACGATCTCGAGATCGTAACTCTCGGTTCCCCCCTCGATGATCGTCGTGAGGTAAGCCCGCATCGAGGATGAGTCTTCGACAACGAGAATCTTCATACGTCAGTGCCGCCCGCCCGTTCCGATGAAAACACCGCGTTTCCGAACGCGAACCCCGCCTGCGACAGGAAGATCTCCAGGCCGGTCGTGCTGTCGATCGGCGCACGGTGCTCCGCGTTATCCCCATACAGGATACCAATCGTACGGCCACCGTGCATGATCGGCAGCGCAACCACCTCGGTCGGGAGAAGGCCGCCGAGCTTCTCGATGAGCGCAACATTCGCAGGGCTCCGTCGCATTTTTCCGCGATGGTGCTCCCCGGTCGCTGCCACATCGGCAAGGACGGACGGCTCCGCACGCGCGATCCGGAGCTGCCGGACACGCTCGTCCATCGCGCTCCCCTCTCCGGAAACCCCGAAGCCACCGAGACCGACGAACTCGTCTGCACGTGTCATGAAGAGAGCACCGCGGTCGAGGTATTGCGCCGAGAGACGGAGGATCGTAGCGGACACTTCACCGATGTCGTTCGGATTGGAGAGCTCGTTGATCAGTTGGCGCAGGAGATGGAATGAACGGTCGACCGTCTCCTTGTTCGCCATCTCGTAGAACTTCCGTCCGGCTTCCACTCCTCCCCCCGTGAACTGTTCCCACTGGTCGAATGAGCGTTCGGCGAACAGGAGGAGTTCGTCCGCGAACAGCGCAAGTTCCTCTTCGGCGAGTCCTGGCTGAAGGCGCGCAGGCGAGGGCTTGGTGAGGTAGAGATCCGCGCCCGCTCGAAGTAGCTCCACTCGCCGCCTGAGGTCCGCCTCGGCATCCACCATCACCACAGGCAGCCGCGGGTTTTTCCGCTTCATCTGCTGCAGGAGTCGGACGGAAGAATCGTCGGGTGTCAGTTCGAGGAAGGTCACGAAGAAACTGTTCGAACGGAACAGGTCAGTCATCGCAGCCCGAACGTCTTCGAGAGACCCGTACTGAAAGATCTTCACGCCTCGCTTTGCGAAGGCACGTCGCGCAGCGACCCGGACGAGCGGACTGCGCTCGAACAGCACCACATTGCGGAAGGCGGCCTCGGGAGACTCGACCTCGAAAAGCCCACCAGCGACTTTGAACTGACCCGTGGGAGCGGTACGGGCCTTCGCCACGGCTTCTTCCGGCGCAGTCTCGTCGCCTTCGAGCGGCTGCTCGAATTCGATCCGCCCGGGCGCAGGACCGGTTCCGGCTGCCGGCAGTGGTTCGAGCTCGATCTCAGGGAAGGCTTCGTCCGAGGCAGGAATCGCCTCGATGTCGGGAAACGGGATTTCATC
>DASVLC010000335.1:0-3965 GCA_036385045.1 Thermoanaerobaculia bacterium | reverse complement strand
TTCGCGAGCCTCCGCGCATGGAGCGCCCGGCTCTTTGCCTTCGTACTTCGCGCAACTCTGCGGTTTATCCGAACGTCAGGTCGATGTCGCCAACCGTCAACTGGCGTAGATGACCGCTCGCGGGGTCGACCCTCACCACGTAAGCCTCGCCATTGCCAGCATCCGTGAACTCGTAGGTGATCGCCTTCTCGTCGCGTCCAACGGCGCCTGGCTCCTCATTCTTCTTCGGGTCGGGGAAGCGAACGACCAGTTCGAAGATGCGGGCAATCTCTCCCGGGACAACGTCGACTCTCGCACCGTTTAAGGTCCAGACGATGCCGCCCTTCTCCAAGACCGCCGTCCAACTTCCCTCCATCGTCCCGCGGCCGACGTAGAGCACCATCCGCTCGCGACCATCGGAATCGCGAGTCACCATCCCCTGCCCGTCGGGAGTACGGAAGCGGAGTACCGTCGCTCTCCGCAAACACTCGACGGCCTGCCGATAGGAACCGTCAGCGGCACAGACGGGCGGGATATACCTGCCACTCTTCGGATCCACCTTTCCCGGCCGCACCACGGGGCCGTCGATTGAGTCCAACGTCGAGCGGACTTTGAACGGATTCTCGCAGGCGGCGAGGAGCAGGGGGAGGGCTACGATGAGCAGGAGACGACGCATAGAGTTCATTCTAAGGCAGCGATTCCCGCATGAGAGGAGGGCGACGCGCGCCCTCAGGGGCGTACTGCGAAACGGGCGCCTCTTCCGAGGCGCCCGTTCGGGTTCGTACTGTCTGATCGACCTACGGCTGGATCGTCACTGACCCGGGCGCAACGACGGTTCCCCCGCAGGCCGAACCGCCCGTTACCGATTCGATCGTATAAACCGTACTCAGAGACGGCTTGACGTTTCGAGTCAGTGTCGTGAGCGACGTGTTCTGGGTCGTACCGTCAGACCACTTGACCACAAAAGGCCCGGTGCCGGAGAGCGTTACCGTGATCGTCGCGGTGTCGCCGAGGAGACTGATCGGCCCGAAGGGCGGTGTTACCGCCGGATTCGCTCCCACCTTCACTGAGCTGATCGTCGCGGTCGGAATCACGTCAGGGCGGAACGAGGTGAGCTCGGTTGCACCGTTCGCCACGAGCTCGAGTCTGCCACCCAGCTCGAACTGAGCGAGGACGACCGTGTAGGGACTCAGGCCGGTCGTCTTCCTTCCGGTCGAGTTGTTATTGAACGGGGTCGCCGTGTAGTTGTTCGCTCCGGTGGACGCACCCTTGAACAGATAGAGAGTGTCCGCCGAATTGCTGACGACGGCGAAGTCGGGTGCGCCACCATCGCCCGCGATGTCACCCGCGACGATCGACGACGGCCTGACGACCGCAGCGACGAAGCTCCTAGGTGTCGAAGGTGCCCAGTTGAAATTACCCGGATTGAAGATCTGCCAGATGCTACCGGTCGGAGTGTTGAGAGGATTGCCGTAGTTGCCGACGAGCAGATCGGTGCCGTTCGGTCCGTCGAGATTCACGGCGGCGAGTGTCCTGGGGTTAGGCCCGTTGACGTTGATGCCGACCCTCGAGTTGGCGACGAAGGCATTGCCGGCACCATTGACCTGCAGGATTGCGACGAGGGCGCTGGTGCCGTTCAGGGCGACCGCCACGTCGTAATGCGTGCTCGCGTTGTATCCAACCGGCACGACGCCCCACGGCCTGTCGTTGGCGTTCAGAGCGTAGGTGGAGCTCACCGCCGGGAAGGCGCCCGCGCCGTTGTTGAGCAGAAGGGCGACCGTATCGCTACCGTAGTTGGAGACGACCAGGTCGGGCCCGTTCACGCCATCGAAGTTGGCCACACCGATGCCGCGAGGTGATGTGCCGCCTGTCGCGTAGGCGTTGCAGGTGAATACCGGCACCGCCGCGCCATTGCTCGTGCAGACGATGACTTGATTACCCTTCGCATTGGTCACTGCGAAATCGTTCGTTGTGCCGGCATCGAACGTACCGGTCACCATCTCATAGAGATCCCAATTCGCCGGGTCTCTCTGAATGAGCCGCGGCGGATAGAACGTGCCGTCGTCCTTCCCCTGGTAGTACGTGAGCGAGACCGCGTTCGCGACAACGAGGTCGACGAACGTGTCGCCGTTGAAATCGGCGGCAACCATGCCGCGCATCGGCCCATCGCCGCCGACCGTGATCGACGACGTCGCGCTGAGAGTGGCAGCCTGACTGATCGTGACGGACGTGGGGTTCGCAACTGCAGTGATGGTCGTGCCAGCGGAGATTCCATTGCCAGCGATGATCGTGCCGACGTCGGTGGAGAGGAAGCCGCTGGCCGAGGAGGTCACCGTGATGCTTGCGTTGGAGGTCGTCGCCGGGAACGTTCGTGTACCGCCGACGGTAACCGTACTCGAGCGGGTAGCCGTCGGAGCATTCGACAGAGTCGCGGTGGTCGGCGTTGCGGCAGTGATCGTCGTATTGGCGGGAATGCCCGAGCCGGTGATCGTCATGCCGACTGTTCCGGTGAAGTCAGCCCACGGCGGGCCGGCCGACGTGATCGTAGCCACGGTATCGGTGAGCACTGCGGCGAAGGTGCGATTGGGAAGAACCTTCGATCCCGCGTTGATCGGTACGATCGTGGCGGAGACGCCGAGGTTCGACGCCGTTGCGGGAGCGCTGAGCACGACGGAGCTCGAAGTATTGAACGTGACGATGGAAGTGTTTGCTGGAATCCCGTTGCCGGAAATGTAGGCACCGACATCCGTCATGAGGAAACAGTTCGTACAGGTCGCCGTCGTGTTCGTCGCGGTCGTGTCGATCGAGACCGTCCTCGGCGGTGTGGAGGCATAGTGGTACGTGTCGCAGAAGCCCGGAGCGACCGCTGCGGCGCCGTTGACGTTGAGGTAACTGTACCCGGCACGCGGCCTGATGAAGTTCGTCGCGCTGGTCGGAACGAACTCGACCGACAGGACCTGATTCTTGCCCGCGGAGAGCACCGTGCCGGCAGGCGGATAGTAGGTGTACGCACCCGGGACCACCGTATTCGTGCCGCGAAGATTGAAATAGGCCACCGCGTCGAGCTGAGGAGGCGCGGGGTTCGGTGAACCGAGGATGCCGGCACCCGCCGTGAGGGCGGTTCCCGCGGTAATGTCATTGTGCGGTCCCCACTCGATGAGCGGGAGCGCGGGATCGATGACGAAGGACGTCGTGGTCGCGATGGGGACGTAATTCTGGGCGAACAGACCATTACCTGCGATCTGAGGCACGCCACCTGCGCCGTTGAGGCAGTTGTTCTGGTTGGCGATCACGGTACACGTGCCGGCGCCGTTGATGCGCACGCGAGCCTTCGAAACGCCCGGGAAGCCGTTCACGATGCCATTCGCCAAAGGCACCGGGGTGTTCGACGCGTCGAGCACGCTCTCGATGCTGCAGACGCTCAGATTATTCGTGTACCACCATATGCGCTGGTTGAAGTTCGTGCTGACCAGGCTCGTGTCGTAATCCGGATCACCGTACTTCATATTCGGGATCGGATCGAGCGTGTCGGCGAATGCCTGCGCCGGCCGCGTGATGGAAAAGTTCGCGACCGTCGTATCGTTGAAGTAGTTGCCGCTCGCATTCGTGTACGTGACGGACACCGAGTACGATCCCGCGTTGGTCGGGGCGATGGGAGATGGCCCATAGCCCACCGTGAGACACGACTCGGTTCCTGTATACGTGACGCTGCAGGAGCCCCCGGCGTTACCGCCAGCCAGGTTCTGTGTACAGAGATTGCCGTCGCCTCCATACCCAATACCAGCGGCCGAGAAGGTCAGGTCGTTGTAGGGAGCTCCATCGTAGGGAGCATTGGGCGCGGTGACGCTGACGTCGGTGAGGCGCCGATTGATGACGAGGGTTCGGGCGTTCGAGTTGACGGTCGCACCGCCGTCCGTAGTATCCGCCGCTGTCACCTGCTGTGTGTAGTTTCCGGCCGGACTCGTGGCGACGGTGGTGATCGTCAA
>DASVLC010000334.1:0-10003 GCA_036385045.1 Thermoanaerobaculia bacterium | reverse complement strand
ACCGCGGACAGGCGCGGCCTGTCACCGGTCCGTTCACCCCGGATCAGAGCGCGGCGAACCCCGCCATCGTTCCGATCGAGTTCAACCTTCCGGCCGCAGCGGCGCTGCTGGGCTCCGCCGGCTGGAATGATGCCGACAAGGATGGTGTGCGCGAGCGTGACGGCAAACGCTTCGAACTCACCCTGCTGGTTCCGTCCGGCAATAAGGCGTCAGCCGAACAGTCTCAGGTCTTCCAGGAGGCGCTCCGGCGGATCGGCGTCGCATTGGAGATCACTCCGCTCGACAATGCAGCCTTCTTCGACCGCGTGATGAACCGAAACTTCCAGGCGGCGTTCCTCGCCTGGGTCAACGAACCGGAGCCCGACCCGTACCCTCTGTTCCACTCGAGCCAGGCCCCACCGAACGGGTTGAACGTCGTCGGTTATGCGAATGAAGAGGCAGATTCGCTGATGGAGCAGGCCCGGACGGAGGCAGATCCTTCCTATCGCACGTCACTCCACCACAACCTGCACGAGATCCTCGCTCGCGATCAACCCTACCTCTGGACCGTTCAGGTCGGCACGAAGTGGGCCGTGAACCAGCGGGTGAAGAACGTGGAGCCGGCGAAGGGACTGGGTCTGTTTCACTGGCAGCCGGGGCCCACACAGTGGTGGGTCGTGGATGCTGCACACGACTAACGCTACTCAAGAATATTCGTGATTTTAGAGTCAAAGGCCGGGCGCGGGCCCGGGAAAGGCGTCGCGGGATTGAAAATCCCGGTCCTCCGCACGATCATCTCTCTGCGGGGAACGAGCGAATCGGAGAGGACCGATGGTTCTGGAATGCACGCCGAACCCGTAGCCGGTGACGCACAGGGGCGAAACACATCGCATAGAAATCCCGCCGCCCGACCGAGTGAATCTCCCGGGCCCGAGCCCGCGCCCGAGCCCGTGCCCGGACTTTCTCATTAAACTCTGAGAGACGAATCCTCAGATTTCAGCGTCAAGCAGCTACACTCCCCTCGATGCGACTCCTTCTGATTTCGAGCTCTGTCGTCCACGGCTATGGGTACCTTGACCATCCGGAACCGGAGATCCGCCGTATTCTCGACGGCATATCGACCGTCGCTTTCGTACCGTTCGCGCTCCGCGGCCCCTATACCGAGAAAGTCCGCGAGCGCATGGGACGGATGGGCTTTGGTGTCACGGAAGTCCGGTCGCGGCGGGAGATCGAAACCGCGGACGCCATTTTCATCGGCGGAGGCAACAGCTTCCGGCTGCTGAAGAGAATGTACGAGACCGAACTGCTCGATCCGATTCGCGAACGCGTTCACGCGGGCGTTCCCTACATCGGCTCGAGTGCAGGCACCAACGTGGCGACTCCGACGATCCGCACGACGAACGACATGCCGATCGTCTACCCTCCCTCCTTCGACGCGCTCGGGCTGGTTCGCTTCCAGATCAATCCTCACTACCTCGACGCCGAACCTGATTCGACCCACAAGGGCGAGACGCGCGAAGATCGCATCCGGGAGTTCCACGAAGAAAACGAGACCGCGGTCGTCGGACTTCGCGAGGGTTCGGCTCTCCGAGTCGAAGACGACGTCGTCACACTCGTCGGATCGAGACCTGCGCGCGTTTTCCGGCGAGGGCAGGAGCCGGTGGAGGTAGAGCCGGGGGCGGAATTGAGAATTGAGAATTGAGAATTGAGAATTGAGAATCGGGAACTGAGAATCGGGAACTGAGAATTGGGAGTCAGGTGTCGGGGGTGTGACGCCGGAGCGGCGCAAGTTCCGGGTATCTCTCACGAGCATGCTCGACCGCTCGCTCGACCCAGTCGCGAGGAACTTCGCTGGTCACGCGCCCGGTTGCATGATCGACGAACAGGAATGTGCCGTCATCGCGGACGGCGATCCAGCCCGCCTCGTCCCGGTAGAGTGGCAGCGCGTCGATCGTGGCAGCAAGCGCCGCGGAGGGATCTTCGCCACAGAGATTCAGAAGTTGGTCGATACGCTCCCGAATCGTCATCACAGCCTCAGTGTCTTCAATGCCGGAGGAGTGCCCGCCACGACCTCGAACTGCACGATCCCGACCGTCGCACCCCCCTCGGATTCTGCCAGCACGCGCCACCGTCCGGGTGTCGCGTTGCTCTTGTACGTATAGCCTCGATAGCCGCCCTCCCGGCCGCCGGTGATCCGGAACGGGACGCTCCCCGCTTCGACCCACCCTTTCTCACCATCCCATCTCTGCCAGCGGTGTTGCAGCGTCGTCTCGATCCCGCGGGGAACGAACACCGAGGTGAAGCAGTAGACACGTTCGTCGCCACGCCTATGGAAGACCGTTGACGACGACCGCCAGAACTGCCAGTCCGGGGATTCGACCGCCATCACGTAGGCACCATTTCTCTTCTGCAGGTCGTGGGCGATCAGCATCTCTTTCTTGACGAGCGGGACGGGCGGGATCGCATTGACAAAGTGCAGCGCGACCATCACAGCGGCAGCCACGAGTGCCGGCACGATCGTCGCCGTTCCTCGTCGAGCCGTCTGGCGGAGCAACAGGACGAAGGCAACCGCCACGGCCGTCCCGATGTAGAACCAGATCGTGCTGATGCTCCGGAACAGGTGCGCGAGCGCGAAGTTGAAAAACATGATCGAGCTGAGCGTGAAGAACACCCACGACACAGACAGCTCGCTGTATGCGCTTTCAAGAAACTCGTTGCCGATCAGGAGAGACGCGAGAGCCAGTACGACGAAGTAACCCGGAAGGTCGCTGGAGCTGAGAAAGTAGAAGATGAACAGGGCGCTGAAAATCCCACCGAAGAGAAACTGGAGTAGCATCCCGGCGTATTGCGCGCCACGAAAGCGGGCTTCCCTGCCGAGCACGACGAGAATCAGCGCTGCCCCGGCCAGGTAGGCGGCCAGAATGAAGAGGTCCACCGGGGTGATCGTCCGTCCCAGCGTGACGGCGTCCCAGGCGAAGCCGCCGATGAAGAACACTGCCGGCAGCCAGGTCCGGGCTCTACGGGCCAGCGAGCGCGGCCCGGCTGGCTGCGGATCACGTTCCCTCTTCTCTCGCGGTTCGTCGGGACCTGACTGTTCGGCCGGCATTTCTGCGCTCGTATTTTGCGTTAGAAAGGCGCCAGATGCTGCCACCTGATGCACAGTACGAAGACGCGGTCCTCGCGGAGAGTGCCGAAAAGGTCGAGGAACCACCTCTCTTCAAGGTGCTTCTGCACAACGACGACTTCACCACGATGGAGTTCGTCATCTGGGTCCTCGAGACGATCTTCAACATGCCCGAGGAGCAGGCCGTTCAGGTGATGCTCAACGTCCATCTGCGCGGCAGTGGCGTTGCCGGGATTTACACGTTCGAGATCGCCGAGACGAAGGTACAGAAGACGCTCGGGCTGGCGCGCGAGCATGAATTTCCGCTGTTGGTTACCATGGAGCAGGTCTAAAACGTGATGATCGCCAAGGGATTGCAGGCCAGTTTCGAATTCGCCGTGAGCGAGGCACTCCGGCGGCGGCACGAGTACGTCACAATCGAACACCTGCTGTTCGCGCTTCTGCACGATCGTGAGGTAGCGGGCGTCGTCAATGCCTGCGGCGGGGATGTCGAGACGCTGAAGACGCAACTCGACAAGTTCATCGAGAAGACCTACGAACAGGCGCCGGAGAGCGATCCGGCTCAGCCGGCACTCACATCAATGCTCCAGCGCGTCATTCAGTACGCACAGGTACATGCACAGAGCTCGGGACGAAGGGAAGTCGACACGAGGCAGATGCTCGCGGCCATCTACCAGGCCGAGAAGTCTCATGCCGTCTACCTTCTGCGAAGCCAGGGGCTCGAGAAGCTCGACGTCCTCACCTATCTCTCCCATGGGATCGGCCGCGGGGTCGAACCCGGTTCCGCGGACCCGGCGCTCGTCAACGCGGGCGATGAAGAAGGAGGCGACGCGACGCGGGATCCGCTCCGGCAGTACGCCGTCGATCTGATTGAGCGCGCGGAAAAGGGGGAGATCGATCCGGTCATCGGCCGCGCCCCTGAGCTCGAACGGACGGTTCAGATCCTCTGCCGGCGGCGAAAGAACAATCCGCTCTACGTCGGCGAGCCAGGGGTGGGAAAGACGGCGATCGCCGAGGGGCTCGCGCTGCGTATCCAGCAGGGCACGGTCCCGCATGTGCTGAAGGACGCGAGGATCTGGTCGCTGGACATGGGAGCGGTTCTCGCCGGAACGAAGTACCGCGGCGAGTTCGAGCAGCGCCTCAAAGCCGTGATCGCTGCGCTGGTAGAGAAGCCGGAAGCGATTCTGTTCATCGACGAGATTCATACGATCGTCGGAGCGGGAGCGGTAAGCGGCGGAACGATGGACGCTTCGAACCTTCTGAAGCCGGCTATCGCTTCGGGAAAGCTGCGCGTCATCGGATCGACTACGTACGGTGAATACAAGCAGTCGTTCGAGCGTGACCGCGCTCTCGCTCGTCGCTTCCAGCGGATCGAGATCGGAGAACCGACGGTCGAAGAGACGATCGAGATTCTGACGGGATTGAAGGGTTACTACGAAAAGCACCACGGCGTAACGTTCAGCGACGAGGCCATCCGGCTCGCTGCCGAGCTCGCGGCGAAATACATTCACGACCGGCATCTCCCCGACAAAGCGATCGACGTCCTTGATGAGGCGGGGGCTCGAGCGCGGATGCTGCGGGAACCCCCATCTGAATCTTCAGGCGAAGGAACGCGGACGCCGCAGGTAATCGGCATCCACGAGGTCGAAGCGGTCGTCGCGCGTATCGCAAAGATTCCTCCTCGTACCGTCGCGGTCAGCGAGAAGGAGCGGCTCCAGGCGCTCGACGCCGACCTCCGTCGTGTGATCTTCGGCCAGGACGAGGCAATCCGGCAGGTCGTCAGCGCGATCAAACTCTCACGATCGGGGCTCGGCAATCCCGACAAGCCGATCGGCTCATTCCTCTTTTCAGGTCCCACCGGGGTCGGCAAGACGGAGCTCGCGAAGCAGCTCGCATCGTCTCTCGGCGTCGAGTTCATCCGGTTCGACATGAGCGAGTACATGGAGCCGCATACGGTATCGAGGCTGATCGGCGCCCCTCCCGGCTATGTCGGATTCGACCAGGGCGGCCTGCTCACCGACGCCGTCACGAAGACACCGTACGCCGTGCTGGTACTGGATGAGATCGAGAAGGCGCACCCGAATCTCTTCTCGATTCTTCTGCAGGTGATGGATCATGCGACGCTGACCGACAACAACGGGAAGAAAGCCGACTTCAGGAACGTGATCCTGATCATGACCACGAATGCGGGAGGCCGCGAGCTGACCGATGCATCACCCGGCTTCATGCCCTCGGGAGCAACTGGCCGCGGACGAGGGGCCATCGAGAAGACGTTTGCACCGGAGTTCCGTAACCGGCTCGACGCATGGATCGCCTTCGAGCCGTTGTCGATCGACATCATCCGGCAGGTCGTCGATAAGTTCATTGCCGAGCTCCAGCTGCAGCTCTCGGCAAAGAACGTCACTCTCGAGCTGACGGATGCAGCCCGCACCTGGCTCGCGACGAACGGTTACGACCGCTCATTCGGAGCACGTCCGATGGCTCGCCTCATCGCGACCAGAATCAAAGAGCCGCTGGTCGACGCTGTGCTTTTCGGCGCACTCGCTGGCGGTGGAGCGGTCACAGTCGATGTCAACGGTGCGGAGCTCGCTCTCTCCTTCTGATTCGCGGGCTTTCCGATCTCATGTCGACCTTTCCAGATCCTCGCTACGCGCCGAGCGACGTAGTCGCCATGGGCGAGGATCTGCGGGTCGACACGCTGCGGGAGGCCTACCGCAAAGGGATCTTCCCCTGGCCTCACGATGGCCTTCCTCTCCCCTGGTTCTCCCCTCGCCGTCGCGCGGTACTCCTGTTCGACGAGATTCACATCGGCCGTTCGCTCCGGAAGTCGCTGCAGCGGCGTGCGTTCACCTTCACAATCGACCGCGACTTCCGCGCCGTGATTCACGCCTGCGCCACGGCATTCCGGCCGGAACAGGACGGCACCTGGATCGCGCCTCCGATCATCGAGGCCTACACCCGTCTCCACGAGAGCGGTGACGCTCACAGCGTCGAGGCGTGGGATGACAGCGGCGAGCTCGCCGGCGGCCTCTACGGAGTCGACTCCGGCGGCCTTTTCACGGGCGAAAGCATGTTCCATCGACGTCCCGACGCATCGAAGCTCGCTCTGATTTTTCTCACCGATCACCTGCGCGCGCGTGGCTCGACGCTGCTCGACTGTCAGGTCATGACACCCCACATGGAAGTCCTCGGCGCACGCGAGATTTCCCGTGGCCGTTTTCTCGATCTCCTCGCGGATGCGCAGACGAGAGAGTTCGAGCTCTTCGACCGACAGCGATAGACGCCTTCTCAGATCTCGATCTGCGCGCCGAGCTCGATGACCTGGTTGGGTGGCAACCGGAAGAACGACGCTGCGCTCGAGGAGTTGCGCATCAGCCAGGCGAACAGATGCTCGCGCCAGATCGGCATTCCCGGTTCCTTCGCAGGAATCAGTGTCTCGCGACCGAGGAAATAGCTCGTCCTCATCGGGTCGAAAGAAACCGGATCCGTGTCGAGGCTGGCGAGGGTTGAAGGAAGATCCGGCTCTTCCATGAATCCGAACCGGAGCGTCAGGCGGTACAGCCCCTCGCCGAGATCCTGCCACTCGTACCGTTCGTCGTCGGACAGATACGAGCGCTCTTCCGTTTCGACGGTCAGCAGGACGGTCTGTTCGTGAACGACTTTGTTGTGCTTGATGTTGTGCAGCAGGGTCGTTGGAACGCCGTCCGGATTGCGCGTCATGAAAACCGCTGTGCCGCGAACTCGCGTGAATCGTCCGGACTGCAGGTCCCTCAGCAGATGATCGGGCGAGAGAGCCTCGAGCGCGAGGCGATCACCCAGCACGCGACGTCCGGCGCGCCACGTCGACATGATGGTGAAGACGAAGATGGCCACCGCAAGCGGGAACCAGCCACCATGCGGCACCTTGACGAGGTTCGCTGCGAAGAATGAGAGGTCGATGAACAGCAGCGGAGTCACGAGCGCGACGATCGCCCCCATGCTCCACTTCCAGCGGTCCTTCTGGACGACAGCGAGCAGGAGTGTCGTAATCAGCATCGCCGTCGAGACCGACACACCGTAGGCAGCGGCGAGATTCCCTGACCGCTGAAATACCAGGACGAGGGCAATCGCCGCGAACATCAGAATCCAGTTCACGGAATCGATGTAGATCTGCCCCATCTCTTTCGCTGAGGTATGCCGGATCCGGATTCGCGGGAGATACCCCAGCTGAACCGCCTGACGCGTCAACGAGTAGGCACCCGAGATCACCGCCTGCGAAGCGATGCTCGCTGCGACAGTCGCGAGCGCAACCAGCGGGTAGCGAGCCCACTCGGGCGCCATCAGATAGAACGGATTGCGTACCCCTTCGGGCGTGTGCAGAAGAAACGCACCCTGGCCGAAGTAGTTCAGCAGCAGCGCCGGGAACGCGAAGAAGAACCAGGCAAGCCGGATCGGCTTCTTACCGAAATGCCCCATGTCGGCGTACAACGCCTCGCCGCCGGTGACCACAAGGAAGACCGCTCCCAGCACGAAGAACCCGGTCATGCCGTTCTGCACGAAGAAGGCGATCGCATACGTCGGCAGGATGGCCGCCAGCACTGCCGGCTCCCTGACGATGTGCGAGAGTCCCATGACCGAGAGAACCGTGAACCAGACGACCATGACCGGTCCGAAGATCGCACCGACACGTGCAGTACCCGACTTCTGCACCAGGAACAGCACGATGATGACCACGATGGTGATCGGGATGACGTAGGGAGTGAACAGCGGTGTGACGATCTCGAGCCCTTCGATTGCGCTCAACACGGAGATCGCCGGCGTGATGATGCCCTCACCATAAAGTAGCGCGGAACCGAACAGCCCGAGCGTAAGCAGAATCCCCCGCCGCTTCGACTTCCTCGGCCGTACGAGCGACATCAGGGCGAGGGTTCCTCCCTCCCCCCGGTTGTCGGCGCGCATGACGAACACCAGGTACTTGATCGAGATGATGAGCGTCAGCGCCCAGAAGATCAGCGACAGCACGCCCAGAATGTTGGTGGGGTTTGGCTGGATGCCATGTTCGGCGGAGAAGCATTCGCGGAACGCGTAGAGAGGGCTGGTGCCGATATCGCCGTAGACGACCCCGAGCGCCGTCAGTGAAAGCGTCAGAAGATAGCGACCGCTCTGTTTCTGCTTGTCCGGCGGCTCCATCGATCCGGTCGCGTACGCTAGCACAGGTTGGGGGTTCCTCGGTTCCTCGGGGTTCCTCGGGGTTCCTCGGGGGTTCCTCGGAGTTCCTCGGTTCCTCGGTTCCTCGGGGTTCACGCTCGGCGTATGTAGCGCGGACGTCCTCGTCCGCCGTACCGCGGACGTCCTCGTCCGCAGCGGGGCGTCTCGCCCCGCGCGACCCACGCGGCTTCTGGCGACTGCTCAGTTGTGGGTCGTCGGCAAGGGATCCCTCTCCGTCCTCCGCCCCTCTCGCCCTTCACACCCGCCCCCGGGGCTCCGGCGGCTCGGGATGACAGCACTGAGGCAGCGCTGGTTCTTACGAAAGACCCCGAGGAACCCCGAGGAACCCCGAGGAACTCCGAGGAACTCCGAGGGACCTACTCCCCCGCGGCCAGATCGCGCTGGCGGCTGGCGAGGCGCTGGAGAAAATCGGCGGCGATTCCGCCGCTGGTCCGGCGCAGGGTCATGAGGTACACCGCGATTGCGATCACGCCTCCGATCCAGGCAAACGTCCCGAACGCACGCTCGCCTGGATAGAACGGCCAGAGCATGAACATCACGGCACCGACGACTCCGGCGGCCAGCAGGAGAATCCGTTGCAGGCGCGGAGCGTCGACGTCTCGATTGGACGTGAACGTGACGGATGCCGCACCGCTGTCGTCGGGCTGCCAGGAGACCGTGCACTCGACCCCTCCTCCACTGGACATTGCACGACGGAGTGGAAGGATGAACGTCCGTTGCTGTGCTCCCTCATCCTTCATCTCCCCGCCATACAGCTCGACGAGCTCGTGAATCGTCTCCTCAATCCCTTCGGCTGGGACACGATCTTCTGTCAGCTCGAAGGCGCGATCCTCGGTCATTCAACTCTCCTCGACTCGATCATAGCTGCCCGCGGGACTGCTGTGGCAGCGGAGTCGTGTCAATCCTTCACCGAAATGCCGTACTTCTGAATCTTCGACTTGAGAGTATTCCGCGCCAGACCGAGACGCCGCGCCGCCTCGCGGATCCGGCCACCGGAGTTGTCCAGAGCACGCAGGATGAGCTGCCTGTCGACCGAGGCCATCACCTCGTCGTAGATCTCTCCCGTCACTTCCGCCTCGAGCGGAGAGAACATCGGCGCGCGGTCGTTTGCGAGCGTCTGGCCCGGTAGAGCGGCCGGCGGGTGAACATTGTAGAAATCGTCGCGGGTCATCGTCTCGTCAGGAGACATGACGATCGCGCGATGGAGACTCGCCTCCAGCTCGCGAATGTTTCCAGGCCAGTGATACTCCATGAAGAGATCGAGGACACCGGGACCGAGTCTCTTGTTCTCGACGCCGAGATCCCTGCAGGTCTTTCTGATGAAATGCTCGACGAGCAGGGGGATGTCATCCTTACGTTCGCGCAGGGGCGGCAGCACGATCGGAATGATGTTGAGTCTGTAGAACAGGTCTTCCCTGAACGTACCTTCTTCGATCGCCTTTTCCATTTCGAGATTGGTGGCGGCGATGATCTTCACGTCGGCTTTGATGGTCTGGGTTCCGCCGACGCGCTCGAACTCCTTCTCCTGGAGGACGCGCAAAATCTTCGCCTGGGTCTCGAGCTTCATGTCTCCGATCTCGTCGAGGAAGAGCGTGCCGCCGTCGGCGACCTCGAACTTGCCCTCGCGCGCGCCCACCGCACCGGTGAACGCGCCCTTCTCGTGGCCGAAGATCTCGCTCTCGACGAGCTCCT
>DASVLC010000333.1:0-1955 GCA_036385045.1 Thermoanaerobaculia bacterium | reverse complement strand
GCCATCGATGTTCAGTGTCGTGTTGTGGAGGAACTGCAGCAGCGCCTGCTCACCGGACCAGCCATCGATCCAGCGTCGGACATCGAGCCCTTTCTTCATCAGCTCTTCCCGGCGCTCGAAGTCTTTCATCATCGCGGCGTAGAGGCTCTGCTCCTCGGCGTTCGGCGGCCGGATCGAGTCGTAGTAGCCGGGCACCATGATCGTGTTTCCATCCGGTGAGGTCAGCGTCGCCAGCGCCTGCACGAGCCGCCATGTCGGCGAGTCGATGAGGGCCTTGGTCGAGCCATGCACCTCGGCACCGACAGGACCCCCGCGGTCACCGCCTCGCGCTTCGAGCTCGAAATAGACGATCCCCTTCACGCCGAGATTCACCGTGGCAACTCCCGTGCGATCCTGGGAGGGCATCGGAAAGAAGACTCCAACGGCGTCGCGAAGCCTCGTCTCGTACTTTGCGACGAGCTCCGGCATGTGAGGCGAGCCGAGCTCCTCTTCCCCTTCGGCGAGAACGATCAGATTGACGGGCAGTTTCTTCTCTACCGCCAGAATCGATTCGACGGCGTTGAGGAAGGCGCGCTGAGGACCCTTCTGATTCACCGCGCCGCGTGCCATCAAAACGCGTCCGAGCTCGTGGTCGACCA
This sequence comes from Thermoanaerobaculia bacterium, assembly GCA_036385045.1. Taxonomy (GTDB): domain Bacteria; phylum Acidobacteriota; class Thermoanaerobaculia; order Gp7-AA8; family Gp7-AA8; genus QHVT01. Next base: position 1,317 of record DASVLC010000333.1, on the reverse strand, counting down.
TTGCTCCGTCGAAGGCGTCGACCTTCCAGCCCACCGGCTCGACCGGCTGCACGTCGTACATCATGTAGACGACCAGAGTTTTCGAGGCACCCGCGTCGAGATAGCCGAAGACTCCGGGATGCCCACTGGTCTCGGCGATCTCCGCCTCCTGAAAACCGATCTTCTTCAGGTCATCGCGGAGCAGAGCCGCCATCTCACGGACGCCATCGTTCTCCGCACTGATCGACCGCTGACGAACCCACCGCTGCAGGTTCGCAAGATGCTGCTCCTTGTTCGCGTCGATGTAGGCGTAGATTTTCGTGTGGTTCTGTTTGTAGGGCGTGATCGTCGAGGCATCGAATGCCCGGGCATTGGGATCGATGGTGAATGCCGGGCGCTGCTGCGCAGCCGTGGTGAAAGAGAAGAGGAACAGCAGTACGAACATCAGCCGTCTCATGGGTGAATCATAGAGGATTGGACGGTCCGCGGTCCGGGCGGACGACGTACATCGTCGCGCGAAGCGCTTTGGAGTGCGCGCGGCCATCGCCGCCGCTTTCACACAACTTGCAGACGCCGACAACTCCGGATCTCGCCCGGTAAGACACTCGATTTGATTCTCGGACAGGCGCACGCGCTGGAAAGCGGCGGCTGCGGCCGCCGCAATCCAAAGCGCTGCGCGACGTCTCTGGCGGTTGTTACACTATCCTCCCGTGACCGACTCTGAACTCTCTGCCCCCTGGACTCGAACACGTGAAGAGCTCGAGGCGATCCTCGCATCGCGCGAGGGTGACCTCCGCGCCGCTCCCTACCGCCATCTGCTGCTCGCGATCTCTCTGTCCGAGCGGAGCGCCGTCCTTACCCTCCGGCGCAACCAGCTGCAGAAGGAGGTCGTCTTCGACTCCGGCGCCGCGGTCGACTGCCATTCGAACATCGCGACCGAGAGCCTCGGGCGTTTCCTGGTCTCGACCGGAAAGATTTCCGACCAGGACGCACATGAGGCGCTGAGCGCCTCGACCTCACGAGGCGTACCGCTCGACGACATCCTCATCGAGAAGAATCTCCTCGCGCCGACCGATCTCTACCGCGCCTTGCAGCAAAGCCTCGCGCGCAAGCTGCTCGAGCCCTTCAGCTGGACCAGCGGCAGCTGGAGCCTGTCGTTCGACGTGCCCTACCTCACCTCATCGCTGCGCGTGAAAGTGCCGCAGCTCCTCGTCACCGGCGCAGCTAAAGTCGAGCCGCAGGAGACGATCGATGCGGCGGTCGCGCAAGTCGAGAATCAGAGGCTCGTCACCGGCACATCCCCGCTCGTCAATCCCGAGGAGCTGAGACTCTCCCCCG
>DASVLC010000332.1:0-1558 GCA_036385045.1 Thermoanaerobaculia bacterium | reverse complement strand
GGCGATCGCGGCGACGCATTCGGTGTCGATGCTCTACACCTCGCTGAGCAGCGGCCGACGCGGCTGGCGGGGAGTCGATCCCTGGATCGCGATCCACCGATCGGAGGCGTGGTACCTGATCGGAAAGTGCCACCGTAATGGACAGCCGAGGACCTTCCGGCTCGACCGGATCGGCGCGGTGCTGCCGATCGGCAGCGGTTTCGAGCGTCCGAAAGACTTCGACGTCGAGCGCTGGTTCGAGTCGAGCTGGGGAGTCGAAGCGGCGGGTTGGGGTGATGCCGCCCCGAGCGAACTGCACGACATACACATCGTTTTCGACGCTGCAGTCGCACCGCTCATCGAGCACGGACGCCACCACGCGAAAGAGCAGAAAGAGAAGCGCCCCGACGGCCGCCTCGACTACCGCCTCCGCCTCGGACCGCTCGAAGAGCTTGCCCGCTGGATCACCGGCTTCGGCGGAGCCGCCGTCGCCCTGGAACCGCCCGAGCTCGTGCAACGCGTCCGTGCAATCGCAATGGGCGCAGCTTCCGCGCACGTCGCAGCACGGCCCATCGCCGCCCGCGCCGTGAACGCGCCAAGAGAAAGACGTAGCGCGAAGCACTGAGTGGTTCCTCGGAGTTCCTCGGAGTTCCTCGGAGTTCCGACTTTGAGCCAGATGACACTCCTGTCATCCTGAGTCGCCGAAGCCCCGGGGGTGTGCGGGCGGGTGTGAGGGGCGAAGGACGGCGAAGGACCCCCTGCCGACGACTCACATCATGCCGTGTCAGAAGCCGGTGGCACGTCGTCGCCGATGGCCCCCCTCCTCGCGAAAACGCGCATAATCCCTCCATGTCTTCGATCGACGAGATCATCGAGCTCTACAAGAACGACGTCGACCGGACCCTGATCCGCGAGAACCTGAAGCTCACGCCCGAGGAGAGGCTGCTGAAGCTTCAGCAACTGCAGCGCTGGGCCGAAGAGCTGAGACTCGCTGGCCGCAATGCCCGGCGGAAGTCCGAATGAAGTTCGAAGAGATCCTCCGCGCGCTGCGAGACTCAAACGTCGACTTCATCATCGTCGGCGGCGTTGCAGCGCGAATCCATGGTGCGGCGCGACTGACTGACGACCTCGACGTGGTTTACGGCCGGTCGAGGGAGAACATCGAACGTCTCGCGAGAGCGCTCGCGCCATTCCATCCCTACCTTCGCGGCGCACCGCCAGGACTGCCATTCCGCTTCGATCCTTCAACGATCCGCGGCGGGCTCAATTTCACCCTCGTCACGGATGCGGGACCTCTCGATTGCCTTGGCGAGATCAGTGGCGTGGGCGGTTATGAGGCAATCGCCTCCCGCTCGGAGCCGGTCGAGGTGTTCGGCGTCGCGTGCCGGGTGATCGATCTCGATGCGTTGATTCTCGCCAAACGCGCGGCAGGGCGCCCGAAGGACTTCGAAGCACTCGCCGAGCTCGAAGCGATCCGCGAAGAGAAGAGTGAAGAGTGAAGAGTGAAGGGTGAGGGGAGTCCTCGGTTCAGTGTCCCCATCTCTTTTCACCCTTCACCCTTCACCCTTCACTCTTCACC
>DASVLC010000331.1:0-1670 GCA_036385045.1 Thermoanaerobaculia bacterium | reverse complement strand
CTGCGTCCGGATGATTCCCGACTGGCGGAACAGGTCATCGACGATGACATCACTCGTGGCGAGCGCTCCGGTGTGCGACGAGGCGGCACGTGCGCCGGCTGTCGAACGTCCGGCCTTCACCGCCACGATCGGCTTCTTCTTGCCGACTCTCCGGGCGATCTCGCCGAATTTCTTCGGATTTCCGAAACTCTCGAGATAGAGAAGGATCACATCGGTGTTCGGATCCTCGGCCCAGTACTGAATCAGGTCGTTGCCCGAAATGTCCGCCTTGTTCCCGACAGAGATGAACGTCGAGAAGCCGAGGTTCAGCGCCTTCGCATGCTCGAGAATCGCGAGGCCGAGAGCACCGCTCTGGCTCGACATCGCAATTCCACCGGGGGGAGGGAAGACGTCGGAAAACGTTCCGTGCATCTTCACCTGCGGGTCGGCATTGATGACACCCATGCAATTCGGGCCGACCATCCGTATGCCCGCGGCTCGAACCCTGGAGACGAGACGATCCTCCAACGCGCGACCCTCGACTCCAGTCTCGCCGAAGCCCGCGGTGATCACGACCACGGCACCGACTTTCTTCGCCACGCAGTCGTCGATCACACTCTCGACCGCATCACGCGGCACGACGATGATCGCCAGATCGACATGCCCCTCGATCGCACGAAGCGAGGGGAACGACGGAACCCCATCGACGTCGGCAACACGCGGATTCACCGCGTAGAGATCTCCCGTGAAACCGGTCGTCTTCAGGTTGTTCAGAATCTCGTGGCCTAACTGTCCCGGCTTCCTGCTCGCACCGACGATCGCGATCGACCGAGGGGAGAACACCGACTTCATCGATGCCCATGCGGCTTTCTGCGAACGCTCTGCCGCGGCCTCCGCGAACTCGTCGGTCTGCGCGATCGGGAAGGTCACCAGCACCTCTCCCTCCGCGTTGCGGCTCGTCACGTTGAACCCCGAGCAGAGGAAGACATCGAGCATCTTCTGGTTGTCGGGAAGGACCTCGGCGCGGAACATGTCGATGCCCTTGGTGCGCGCAACCTCGGCGAGCTTCTCGAGAAGTCGCGTACCGATTCCACATCCCTGCGCGCGATCTCCGATGGCGAACGAAACCTCCGCGACGGTGGGCTGTTTCTTCGAACGAAAGTAGTGCGCGATCCCGGCAATCTCCCCTTCGAATTCACCGACCACTCCGAAGTCGCTCTCGTAATCAACCTCAGCTGGCGAGTCGCGCAGGGCCGCATCAGGTGTGCGGAATCCGAAGAATCGCATGTACAGGCTGTCCTGCGACATTCCCGAGAACAGCATGAGGATCGGGTCCCGATCCTCGGGACGAACAGGGCGAATGTGCAGCGTGCGTCCATTTCGGAGCACGACGTCGGATTCGAAATGGGCTGGATACGAGATCACGGTCATGACCATATCAACTTAACGTGCATGGGGCTGGGCTGCCCGCCAGAGCAGTCACGTGGCGAGGTGATGGAGGTCACTCGGGACTCATCTGGCGAGCGCGGGTGCGGCGGCACGGGTTCCTCGGAGTTCCTCGGGGTTCCTCGGAGTTCCTCGGCGTTCCTCGGGGTTCTTCGGTTCCTCGGGGTTTGTAGCGCGGGCGTCCTCGCCCGCCGTACCGCGGACGTCCCCGTCCGCACAGGGGGCGTCTCGCCCCCCGGGATTCG
>DASVLC010000330.1:0-5733 GCA_036385045.1 Thermoanaerobaculia bacterium | reverse complement strand
CCCCGTGCGTGCCCTCATCCGAGCGCGCACTCGGCAGAAGGCCGTCTCGATCCGAGGCGTCGGCAGGTGCTCGCTGAAGGGTCGTCGGCAAGGGATCCCTCTCCGTCCTCCGCCCCTCCCGCCGCACACCCGCCCCCGGGGCTTCGGCGGCTCGGGATGACAGGCGCGTTACCCCGAAGAACCCGAGGAACTCCGAGGAACTCCGAGGAACCCCGAGGAACTCCGCCCCCGCCTTACTGCATCGATCGCAGAACCGACCACAGAACGCCAGCCGCGATAGCCGAGCCGATGACGCCGGCAACGTTAGGCCCCATGGCGTGCATCAGCAGAAAGTTCGACTTGTCGTACTCCTGGCCGACCACATGAACTACGCGCGCGGAGTCGGGAACCGCGGAGACGCCGGCTGCTCCGATCAGCGGGTTGATGCGGTTATCCCCTTTCAGGAAGAGGTTCATCATCTTCGCGAACAGAACGCCGGAGGCGGTCGCGATCGAGAAAGCGAGCGCGCCGAGGGCAAAGATCAGAACAGACTCCTTCGTGAGGAAACTGCGCGCCTCGGTGCTGACGCCTACCGAGAAGCCGAGGATGATGGTGACTATGTCGATCAGCGACGTCCGGGCGGTGACGGCGAGCCTTTCTGTTACGCCCGACTCCTTGAGCAGGTTGCCGAAGAAGAGCATGCCGAGGAGGTTGAGAGCGCCCGGGACGAGAAAGCAGGTTGCGAGGAAGCCGAGGATCGGAAAGAGAACCTTCTCTTTCTTCGACACGGCGCGGGGCGGCTTCATCCGGATGAGCCGTTCGTCCTTCGTGGTGAGGAGGCGCATGATCGGCGGCTGGATCACCGGAACGAGTGCCATGTAAGAGTAGGCGGATACAGCTATAGCGCCTAACAGATGTGGAGCCAGCTTCGAGGCGAGAAAGATCGCGGTCGGACCATCCGCGCCGCCGATGATGCCGATCGCGCCCGCCTCGGGTGCGGTAAAGTTCAGCGCCAGAGCACCGAGCAGCGTGATGAAGATTCCTGCCTGCGCCGCCGCTCCGAGAAAGAGAAGCTTCGGGTTCGACAGCAGTGCGGAGAAGTCGGTCATCGCGCCGATGCCGAGAAAGATCAACGGTGGAAACCAGCCGCGATTCACGCCATCGTAGAGAATCGAGAGAACGGTGTTCGGTTCCCGGAACCCGATCCCCATCCCTTCGGCGAAGGGAATGTTGCCGACGAGCATGCCGAAGCCGATCGGGATCAGAAGCAGCGGCTCGTAGTCCTTCGTGATGGCGAGATAGATGAAGAGCAACCCGATCGCGATCATGATCAGGTTGCCGACTTCGAGATTCCCGAAGGCGCTCATCCGGAGAAACTCGAGAAGGAATTCCCACATGTCAGGCTCCGATCGTCACGAGCGTCTGCCCTTCGAGAACGTTATCGCCCGCCATGACGAGAACCTTGACGACCTTGCCGTCGCGATCCGCGTAGATTTCGTTGGACATCTTCATTGCTTCGAGGATGACGAGTGACTGTCCCTGTTTCACGCTGTCGCCCTCTCGTACCGTCACCTGCTTGATCACCCCGGGCAGCGGTGACTTGATCTCGCCGACGGACCCTTCAGGCAACGTTCTGGCCGGCTGGGCTCCGGAGCCGGGAACGACTCTGGCGCGCTCCATGATGACGACCGGCTTCTTTTCACGGGCGATCTCGATGTCGTAGGAAACGCCGTTGACCTCGACGGTCGCGGAGTCTCCTTCGAAGCGCTCGATCGTCACTTCGTAGGGATTGCCGTGGATGACGAACTTGAATCGGCTCACTGTCTCTTTCCGAACATCTGGTTGCGTGCGATGAGGGCGGTCTTGCTCGAATCCATCCATGGCGAGAAGGGCCGCGTGATCTTGTGGATCGTGATCTCGTCACTGTCGTCTTCAGCGAAGGTACGGAGATCCATGTAGAGCGCGAGGGCGATCGCGTGAACGACTTCCGCGGTGAGCTCGGGCGGTGTCGTGCGTGGAGTTGCACCTGCCGCATGAACGGTCTGCTGGCGGACGATGGTGCGCCGGAGGACGATCATGAAGAGATAGACAGCCAGCAGCCCGACGAAGACGATTGCCATACCCAGCAGGGTCAGCTCGAGGCCGAAGATGAGCGATTCGACCATCCCGCCGGGGTTATGCCCTCTGCTCGCCGGCTCCTGCGCCAGTAGCGCCGTCGGGAGGAAGAGAAGCAGCGTGAAGAGGCCGGGGCGCATCGGTGTCCTAGAGCGGGATGTTGCCGTGCTTTTTTGGCGGATTTGATTCGCGCTTCGTCGAGATCATTGTCAGCGCCCGGATGAGCCGAAACCGGGTCTTGTCCGGCTCGATCACGTCATCGATGTAACCGCGCTCGGCGGCGAGATAGGGGTGCATGAACGCCTTCTCGTACTCCGCGACGAGTTTCGACTGCTCGGCGTCAGGATCGGAGGAGGCCTCGATCTGCCGCTTCATCAGAATCTCGACCGCCCCCTTCGCTCCCATGACCGCGATCTCCGCTTTGGGCCAGGCGTAGTTGACGTCTCCGCGGAGGTACTTCGAGCTCATGACGTCGTAGGCGCCGCCGTACGCTTTTCGCGTAATGACGGTGATCTTCGGGACGGTCGCCTCGGTGTAGGCGTAGAGGAGTTTCGCGCCGTGGAGAATGATGCCGCCGTGCTCCTGCGCCGTACCGGGGAGAAAGCCTGGGACGTCGACGAAGGTGATGATCGGGATGTTGAAGCAATCGCAGCAGCGGACGAATCGCGCTGCCTTGCGCGATGCGTTGATGTCGAGGACACCGGCCAGATACTTCGGCTGGTTCGCGACGATGCCGACGGTGCGGCCGTTGAGCCGCGCGAAGGCCGTGACGATGTTCGGAGCGTAGTGGCGCTGCACCTCGAAGAAGTGCTTGTCATCGACGACGAGGGAGATGACGTCCTTCATGTCGTACGGCTTTGAAGGGTCGTCGGGAACGATGTCGAGGAGTGCGGGCTCGGCGCGGTTGACCCGATCCTGCGTCGGGACCAGTGGCGTCTCCTCCATATTCGTCTGCGGGAGAAAGCTGAGCAGCGCCTTGATCAGCTCGAGCGTTTCCTCTTCGTTTTCCGTGACGAAGTGGGTCACGCCGCTCCTGCTGCCATGGACCGCCGCGCCCCCGAGTTCTTCGGTCGAAACGTCTTCGCCGGTGACGCTCTTCACGACTTTCGGCCCGGTGATGAACATGTACGAGCCTTTGTTCATGATGGTGAAGTCGGTCAGTGCGGGGGAGTAGACGGCACCGCCGGCACAGGGGCCGAGAATCGCCGAGATCTGCGGGATCACGCCGGAGGCGAGCACGTTGCGTTTGAAGATCTCGGCGTAGCCGGCGAGCGAGAGGATTCCCTCCTGGATGCGTGCCCCGCCCGAGTCATTGAGGCCGATGATCGGCGCGCCGGCCTTCATCGCGAGGTCCTGCGTCTTGCAGATCTTCTCGGCGTGCGTTTCGGATAGCGAGCCGCCGAAGACAGTGAAGTCCTGCGAGTAGATGAAGACCTGGCGGTTGTTGATCGTGCCGTGTCCGCAGACGACGCCGTCGCCGGCAGGCCGGGTGGCGTCGATCCCGAATCCGGTCGCACGATGTTTGACGAAGGTGTCGAACTCTTCGAAGCTCCCCTCGTCGAGAAGCATGTCGATGCGTTCGCGTGCCGTGAACTTGCCCTGCTGGTGCTGGGCGTTGATCCTTGCCTCTCCGCCGCCAAGCCGGGCTTCGGCGCGAAGGCTGCGGAGCCGGCGGATTGCGTCCTGAACGGTGAGCATTGGTTCCTCTCTGCCACCCCCGGACATCGGCCCGGCCTCGGCGGCTGAATGGAAGGAAGGACCGCGCGCCGCGAGAGTGAACGCTCCCTCTTCTCGATGATGCTAGTCCCTCGTCCGACGCGCTCTGGTGACAGCAACCACGTCGGCGGCAGCCACACGTCACGTGGAGGACGTAGTGCCGACGCGAATTGAGAATTCGGAATTGAGGCGGATTCCTGCGCCGGAGGCGCTGTTGCCAGTAGCCAGGGGTTGGCGCGTCAGCGCCTACCCCTGGACCGCATCCGACAGCGAGATCGTGCCCCGGCAGGGGCACTTGGCCGGCGGGTTGTCCCTGTGCAAGTGCCCCTGCCGGGGCACAATCTCTGGGGATTGGTTTTCCAGGGGTAGCGCGCAAGCGCGCAACCCCTGGCTACCGGCAACAGCGCCTCCGGCGCAGAGCCGCGTACAGGCAACCTCATTCAGCACGTCACCCGTGCAAGCATGCGAAGGGCCGAGATATCCCGATTCTGCAAGTGATCACACGTGACAACATGTCCGAGCATCAGCATGCTGATCGAGGGGGATACGAGTGCAGATACGGGATGGAGTCGCGGTCATCACCGGCGGAGGTTCCGGGATCGGCCGTGCATTGTCGTTGGAGTTGTCGCGCAGGGGCGCGTCTGTCGTAGTCACCGATGTGGATGCCGATGCGGCGGCGCGGGTGGCGGAAGAGTGCGGGTCAGGCGCGAGCGCCCAGGGTCTCGACGTACGTGATGCGGAGGCCTTCACGAAAGTCATCGCCTCGACCGCCGAGGTGAAAGGCCGTGTCGACTTTCTCTTCAACAATGCGGGGATGGGAGTCGCGGGTGAGATGTTCGATCTGTCGCCCGCCCATTGGGAACGAATCATCTCGGTCAACATCGGCGGAACCGTCAACGGCATCGCAGCCGCCTATCCATTGATGATTCGGCAACGCTCAGGTCACATCGTCAACACGGCCTCGCTGGCGGGCCTCGGCCCGGCGCCGCTTTTTGCGCCCTACGCCGCGACGAAACATGCGGTGGTCGGCCTCTCGCGCAGTCTTCGTCTGGAGGCCGAGCGGTATGGCGTCCGGGTGAGCGTCCTCTGTCCCGGAGCGATCGAGACGCCGATCCTCAATCAGGACAATCCCGCGGACCTGCCGGCCGTCAGAACGAAGCCGGACGTGCGACGGTTCCTCACGCGACTCAGTGGAAGGCCGTATCCGGTGGAGAAGATGGCGCGTGAGACGCTCGACGCGGTCGAACGGAACATCGGCGTCATCGTCCTTCCTGCGAGCGCTCGACTCTCGTGGCGACTCGGACGGTGGGCGCCATCGCTCGTCGAAAAGGTGCTGCGGCGTGAGCTGGCGCGGGAGAGGGCGGCGGGGCAGGGAGAGGGGGCGGGGGTCGGTTGAGCCGAGGGGGTCGCGCGGCTCGCGCGATCGCCGATGGCGGCTCGCCATCGGTTGCGCTCAGGAGAAGGCCGACGAGCAATCGATGAGCGTCTCGGCAAGGCGTTTCACGGATGGACCGGTCGGTTAATCCAAAGCCCACCGCAGGCCAGCGGCCGGCGGGCATCGCGCGGGCCGCGCGACCCCCAGAGGGGCCCGGCAGCCTAACGCTTACGCCGCCGCGGCGCCGCCGCCGTCCGCGCCGAAACCGTAGCGACGTAGCGTGAGGGTCGCAGAACCTTGCGGAGGTAGACGCCGGTCGGGCTCTCGTTCACGACGGCGACCTCTTCCGGTGTGCCGGCCGCAATGACCAGTCCTCCCGCTTCGCCGCCTTCGGGGCCGAGCTCGATGACGTGGTCGGCCGTCTTGATGACATCGAGGTTGTGCTCGATGACGACGACGGTGTTGCCGCGATCGACGAGGCCGTGCATCAGGTGGAGAAGCTTGGAGACGTCGTCGAAATGAAGGCCGGTCGTCGGTTCGTCGAGAAT
>DASVLC010000329.1:0-2416 GCA_036385045.1 Thermoanaerobaculia bacterium | reverse complement strand
AACCTCGACGAGCTGGCTCGGCTCGAGAGTCTCGACAACGGAAAGCCGGTCTCGCTTGCGAAGCGGATGGACATCCCGCGTGCAGTCGCGAACTTCCGCTTCTTCGCGACGGCGATCCTTCATGATTCCACCGAGGCTCATGCGACTGACGGCATTGCACTGAACTACACACTTCGGCAGCCGCTTGGAGTGGCGGGGTTGATCTCGCCCTGGAATCTTCCGCTCTATCTACTGTCGTGGAAGATCGCGCCTGCGATCGCGAGCGGTAGCTGCTGCGTGGCGAAACCGTCCGAGCTGACACCGCTGACCGCGCATCGTCTCGCCGAGCTTTCGCTCGAAGCAGGACTGCCGCCTGGTGTCCTGAACATCGTGCACGGCTACGGAGCAAAGGCGGGTGCGGCCATCTGTGAGCATCCCGATGTTCCGATGATCTCGTTCACCGGTGGCACGGTGACCGGTGCGCGCGTCGCCGCGGCCGCCGCTCCGCTGTTCAAGAAATTGTCGCTCGAGCTCGGCGGCAAGAATCCCAACCTGGTGTTCGCCGATGCCGATCTCGATGACGCGATCGCAACATCGATTCGTTCGAGCTTCGCGAACCAGGGGGAGATCTGCCTCTGCGGCTCGCGCATCTTCGTCGAGCGATCGATCTATGACGAGTTCGTCGAACGATTCGTCGTTGCGACGAAGAAACTACGCGTCGGCGATCCGGCTGACGACGCCACCGATGTCGGTGCGCTGATCAGCGAGGCACATCTCGAAAAGGTCGCCGGCTATCTCGCACTTGCGCGCGAGGAGGGCGGAACGATCGTCACCGGAGGCAATCGTCTCGACCGTGCCGGTTTCTACCTGGAACCGGCAGTCATCACAGGCCTGGACTGCAACTGCCGGACACTGCAGGAGGAGATCTTCGGCCCGGTCGTGACGATCACGCCCTTTGACAACGATGAGGAGGCGATCGCTTTCGCGAACTCCACCCGCTACGGCCTCTCGGCGTCGGTCTGGACGCAGAACCTCCAGCGGGCCCACCGCATCGCCGCCGCGCTCGATGCAGGCACCGTCTGGATCAACTGCTGGCTCCTGCGCGACCTCCGAGTTCCCTTCGGCGGCGCAAAGGAGAGTGGCGTAGGGCGTGAAGGCGGATTCGAATCGCTTCGCTTCTTCACCGAGGCGAAGAACATCTGCGTGAAATTGTGACGAATGCCGGGCACGGCATTACTCGAGGAGACTGAAACATGCCCATCATCGGCGGCGTACTCGCACCCCACCCACCACACATCGTCTACGGCGAGAACCACTGGCGCAACGAACCGAAGTCGGAGTGCGGCTGGGAAGTGCTCCGCTGGGCGTACGAACGAGCACGCAAGGACTTTCTCGCGAAAAAGCCTGACGTGATTCTCGTCCACTCGCCGCACTGGCAGACGGTGATCGGACATCACTTCCTCGGACTTCCCGAGTTCCACGGTCTCTCGGTCGATCCGATCTTCCCGAACCTCTTCCGCTTCAAGTACGACGTGAAGGTCGACGTCGAGCTCGCGGAGCTGATCGCGGAAGAAGGACGCAAGGAGGGACTGATCACGAAGATGATGCGGAACCCTCATTTCCGTGTCGACTACGGGACGATCGTTTCGTGTCACATGATGAATCCCGACTGGGACATCCCGATCGTCGGCATTTCCTCGAACAACTCCCCCTACTACTTCAGCAACGAGATGGGACAGGCGCAGATGATCCGTCTCGGTGAGGTCACACGGCGTGCGATCGAAAAGAGCGGAAAGCGTGCCGTGCTTCTCGCCTCGAACACCCTCTCGCACCGCCACTTCACCACCGAGCCCGAGATCCCCGAGGACATGTCGCGCGAGCACATCTACGAACACTCCGGCTACCTCTGGGACATGCAGGTCATCGATCTCATGCGCCGCGGAAAGACAAAGGAGCTCATCGCCATCCTCCCCGAGTTCATGGATCACGCCGTATCCGAGGTCAAAGCGGGCTCGCTCGCCTGGATGCTCTCAGCCCTCGACTTCCCCGAGTACGCGGCGGAGATTTACGGGTATTGGACGGTGATCGGCACTGGTAACGCTGTGGTCGGTTGGGACGCTGCTGGCGAGGCTGAATTGAAAATTGAAAATTGAAAATTGAAAAGCCGAGAAGCGGAACAGTTATGGAGAGTGGTAAAGGAGCGGAGCTTCGAGAACGCGTCTTCGAGTTCGCATGTCCGCGTGACGAGCATGCACCGCTACTACTACCGCCAGGAGCCGTCGCTTCGGAGCTTGGGCAGTCAGGCGATGCGGGCGGCCGGGTCGATCGGAGCGAATCTCGAGGAAGCCGACGCTGCCCAGAGCACGCCAGACTTCATTTCCAAATGCAACATTGCCCTGAAAGAAGCGCGTGAAACGCGATACTGGTTGCGCATCAT
>DASVLC010000328.1:0-17648 GCA_036385045.1 Thermoanaerobaculia bacterium | reverse complement strand
GTAGCCTGGGGTTGCGCGCCTGCGCGCTACCCCAGGTTGGTCGATCCGCGGCAGGCTGTGCCCCGGCAGGGGCACTTGCGCAACACCCGGCCGCATGTGCAGGAGCCCCTGCCGGGGCACGAGAATCTCGATCTATGTAACCAGGGGTAGGCGCCTCCGCGCCAACCCCTGGCTACTGGCAAGAGCGCCTCCGGCGCAGGAAGACGCGGATGCCCGGCCTTTGACTCTCAAATCTCAAATCTCTCTGGGTAGACTTAGACCACGACGGCGCCGACGAGATCGTACGGATGCGCGTCGGTGATCTCGACGCGCGCGAACGCGGGCAGTTCCTTCGGCAGTAGATCGAGTCCGTCGTTGATCAGCAGCCGGCCGTCGATCTCGGCGGCCTGACCGACGATGCGCCCTTCCAGCAGGTGCTCGGTCTCTTCGCAGACACCCGTCACGAGTGCATCGAAGGTCTGTCCCACTCTCGCCTCGTTGCGCGAGAGCGCGATCTTCTGCTGCAGTTCCATCAGCTTCGCGCGACGCCGCTCGGCGGTCTTGCGCGTCGGGACGTCGGCCATCCGCGCGGCGATCGTCGAATCTTCCTGCGAATAGACGAACGCGCCCATGTTGTCGAACTGCGCCCACTCGACGAAGTCGTGCAGCTCGCCGAAGTCCTTCGGCGTCTCACCCGGATGCCCGGTGATGAACGTCGTCCGCAGCGTGATGTCAGGCACGAGCTCGCGCATCCGCGTGATCATCGCGCGGTACTCCGCCGGCGAGCCGGGACGACGCATCCGGCCGAGGACGTTCGCGGTCACATGCTGCAGAGGGATGTCGCAATAGGAGGCGAACCGCGGCTCGCGTCCCATCAGCTCGAACAGAGACCAGTCGATCGATCCGGGATAGGCATAGAGAAAGCGAATCCAGCGGAAGTCGGTTTCGCGCAGCAGAGTCTCGACGAGACTCGTCAGGCCGCTCGCGACTCCGATGTCTTCGCCGTAACGCGTGGTGTCCTGCGCGACGAGGTTCAGCTCTTTCACCCCCGCCTGCTGCAGCGCCTGCGCTTCACGAACAAGCGACGGGATCGTCCGAGAGCGGAACTTCCCCCGCATCTGCGGAATCGCGCAGAACGTACAGGGATTCGAGCAGCCTTCCGAAACCTTCAGATAGGCATGCGCCGTCCCCTGCGTCAGCACTCGAGGCAGGTCTTCGTACAGCCGGGTCGACATCTTCCGGCGAACCGGCGCGAGGTCATCCGCGATGCCGGTCACCGCCTCGGTGATCTTCTCGAGATGATCGAGCCCGACGAACGCGTCGATCTCCGGGATCGACTCCTGCAGATCGCTCCGGTACTTCTGCACCATGCAACCGGTCACGATGAGCCGCTCGAGCCCTCTCCCCTTCTTCTCCGCCACCTCGAGAATCGTGTCAATCGACTCCTGCTTCGCAGCATCGATGAAGCCGCAGGTATTGACGATGACGACATCGGCCTCATCCATGTCGTTCGTGATGACGACATCGGCATCGCCCTGGAGCTGACCGAGCATGATCTCGGCATCGACCAGGTTCTTCGGACAGCCGAGGGAGATCATCCCGACACGGCGAATGGGGCGTTCCTGCGTGACTTCACTCATTGACGGTCGTGGAACAGGCTGGGCGGGCAAGGTATTCTGACGCCCTCAACCCTGCCGTTTCCTCGCCATCCGCAGCGCACGTACATCGGAAACGAACATTTCCTTCGGCGTGCTTGTCGAAGAGCGGATCAAACCTCGCCTTGAACTCAGGATGGGACTCCAGCACGTAGATGATCGGCGCAGAATCGAGAAGCACGAGCGCATCATCGCGAAGATCCGAGGTCTAGCGGCTCCATCCGTCTCTGAGCTCCTCGATTGTGCGGGGACTATCGGCCCCACACAATCCCCGGCCCGATCCCTCCAAGTCGAGTAGGGACTGTTGATGTCCTCGCTCCTGATACTGGTCGACCGGAATCAGCACAGCCACGGGACGCCCGTGTTTCGAGATGATCGTCGATCGACCTGCTTCCGCCGCCGACAACAGTTCCGAGAACTGATTCCGAGCCTCTTCCGCTCCAGTGTGCCTCGTGCGAGTCATGTCGTCATAAACCGTACGGCACCTTACGGAATTCAAACCGGGGTCGGCCACTCCAGCATGCCTTACGGTTTCTCCCGCCTCAACTCTTCCCAGCTCTGATCCTGAAAGACGGCCCGCGGGTCGAACGACGGTGAGTTGCTCATCACGTACGTCCCGTCGCCACGGCTCCAGGCATGATCGTAGCCGCTGGAAAGCTCCACGCCGCCGTCGGCGCCCCGCCAGGTCTCGACCTCGCGGATCGCCTGGACGAAGGATGTGTGCATCCGGTCCTGGCTGCTCTGCCGCGCTTCCCAGCTGCGCATCGACTGATCCATCGCCGCCATTCGCCCCTCGTGCCGCTGCGTGTTCGCGGCACCCTGCGCCCGGATGTCAGCCATGCGTTGCGCATGGGCGCGGGCATTCGCGGCAGTCTGGTCCGCAATTGCGGTCATCCGCCGGTGATGCTCCACATCCTGCGCGTTCCGTAAGCGGACCATGTACCCGTCCACTGCGCTCTGCCATTCGGGATTCGTCCTGTAACTCGATTTCAGGTTTGCCAGTACCATTTCGGCTTCCGTCCTGCGATCGGGTGGAAACCGGATCCACGACCGATCCGAGGCCGAGCTGTTGGTCAACCGCTGCAACTCTCCCGTGAATGCGTTCTGCGTCGTCGAGATGATGTTGACGACCGAGCAGAGGACGAGCCCTTCGGAGCCATCCTCCCAACGGACGCGCGCGATGATGGAGTCGATTCCGAAGTCGACCTGCTTTGCGCCGTACTGCATCAGCTTCGCGCGGTTCTCATCCGCACGGCTCTGCAGCGCCCGCTGTGCGGGCTCGTTGGGGCGCACCTCGATGACTGTCGCCCCTGCCAGTTCACGCGGCACCATCACCTGGCGCAGGTACGCCTCAGCGCCCATCGGCTGCTCGACGTCGCAGCCGCCGGCACGCGCCTGCATGTACATCGACTGCAGCATCATCGAATCCGACGCATAACCCCAGGCGTGGACCGGCAGAGACTGGAAGCGAATGGCGCCATCCGGTGAACTGATCGTCACTCGCGCACCGACCATTTCGCCGCGACATTCCTGCGGGCCCTTCCACACCACGCCGCCTTCATGCTTCCAGCCGCGGGGCAACAGCACGCTGAATGCTTCGGCAGGCTGCTCGAATCCCGCGTTATCCATGAAGCGCACCCGCTCCAGAACCGTGTAATCGCGCCCCTCCTGGAAAGACGCCCGGGACGCGCGCCCTTCCTTTTCGCTCGCGCCAGTCGCCTGTTGCGAAGAATCCGGCGAAGTGGAAGAACTGCTTTCTCGTGTGCACGACGAACTGACCATCATCGCAAGCAGGACGAACGTCCCGCCCAGCAGCCGGACTGTTTTCATGGTTCGCTCCAAACGTAATAGTGGGAGATCAGCAGAATACCATGCACGCTGCGGGCGCCCGACAGGAGCTGCGAGTACTGATGAGCTTCACTCGAGCGCTGCGCGAGAGACCTTCCAGATCGATCCCTCGGTCCCATGCTCGAGGACATGCCTTCGAAGGGGCCGGTCGAGCAGGGAGGAATCGAGCAGCGACAGCTCGTCGAGGTCGGTCAGCTCGATGAGCGCCGCTTCCCGTGACGAAACCACCCGCTCGACAGTCCGGTCGTGCAGCTCGATGGTCTCAGCGGTCGCCAATGCTCCCGGCCTCTCTTCGCGCGCCACGTCGAGCGCGCCCCCCTTCAGGATGAAAACCTCCGACCGCTGCGCCTCCAGCCAGTCGAGCGCGGCGGAAAGCGTGACGTGCCTCCAGTCGCCGAGGCGGCGACAGATGTCCGCGACCCCTTCGTCGGAAGGCAGCTCGCCGACGTTAGGCTCGATCTCGATGATCAGAACCACGTTACGAGCGGAATCGAGGACGGCAGACGTGGCGCCGACGGAGCCGGGAAGCGTCCACTGCCCACCAGGCGCAGTCGCGAGAGCGAGTGCATCCGAGAAACCCTCTGCGACGAGATCGAATGACAGCATGTCGGATCGGCCATCGCGATGGGCGTTGCGTCCCAGCACCAGCACACCTGCCGCAACAGACTGCTGCGTGAGTGGAAACACGGCTCCCGCGGCACGTCCCTCCGCATCGCGTGGATGCCACAGACTCGCCGTCGGCTTCCCCTCAACCCACTGCCCGTGGTGCTTCCTCACGAACCGTTCGATCACCTGCAGCCGGATCCCCTCCGTCTCCTCCGGCATCAGCGCCGCGACCGACGTACTGCTCTCCGCAATGTCAGCGAAGACGTCGAGCACCTCGGCGCCCATCGAGACATACATCGCATAGAGCGCCGCCTTCGTGTCGGCACGGACACCGTAATCATCGAGTACGCGGGAGATGTGGGTGGGGAACATGGGTCGTCTTTCATTCCTCCGGCATGGTTCGCAGGACGGCTACCGGTTTCGGTTGTCGTCGCGGTGCCCGAAATGGCCCGGCAGCGAACTCTCGGGCCGCGTTGTCGATGAACGCGCAGGCGACCTTCTTCATGGTTGCCAGCGCCTCGGGGCGGACTGCGTAGGATGGTTGCGGCCCGTCGAGAAGCTGGCGAAACGACGGAGGTGCCGCCTCGTCGTCGAAGGCGCGCGCGCAACTCGATCCTGCCCCTTCCATCGCGCGCATGAAAGCGCGGAAGCGCACCCACTTGTGATTCCGCCAGGTCAGCACTTCGTCATCCGGCGGTGCATCGCCAAATCGTTTCCGGAGCACAGCCGCCGCTTCCGCGCCACGCCGCGCGACATCCTCGATGGTATCCGGCGGCATGGTCAACTGCAGTCCCCCTTCACCTTGCGAGAGAAGGACGTGCGCGATCCGGTCACGCTGGCCCGGCATGCGCAGGAGCATGCTGTCGCGCCAGTTCTGCATCGTCGCGATGATCGAGCCGAGGAACTGAGGCAGGGTCTCGATATCCGTCCACCACTCGAGCAACCCTCCGGAGTTGGATCGCGGCAGATGAATGCGCTGCCCCTTCTCGTGATAGCGGTCGGACTTCTCGGCGAGGTTGAAGGCGAACGTCGGCCAGCGCGGCAGTGGCGCATCGAAGAAATGGACCGGGAAGTTACTCGTGAGCCCTCCGTCCGAAAACCAGCAGCGCTCCAGTTTCCGTTCGCTCCCTCGCCTGCCGAAATCGAATGCATACAGCGGCACCGCGCTGAGCAGGATGGGAAAGCTGAGGCTCATGCGCGTGGCGACCACGATCGGCAGGTCTGCTGCCGCCGGAAGCGCGAGCAACTCCTCTCGGTCGGGCAGGAGATGCGGACGTCCGCGGTGCGTCGTCGTGCGGGAGCGGGCGATCATCCAGTCGACGATGGCGCGTGGAAATAGACGCCGCATCTCCGAAGCGGCAAAGTAGAACGTTCGCCGCTGCAGCGGGAAGCGATACGGCCGCCCGTGCGTCAGATTCGTCGTCATCATCTCGAGATTGATCGTGCGGCTCTTGGCACTCCCTCCGTCGATCGTCCGGAGGTCTCCGAATGTCAGCGGATCGCTCCCGCCGGAACGCCCGGCGATCGACTCGATCGTTTCGGTCAGCCAGTCCGTCAAACCGGCGTTGGATGGATCACCAACCGTTCTGCCACTACAGAGTCCGAACCCATGTCCGGGCAGGATTCGCCACCCCCGCGAGCACGCCTCGGCGAAGGCGGCGAGCACGAACAGCACAGCACCCGAAATGGCGAGGATCACGGACGAGGCGACGGCGGACGCCAGGAAGCTCTCTCTGAAGCCCAGCCAGATGACGATCCCCATGAGAAGAACAACCACGGCCGCAACCATGCTGCTGAAGCGATGAAACCGCCGCAGCATCATCGCTACGCCGGCAGCAAGGCGGCGACGGAAACCAGGCCGCGCCCCCATTGCCGCCGTGAGAACATCGAACAATCCAGTGGATGCCTCATCCGGCTGGAACAGGCGGCGCAGCAGAGGAACACCCTCCTCTGTCTCCGAGAGTCGAAGTGGCAGCTCTGCTAGTTGTCTAAAGCCTTCATCGCTGCCGTCGGCCCGCCGGCGATACTCGGCGGCGGCGGTCAGAGACGCAGCGATCGCACCGGCTGAAGTGCCCCCGATGTTGGCGAAGCTGTACTCCTTCGCCAGCTCACAGATCGCGCCGGGATAGACGATGCCACTCGTTACCCCACCCTTCATCACGAGATCGCATTTCTTCATCACTACATGATGAACCGGCGCAGCCCTTGATGTGTCGCAGTTTCTGGCGTTCCTGTCGCAATGAATACATGCGACCAGATACGGTCCAGGAGAGCCAAGATGAAGAAAACATTGAGCATTGCAGCACTCGCAACCATCGCGACCACGTTGTTTGCCTCGTCGCTTTTCGCGGATATCCGTCATCTGCAAGCGACAAGCAACGTGCAGCAGGTCCGCTACGACGGGCGCCATCAGACGGTTGAAGGTCGCATCCGCGACATCAGTCGCGACCGTAACGGTTTTGTGATCTGGCTCGACCGGCAGAACGTCGTGCTCTTCGCGCCGGTGCAGACCGAGGTCCGCTACGCCTCTTCGCGCAAGAACACACGTGTTCGCGATCTGCAGCGCGGCGACATGATCCGCGCATCGGGATCGATGGACAGAAGGGGCACGTTCCACGTCAACCGAATCGACTTCGTTCGCGACAATCGCTCGCAGCGATATGACACTTTCGCCGGCGTCGTGGAGCGGATCGATGCCCGGCGCGGACTGCTCGAGGTTCGCGACGGCCGCTCGCGTCGCGTCATCGCGGTCGACCTGCGAGGCCTGGGGCGTGACAGCGACCTGCGCAACCTCCGGCGTGGCGACGCGGTGATCGTCACCGGCGAATGGTCGCGCTCCGGATTCGATGCGGTGCGCGTCGAGATCGCACGACGACGCTGATGGCGTGTGCATTCCGAGGTTGAACATTTTCGGGTTAGGCGCGACCCTCACCTCGGCGTGCGAATCGCGGTGTGCGGCCGAGCTTTCAGCCGCGTAGCGGCAATCAGAGCGCAGCCGAGGGTCTGAGCGCGGACGCGCTCAGACCCTCGGTCAACGTCGCAAGCACAGTCTGTCCGCGTAGCGGCACAGTCCCGTTGGCATCAGCGCGCCTACCGGCGCGTTGAAGTGCCCGACGGTATCTGCGGCGCGATGGAAAATCCGGCCCGCCTTCATCGTTCACCTGACTCGATTCGTTACGGCAGAACGGCAGGAGGTCTACAATAGCCACTTCCAGTGAGTTGCTGATTCGGATCGATCGTTCCAGGGCGACCCTTCGAACTCCCGAGTTGTGGATCGAAGGGTCGCCAGGCGGGCCACGAGCCTTTCCGAGACAGACTCGAAGGAGTGAGCCTCATGGCGACGAAGAAGCGAATCCTCGGTAGTGTCCTTCGCTATCCCCACTTCGAGAGCTTTGCCGTCGAGTGGCAGGGAACGCAGGATGAGCTGGCGGAGCTGGCGAGGGGGACGCTCGGCGCCGAGTGGCGCGTGGAGCCGCTTGCCGGTGATGACTTCGAGATCTTCAATCCGGCGCATCTGAAGAGTGGATGGGAGCCGGTACGTACGGTGGCGGCCGTCGATCCGCTGGAGCGTCCGCCGACGGAGATTCCGACGGCCGAGGCATGGGAGCTGGCGCGGACGATCCGGAAGGATCCGCGCGCGACGTTCGTCGAGCCGCTGTTCGCGACGTACGCTCCCGCGCCGGACGAGCCGGTGATGACGGCGTCGCTCTCAGGCGGGAGTGGCGGCGGGATCGCCGGTGCGCTGAATGACTTTGAATGGCCGCTCAAGAATGCGCGCGTCCTCGACGCATGGGCACTCACCGGCAATCCGGGCGAAGGGATCCGCATCGCGCATCCTGACACCGGATATCAGATTCATTCCGAGCTGGATGCGGCCGGTCTCGACCTGACTCACGACATCGATCTGATGGACGGCGATGATGACGCTCTCGATCCGTTGGTGAGCGGCGGTCTGCTGCAGTCTCCGGGACATGGAACGTCGACAGGCAGCGTCATCATCAGCTCTCGCGGTACCGTCGGACGATTCGTCAGCGGCGTCGCACCTCACGCGAAGCTGGTCCCGATCCGGACGAGCACATCGGTCGTCCTCCTTTCGATGCGCAACCTCGTACGAGCGCTCGATCACGCCGTCGCGACGCAGTGCCACGTGGTTTCGATCAGCATGGGAGGGACCGGGTCCTACGCGCTCGACAAGGCGGTGCGGCGTGCGGTCTCGGCGGGCCTCATCGTCGTCGCAGCCGCCGGCAACAAGGTGCGGTTCGTCGTCGATCCCGGCGCGCATCCAGATGTGGTCTGCGTCGCCGCGTCGAACTTCGACGACAAGCCGTGGAGCGGCACCTGTCGCGGCGGCGCGGTGTCGATCAGCGCTCCCGGTGAGACTGTCTGGCGGGCGCGTGTCGCTTATCGAAACGGCAAGGTCGAGACCGACGTCGAGCACTCGAGTGGATCGAGCTACGGTACAGCGATCGTCGCCGGAGTCGCGGCGCTGTGGCTCTCGCATCACGGCCGCGACGCGTTGATTCAGCGGCTCGGCGACGCCGCGCTGCTCGCTTCGACGTTCAAGGCGATCGTCCGCGGAACCGCGCGCAAACCGAGCGGATGGAAGACGGGTTCGTTCGGCCGCGGCATCGTCGATGCGAAGGGAGTGCTGGAGGCGGATCCGGTCGCATTCGCGCCGGCGGGGCTTTCGACCGCCGGCGCAGAGACTCCCGCGAACTCGGTACGCCGCCGGCTGACAACGATTGCAGGAGTGTCTCGACCGGAGGCAATGTCGATGGTCGCCTCGATCGGGCTGCTGGCCGGCGCCGCGACGGGCGATCTCGAACCGGTGTTCGCCGACCTCGGGCCGGAAATCGCCTTTCTCGCAGCGACGGATCCCGCCGTGCAGAAAGCGTTGAGACAGTCGGCAAAGCCTCAGGCGGGGGCGGCGGCCGGAGCGGTCGACACGCGGTTACGCGACGCACTCGCAGACCGCAAAGAGCAACTTTCCCGCACGGCGGTGGATGCGCTGCAACTCTGAGCGACGGTCACGCTCAGACGATCACGATCGCGGCTTGCGGCCGCCGCGGAAGCTCTTCACCTTCCTCGTGATCGCCGTGTCGCCGCCACGAATCGGTTCGATGACCATCGACTCGTCCTGCTCGTTCTCCGCGACTCCGAAGACCTCGGGCTCGGACGAGAGCTGATCGATGAACTCCGTTTCCGCGCGGACCGAGAAGGCGCCGATATTTCCGAAGACCTCGACGCGTTGCGGCTTGACTCCGACACGATCAGCGACGCGATCGAGAATCGTGCGCGTCACCGCCTTCGCCGTCAGACTACGGTCGGCCGGGTCGAGCCAGGCATCGGGCCGCAGCGTCACGACTACGTCGCGTGTCGCCGCTCGCTTGCCTGGCTGCTTTCCCGATTTTTCACTCGCCAAATTGAGCTCCTCTTCTCGACGGACAACCGCGTCGCGAGCTGCAACATTCGCCCATCAGGCGGATCGTCGACGGCGAGCGACTTTCTTCGCGGCGTGCATGACGGGTGCAGCCGCTTTTCGCGATGCGGGACGCTTCTTCGCCGGCGATTTCTTCTTTGCCGAAGACTTCTTCTTTGCGGCAGGCTTCTTCGGCGCGGAGACCGGCGTGAGCGATGCTCCGGTTAGGATCTCGAGTGCCCGAACCGCATCGGGACATCCCACTCCGGCCCGGGCAGCGGTCATGCCTCGCAGCAGCGTGCACGAGCCGAGGATTGCCTGTTCCACCTGAGCGGCAGTGGCGGCGGGCCGGGCCTGAAAGAGCAGTGCGGCGAGTCCGGCGACGTGCGGTGTCGCCATCGAGGAACCGGACATCGACTGATAGCCTCCGCCCGGCTTCGCAGAGACGACGTCGACTCCCGGCGCGACGAGGTACGGGACCTCGGGACGATCGGGCCGTGCAAACGACTGGCTGCCGGAGAAGTTCGCGACGCGGCCGTTCTCGGACATCGCGCCGACGGAGAGAACGTTCGGATAGTTGCCGGGCGAGCGGCTCGTCCCCGGCCCTTCGTTACCGACCGCGATCACCGGCAGAACATCGCGCAAGCGCAGCACGGCCATGATCGGCAGGAAGTTGTCCCACCAGCCTCGAAAGCCGAGCGACATCGAGAGCACTTTCATGTTCTGCCCGAGCGCCCAGTCGATACCGCCTAACACGCGGGCGATGACGTTGCCGCCCTCGATGACGATCGCACCGAGGAGATCGGCGTCGGGTGCGACGCCGACGTGGTGATTACCGACCGGTCTGCCGGCAATCGTGGCCGCGCTGTGTGTGCCGTGATCTTCGGTGTCGTACGGCTTTGGCGCCGGCTTGCGCAGCTTGCCGAACAGATCGAACTCGGCGAACTTCTTCACCGCCTTCGACAGCGTCGCATGCTTCCCGTCGATCCCTGTATCGAGATGGCCGACGCGGACTCCCTTCCCCGTGAAGCCCTCGGTCCAGACCCTCTCGACGTTCAGCCTGCGAAGTCCCCATGTCAGATCCTTCGGCGCTTTCGCAGCGGCGATGTTCTCGGGCCAGATCGGACTGATCTGCGGCGCACCGGTGACCTGGTCCACCTGCGGATCGCCCTCGAGGGCAACGAGTCCGGCGCGGTCGACGGTGCCGAGCATAACGCCGAGATTCGGGTAGTACTGGACCGGTGCCGGCTGGACGACCGTGGCAGCCGTCGCAGCCGCGGCGCCGAGAAAGATATCGGCCTTCTTCATCCCTGCCGCCGCGATCTGGCTGTTGACGCTCCTCTCGGAAGAACGGAAGTGCGCCATGATTCCGGGCCTGACGCTCTCGAAGGCGGCAGCAGCTCCTGCCGCGCCGCCGCCAGCCGCGGTGTAGGTCGCAACTGCCGCGGCACCGGCAGCTGCCAGCGCCGAAGCGGCGCCCGGCTTCAGAATGACGATGACCTGCGCGACTCCCGTGGCTTCGAGCTCGTTCTCGATGAACGTGGTTGTCATTGGCGCCTCCTGCCGCTTTCGGTTGTACTTTCATAGTGGGACGTGAACGGGGATTTTGCCAGGGGGGCGTGTCCTGGCGCGAGCCCGGCACGTGTCATCCCGATCCAGGCGACGGCGTGACAGGCGGGTGGTTTGTGGGCGCGTGTGCGCGAGCTGAGATCCGGCGTTCAGTCAGCCGCGTAGCGGCTTCGGATGGTAGCCCGGGGTCTGAGCGCCGCGCGCTCAGACCCCGGGTCAATGTCGGAAAGACAGTGTGCCGCATCGCGGCACCGGACCACCAACGTGTCAGGCGCAATTCGCGTGTCTTGTCCGGTACCGCTACGCGGTACACCGATAACAACGCGACAACCTGGGGTGCTCCGCTGCGCTTCGCACCCCAGGCTACCATCCGGCAGCCGCTACGCGGCGCTCTGAGCCTAACGGACGCGGCGGACCGTGACCGGTCCGTTTTTGCCGGGTCGTGCGGGCGAGGACGCCCGCGGTACGGCGGGCGGGGACGCGCGCGCTACTGACAAGAGCGGCGGGCCTCGGCCCGCCGCTTCGAAGACATCGTTGCCGTTCCCCTAGAACCAGCGCCCGATCAGCAAGGCGGTGAAGGTGCCGCTGGAGTCGCGGCGGCCGATGATGATCACGCGATCGCCGATTCGGGGATTCGGATAAATGAGCGTCTCGCTGGTGATGCGGACGCGCAGGTCGGTGCCGTCTGCGCGGGACGAGGCGACGATCCATTCGGTGGGGCCGATCGACTTCACGGTTCCTCGCGCTTCGACGCGGACGTCGGGCATCGACGGACCTTCCGGCAGCCGCATGATGGCGACGGCGAGGTAGGTGCCGCCCTCTCCCACTTTCGCCATCACCTGCACCGGATCTCCGACTCGCGGCTCGCCGATGATGCGCGTGTTGGCGTCGACGCGCACGTCGACATCGCCGCCTTCGCGCCGCGTGAGCGTCCAGCTGGTGCTGCCGATCGACTTCACGTTGCCGGAGAGCATCGTGTACTGCTGCATCTGCGGTGCGAGGACGTGAATGTGGTCGGCGACGATGAGTGAGCCTGCGAAGCTCGCGCTGACGGCGACGACCTGTCCCGGCGCGAGATCGGCCAGGCTCGTGACCGGTGCGAAGGTCGGAAAGGCGGTGCTGTAGGTGGTGTTGCCATCGACGTGAATCGAGATGCCGAGGACCATGAACGACGAGGCGCCAGAATTGATGGAGTCAATCGTGGCGGTGACGTTGAGGTCAGCGGCCGACTCGACCAGGATCCACTGCGCGCGGAGCGGAACGCCGGGCTGCGGAGCGGGCGAGGTGCTGATGAAGGCGATGATGCGCGCGCCCGGCTCGACGTTCTCGAGCGAGGCCGTCGCCGACTGCAGCGTCGCGAACCGTGCGGAGGAGGCATCGACGACGATCGGCGACGCGCCGCCGCTGTTGAGAACGATGGTGGTTCCGCTCACCGCGGCGACTGTGCCACTGACGGCGGCGCCGGAGATATGGCCGATCCCGAGCGCGTCGTTCTGCTGAGCGGAACTGGAGGGATTGACGGCCCGGCGACGCGAGTCGGCGGAAACGGTGAGGGTGGAGGCGAGAATCAGGAAGGTGAGAAGCGAGACTGCTTTACGTGGCATGGTCAGGGTCTCCGTACTGGCATCGAGTATACGGGCATCTGCTCACAACGGCAGCCCGGTCTGTGCTATTGAAGGGTCCGGCACCGTTCCGGTGCGGAACATGAAAGGGACAGGCCTGCGTCACCTCGACGCGATCGAAACGCCAGAAGGAGAAGGTCCTCATGCGAATCACACTCGGACTCACGATTGCTCTGCTCGCCGTCTACGGATCAGCCTGTGCTCAGGATGATCAGCGGCCTCGGACGAGCGAGGCCGTCGCGCAACCGGCGGCTACAGAACAGCAGCAGAGCGCGGCGATTGTCCCTCAGAAGTCGCCGACTCCTTCGCCGGTCGCCTTTCCCGGCAGCGCGACTCGGATCACCGATGGCCTCGAGCATCCGTGGGGAATCGCGTTTCTGCCCGGCGGCCGGATGCTTGTGACCGAACGTCCAGGCAGACTGCGGATCGTCCATCCGAATGGTGCGATGTCAGCGCCGCTCGCGGGCGTTCCCGACGTTCAGGCGCGGAGCCAGGGCGGCCTGCTCGATGTCGCAGTCGATCCGCGGTTCGAGCAGAATCAGACGATCTACCTGACGTTCTCCGAGCCGGGTGACGACGGAACGGCCGGCACCTCACTCGCCAAAGCGCGCCTCGGCGACGGCCGGCTCGAGAATGTCCAGGTGATCTATCGCCAGCAGCCGAAGGTGAAAGGTGGCGGGCACTTTGGCTCGCGCATCGTCTTCCGTAACGACGGTACGATCTTCGTCACCCAGGGCGACCGGCAAAGCTACAGCGAGCAGGCGCAGGATCTCGCCTCGGGTATCGGAAAGGTCGTCCGGATCAACCCTGACGGATCGATCCCAAAAGACAATCCATTCGTAGGCCGCGACGGTGTGCGGCCCGAAATCTGGTCCTACGGACATCGCAACATCCAGTCCGCATCGCTCGACGCGGAGGGACGGCTCTGGACGGTCGAGCACGGCCCGCGCGGTGGCGACGAGATGCACATGCCCGAGGCAGGGAAGAACTATGGATGGCCCGTGATCACCTACGGAGTGGAGTACTCGGGTGGGAAGGTCGGCAAGGGTGAGACAGAGAGAGAGGGGATGGAGCAGCCGGTCTACTACTGGGATCCGGTCATCGCCCCCTCGGGTATGGTTCGCTACACCGGCAATCGCTATCCCGGCTGGACCGGCAGCTACTTCGTCGGCTCCCTGACTCCCGGAGGTCTCGTCCGTCTGACCCTCGCGAACGGGCGCGTCAGCGAGGAGCGCTACCTCGAGGAACTCGGACGCGTTCGCGATGTCGAACAGGGCCCCGACGGCCTGCTCTACCTGATCACCGACCAGAAGAACGGAAGGTTGCTGAGGCTGGATCCGAGGTAGCAGGGGTGGTGGGTTAGGCTCTGGGAATTCACTCTCAGTGAGCCGCGTAGCGGCTTGGGATCATAGCCTGGGGTCTGAGCGCGCCGCGCTCAGACCCCAGGTCAACGCAGTACGCCAGGTGAGCCGCGAGCGGCACACGCTTTTTGCGGGGTTCGTAGCGCAGGCGTCCTCGCCTGCCGTACCGCGGACGTCCTCGTCCGCAGGGGGCGTCTCGCCCCCCGCACCCGCAACTTGCTCGATTGTTGCCGATTGCGCGGCCCCTCACCCGGCCCTTCGGCTTCGCTCAGGGCCACCCTCTCCCCGCTGGAATCGCGGGGAGAGGGGCGACACGTCTCATATTTGGCGATGGTGACGTGTCGCGCAAGTTCATCGTTACCACCAAGGGCGGGGATGAAAGGCGAGGTTAGGCTCGGCGTGCAAAGGCGCGACGTTCGTTTTCGGGTCGTCGGCAAGGGATCCCTCTCCGTCCTCACCCCTCACACTCGCCCGCCCGCCCACGGGGGTTCGGCGGCTCGGGATGACAGGCAGCGGTCAGGCTCGCCGTAAGCCGCTTTCACCGCGATGCACACTCCCCCGCACGCTAGGTCTCGCGCGGCGATGACGGTGCCACGTGCCGGGTGATCTCTTTCACGAGATGGTCGGCGTCGATCGGCTTCCGGAGGTAGGACTGAAAGCCGGCCGAGCGGGCGCGCTGTTCGTCTCCGCCGCGAGCCTGAGCAGTGAGCGCGAGGACGGGCAACAGCGCCGTCTCCTGCTGCAGGGTGCGGATCTCCTCCAGGAGATCGTAGCCGTCGCGATCGGGCATCGCGACATCGGTGATGACGACGTCGGAGCGTGTCTGCCGCAGGTAGTGGAGTGCTTCATTCACCGAGCCCGCAGTGGTCACTTCCGCACCGCAGTTCTGCAGCATCGTCTGAAAGAGCAGGCGGGAGTCGAAACTGTCATCCACAAAGAGGACCTTGATGCCTGCGAGAGGATGCTCAGGCGTGCCGCGATCGGTATTCTTTGTGGATTCGTCCTGTTGAGCGGTGCTGGTGACGATGGGGAGGGAAATTCGGAACTGCGATCCGCGGCCCGATTCACTCTCGACCTCGATCGTGCCGCCGTGCAGTTCAGTGAGGTTCTTCGTCAGGGCCAGCCCAAGCCCAAGACCGCTGTGCGAGCGTTTCGAACTGCTGTCCGCCTGGCGAAATCTCTCGAACAGATGCGGCAGGAACTCCTTCGGGATACCAACTCCGTCGTCGCGGACCTCGATGATGGCGTGAGCATCCGCGCGACGGAGCACGACCTCGACGGTAGCTCCTGCCGGCGAGAACTTGAGTGCGTTCGACAGGAGGTTCCAGACCATTTGCTGCACGCGGTCGGGGTCGACGACCACCTGGCCGATGTCGGCCTCGAGTGATAGATGAATGCTGGTGCCGCGGGCGTCACCTGCAGGCTGGACGGTTTCCACCGCGGCTTCGATCACCCGCCGAAGGTCGGTCGGTTTTCTGTCCAGACGCATCTTGCCGGTCGTGATTCTCGAGACGTCCAGAACATCCTCGATGAGTCGTGACTGTGCCGTGGCACTGCGGTGAATCGTTTCCAGGCCGATCATCGTCTGCTCGCGCGATGGTGCGGTCGCCATGAGCATCTGCGTCCAGCCGAGGATCGAAGTGAGTGGTGTCCTGATCTCGTGAGAGAGAGTGGCGAGGAACTCGTCTTTCAGGCGGTCGGCCTCGCGAAGCTCCTCGTCCTGACGCACCAGAATGAGGTTCGCCTGCTCGGCCGCCTGTCGTGCACGCACCTGGCTGGTGATGTCCACCGCATGGACGAAGATCCCGCCGACCCGGCCATCTCCACCACTGAGGGGCTGATAGACGAAATCGAGATAAACCTCTTCAAGGTCGTTTCCGCGTTGAAGGAGCAGACGGACCTCTCTTCCGACGTACGGTTCTCCGCTGGAGTAAACGCGATCGAGCAACTCGACGAACCCCTGTTCGCTTGCCTCGGGCAGGGCGTCGCAGACGTTCTTGCCGAACACGTCCCGGCCACCGACGAGCTGCAGGTAGGTCGGATTCGCGACCTCGAATACGTGTTCGGGGCCGCGCAGCACTGCGATTGCGGCAGGCGCCATCATGAAGATCTCGCGCAACGCTCGATCAAGCTCGACGGCCGCGTCGGCCCGCTGGCGCTCCTGCGCGTAGGCGTGGGCATTCGCCAGCGATGCGGCGAGCTGCGCGGCCAGAAGGCCGAAGAAATCGCGGCAGCCCGAATCGAAGCGCTGCCTGGGACTCACTCCCGCGATGAGCACTCCATACGGGCGCGCCTGTCCGGTGCGAATGATCGGGAGAATCGCCGCGGTGTCGGGATGCTCAGGCCATGGTCCGCCCGGCAGCTCACCGATGCGATCCTGAACATCGGTCAACACCTCGATCCGGCCTGATCGAGCGACCGCAGCGATCGGCCATGGCGCGTGTTCTGATGTCTGATCGCTTGCATCGACCTCTTCCGGACGTGTGTCGGGAGGAAGGTTGCCCGTCGAGCTGACCAGCCGCAGCGTCCGGCCGTCGTCGCCGAAGAGATAAATGAGAGCAAACGGCAGGTCGGCGTCGGCCTGAGCGAAGACCTCCTCCGCGACCTGGCAGACCTCGGCCGGCGAGCGGACTGCAGCGGTGGTGCGTTCGGCGAGCGCGCGCAGCATCGCCAGACGGCGCTCGCTCTGAACCCTTCTGGTCGTCTCCTGGACGGTCACCAGAATCCCGCCGATCCGCGCGTCGTCGTCGAGCACCGGACTGTAGCTGTAGGTCCAGTAGACCTCCTCGAGGCGACCGTCGCGGGTGATGGGGACGAGGTGATCTTCGTTCCATGTCGACTCGCCGCGCTTCACTACCGCCTCGATCTGCGGCCCGATGGCGTCCCATATCTCCGCCCACGTCTCGCGCCCGCGTGCCCCGAGAGCGTGAGGATGCCGATCCTGGCCGAGACTCGTCCGATAGGCATCGTTGTAGAACTGAATCAGCTCCGGACCCCACCAGAGAAACATCGGGTGTCGCGAGGTCAGGATCACGCTGACGATCGTGCAGAGGCTGCGAGGCCATTGTGCGATCGCGCCGAGCGGCGTCTTCGACCAGTCGAGAGCGCGGGTACGTTCCGCCATCTCGCCATCGCCGGGAAGCCATGCGTGTTGTTTCTCTGACACTTCATCAAACCTGACAGTTTGGGGGTTTGCATTGCAAGGATTCAGCCGGGCTCCTCGGAGTTCCTCGGTTCCTCGGAGTTCCTCGGTTCCTCGGAGTTCCTCGGAGTTCCTCGGTTCCTCGGGTTCCTCGGGTTCCTCGGGGTTTCTCGGTTCCTCGGTTCCTCGGGGTTCCTCGGGGGCCAGGGCGGTCACCGTTCGCTCGCCTGTCATCCCGAGCGGGTGGAGGGTGGGTGGCGAGGGATCCCTGACTCGACGACCCGGCAGGTACAGACGCCCATCAACTCCGTGCCCCAGTCAAGTCGTCCCGTTCGCGCCTGGGTCGTCGGCAAGGGATCCCTCTCCGTCCTCCGCCCCTCACTCCCACCCACCCACCCCCGGGGCTCCGGCGGCTCGGGATGACAGGCAGGATGACAGGCACGTGAG
>DASVLC010000327.1:0-3264 GCA_036385045.1 Thermoanaerobaculia bacterium | reverse complement strand
AGGTGTCACGGCGTGTAGCCGGTGGTCGCCGTCAGGCGCCCACCGGAATCGCACAGCACCAACCCCCCGACCCCGGAGGGGTCGCGGCGACCACGCCCCCCCCCTGTAGCGCGGACGTCCCGTCCGCCGTACCGCGGACGTCCTCGTCCGCCGCGGGGCGTCTCGCCCCGCGCGCCGTCACTCCGCAAGACAGACTGAAAGCCCACACACCTGTGGTACCAATGCACCGCCGATGTGCGGAATCGCCGCCTGCTTCGCCTACCGTTCGACCGCGCCTGCCGTCGATCGCGACGAGCTCGAACGCATCACCACGCGAATGATCCCGCGCGGCCCTGACGCCGGCGGTGCCTGGCTCTCCGACGATGCACGCGTCGGGCTCGGCAGCCGCCGTCTCGCGATCATCGATCTCTCCGACGAAGGCATCCAGCCGATGTGGGACGTCGAGCGCGAGCTCGTCATCGTCTTCAATGGCGAGATCTACAACCACCGCGAACTTCGCGCGTCGCTCGAGCGCGGAGGTGCACGGTTTCATTCGCACACCGACACCGAGGTCCTTCTTCAGCTCTACCGCCGCGACGGCGAGCGGATGCTCGGGCTGCTGCGCGGCATGTATGCCTTCGCGATCTGGGACTCGCGAGCCAGGCGGATGTTCGTCGCGCGTGATCCGTACGGTATCAAGCCGCTCTACTTCGCCGACGACGGCAGCACGATCCGGTTCGCATCCGAGGTCAAGGCGCTGCTGGCAGGCGGGAACGTTGCGAACGCGATCGATCCCGCGGGATCTGCCGGCTTCTTCCTCCTCGGATCGGTTCCCGAGCCGTTCACCATCCGGCGCGACATCAGAGCCGTCGAAGCCGGCACCTCGTTCTTCATTGATGAACAGGGAAGGAGCGAGATCAGACGGCAGCCAACCGTCGCCGACGTCTTCCGGCGCGCCGACGGCGAACGTCATTACGGACGGCTCGTCGATCCCGCGGTCTTCCTGCGCGAACGGATCAGCGACTCGATCGCGCATCACCTCGTGAGCGATGTCCCAGTCGGGGTTCTCCTCTCCTCCGGCATCGACTCGTCCGCCATTGCATCGATCGCGAGCAGCATGACAGGCGGACGCCTGCACACCTTCACCCTCGCGTTCGAAGAATTCCGTGGCAGCCACGGCGATGAAGCGCCGCTCGCCGAGCGCTACGCGCGCGAGCTCGGTACCGCGCACACCACGCGCATCGTCACCCGCGACGAGTTCCTCGGCGACCTGCCGGCGATTCTCGAGCGGATGGACCAGCCGACCATCGACGGCGTCAACACCTGGTTCGTCAGCAAAGCGGTCCGCGAGCAGGGGGTGAAAGTCGCACTCTCCGGACTGGGAGGCGACGAGCTTCTCGGCAGCTACCCATCGTTCAAGACCATCCCCCGCATCGTGCGGCTCGCATCGATTCCCTTCCTGCCGCGGGCGGCAGCGATGCTGACGTCGCATCCGAAGGCGACGAGAGTCGGCTCGCTCGGACGCACATGGCCCGGCGCCTGGTTCCTGCAGCGCGGCCTCTTCATGCCGGAGGAGCTTCCTGATCTCCTCGGCATCGAACAGGCGGAAGAGGGGATCCGCGCTCTCGACATCCTCGGGCTCATCGGCAGAGCGAACGAGCCCGACTCCGGCACCGCGTACGGACGTGTGGCGGCGATGGAAGCCTCGCTCTACATGCGCAACCAGCTCCTGCGCGACAGCGACTGGGCCTCGATGGCGCATTCCGTCGAGCTGCGCTCGCCGCTCGTCGACATCGCGCTGCTCCGCCAGATCGCGCCGACCCTCCTCGAAAACGAAACCGGCTCGAAAGCTGCGCTCGCCGCCTTCCTGCCGCCCTGGCTGCGCGACCGACGCAAGAGCGGCTTCTTCGTCCCGATGCGTGAATGGCTCGACCTCCCCGACGACGGCACCACGACGCGCATGCGAAGCTGGGCGCGGCGTGTGTGGGAGGCGCGATGAGAATTCTCCTGCTCGCGACCGATGCCTACGGCGGCCACGGCGGCATCGCGCTCTTCAACCGCGAATTCGTCGCCGCGCTCACGATGCATTCCGACTGCGAAGAAGTCGTCGTCGTGCCGCGCGTCATCGGCACCGACGTCGGCGACATTCCGCCGCGCGTCCGATTCTTCGCCGATGCGGCTCGAGGCAACGGCGCGTATCTCCGAGCGATCGCCGCGTTGAGAAAACAGAGCTTCGACCTCGTCATCTGCGGCCACGTGAATCTCCTGCCGGTCGCCGCTGCTCTCGACGCGCACCCGCTACTGATCACGCACGGCATCGAAGTCTGGAAGCCGCTCGAGAGCCCCCTCTCCCGGCGCCTGCTGCACCGCAGCCGAGGGATCGTTTCCGTCAGTGCGGTCACGCGCGATCGCCTCGTCGGCTGGTCCGGCTACAAAGGTCCAACCTTCGTCCTGCCGAACGCCGTGCACCTCGAACAGTACGGCATCCGCGAGAAGCGCCCTGACCTCATCGAGCGCTACCAGATCGAGGGCAAACGAGTCCTCCTCACCGTCGGCC
This sequence comes from Thermoanaerobaculia bacterium, assembly GCA_036385045.1. Lineage (GTDB taxonomy): Bacteria > Acidobacteriota > Thermoanaerobaculia > Gp7-AA8 > Gp7-AA8 > QHVT01. The sequence continues at coordinate 728 of DASVLC010000327.1, read as the reverse complement.
GTCTCTCCGCGGAAGAACGTTACAAAGGCTTCGACGAAGTCATGGAAGCCCTCCCGGAGCTGCCCGAGGATGTCGTCTACCTGATCGCAGGAGGCGGCAACGACTTCCCGCGCCTCCAGCAGAAAGCGATGCAACTCGGCATCACCGACCGCGTCCGCTTCACCGGCCTCTTCGACGAGAGCGACAAGCCCGACATCTACAACCTCGCCGACGTGTACGTGATGCCGAGCCGGGGCGAGGGGTTTGGCTTCGTCTTTCTCGAGGCGATGGCGTGCGGGGTACCGGTGATCGGGAGCAGACTGGATGGAGGCAGGGAGGCGCTGCTGGACGGGAAGCTCGGAACGCTCGCTGATCCGGCGAGCCCCGAGGCGATTTGCAATGCGATCCTCGAAACCCTGACGCGAGACGAGCGGCGCATCCCCGCGGGACTCCACTACTTCCAGTTCAGCCGCTTCGTCGCGCGAGTGAGCGACATCATCGAGGCCGTGGAGAAATGACAACGATGTCGCGCTCTCACTCCGATCACTCCGGTGCAAGATCACTCCGGTGCAAGAACGGCCTCGCGACGCCACGAACGATCACTCGCCAGGGTCACCCGAGCGGGTGTGCGGACGGGCAAGCGAGGGGCCTCGCAAGCTGCGTACTCCGTAACGCCCTAGCCAGAGCGGGTGCGGCTACTTTGCCACAGACAAGGTTGAAGGCCACTAGCCCCGCCGCGACGCGAACAG
>DASVLC010000326.1:0-3478 GCA_036385045.1 Thermoanaerobaculia bacterium | reverse complement strand
CACGTCCGCGGAAGAAGCACGAACCCGCGCGATCGAGGCTTCGAAAGAAGCGCGAGTCGCGGCGGATCGAGCCGCAAAGACCTCGCGGGAGGCGGTAGCTGCAACCTCCGCCGAGGCGATGGAGAAAGCGGCGCAGCGCCTCCAGGCGGCAGCGAAGGAGGCGGAGGAAAAGTCCGACGCCGCTCTGAAGGCAGCGGGTGAAAGGAACCGTGAGATCGCCGAGAGTGCCGCCAAAGCGGCGCGCGAAGCGGCCGTCGCCGCCGACGAAGCGGCCGAGAAGGCACGCGCAGCAGTCGAGGCGCGAGTGGCCGAGGACCAGAAGCGCGCGACTCAGGCACGCGACGACGCGAAGGCAGCCCTGCGCCGGGCGGCGACTGCCGCCCAGAAGTCGGCCGCAGCAGCGAAGGAGACCTGGGAAGCCGAGATCAGTAAACCGTAATCTCACAACAAACTGCAGTCTCACAACGGGCAGCACGTCGCTTCGGCGGCGTGCTGCCGTTTTCTTTTCCTCGAGTCGCCCGGAAACGGCGGCTCGCCACTGCTTCAGCGCCGTGACGCGACAGTCGGGGTCAGCCGGCAGACCGAGCCCCGCGAGTGTCCAGGTTCCGCACAGGTGTTGCGTTTCAGGTCCCCTTACGGGTTTCGGAACATTACGCCGAATATACCTAACCCAATTCCATTCAGGTATTTACCACTCCAATTGACAAGTGGAGGTCGCCTTGCTCGTCTAGTAGCGCGCATGACCTCTGAATCGCGCTCCGCTCTGCTTGTCGAAGACGACCCTGACTTCGCCCAGATCCTCGTCCGGCTGCTGAAGCCATGGCGACTGGAAGTCGTGTCGACCGCGACGCTCGAGGAGGCGATGTCGATCGTGTCTCAACGCTCGTTCGATCTCTACACGATCGACCTGCAACTCGCGGACGACGACGCCGCTCCGCTGCTTGCGTGGCTGGCCAGCCAGGGAGAGGAGATTGCCTCCCGCTGCATCACGTTGACCGCGCACGACGTAATCGCCCGCATCTTCACCGGGTTCCCGATCGTCAGTAAGACGAAACTCTCGCTACTCGGTCCGGAGTTGCTCCGCATCCTTGGCGATCCTTTCAAAGCCCTTCCGTCGAGGAGCCACACCCATGAGACCGATCGTCTTGAAGAAAGCGCCCGCCAGTAGAACGGTTCGCTGCCAGCATTGTGAGGCTTCGTACGCGCCCAAAGATGCGGCCGTTTGCGACTGCCTCACCGAGCATCGCACTCTCCGCTGCTCTCACTGCCTGGCATGCAGTTGCACTGGACGCGCTCCGGAGATCCAGAAGCGCTTTCGGAAGGCCTCGGCGGAAGAGCTCCAGCGACTCAGCGACGAGCGCCGGCGGCGTCCCGTCCTCGCCGAGGTGACGGAGAACCTTCCCCGTCCTCTGGTCGTCGTGGCGGACGACAACTTCGATATCAGAGGAGTCGCAAAGAGGATTCTCGAAGGACTCGGGTATGGAGTCATCGCGGTGGAGAATGGTGAAGAGGCGTGGGACGCCGTACAGCGTTTCCGTCCGGAGATCGCATTGCTTGACGGTCTCATGCCCAAAGGGGATGGGCGCGACATCTCCCGTCGCATCAAGAACGATCCCTCTCTGAAAACGCGCACGGTGATCATGACCTCGCTCTACACGTCGCGAGCCCAGCGGGAGGAAGCGTTCCGAGTGTTCGGCGTCGACGGCTATCTGGCCAAGCCGGTGAGCGCGGAGATCCTGAAAGCGACCATGGACGGGCTGCTCCGTCCTTCCGAGCCCGAACCGCCGGAATTACAGCGGTCCTGACTTTCAGCCGCCGATTGTGCGCTATGGCATGATGCTGGCGTCGCTGTAAGTTTCATGGGCATGTTCGTCGTCATCAGTCGCTTCAAGGTCGCCAACGGAATCTCATCCGAAGTCCGGGACGCCTTTCTGGCCAGGCCTCACCTGGTCGATGACGCTTCCGGTTTCCTCGGTATGGAGGTGCTGTCCCCGACCAGCGATCCCGACGAGTTCTGGCTCCTGACACGCTGGGGCGACGAAACGAGCTATCGCACGTGGCACAGCGGTCACGCCTACCGGGAGTCGCACAAGGGCATGCCTTCCGGACTCAAGCTCGACCCTTCGCGAACACGAATCATGACCTTCACTTCGTTTGCATCCTGAGGACGCCATGATTGAACTGTTCGATGATCCCTCGTCCCTGCAACGGATCGCCATTCGGGTCACCGATGCTCAACTCGCGGGGATGCCTGAGATGCAGGCCCGTTACGGTGCGAAGGGAAGAGACCACTGCATCGAGGACACACGATTCCACCTCACCTATCTGGGGGAGGCCGTAGAGTTCGGAGATGCAACTCTATTCGAGGACTACATCGCCTGGGCGAAGGTGATGCTCGCGTCGCGCGGTGTCGAGGCCCGGGATCTGGTCGGCAATCTCGAGCAGATGCGTGTCGCGCTCGCTGCCGAGAACGCTTCGAGCGCGGTGGCCATCCTCGAGCAGACGCTGAAACGAATTCCGTTGATGTCCGAGACGGTTGCCTCGTTCGTCGCTGCCGAAGGAGTCATGGAGGATGGCGCACGCGCCTATCTGACGTTCATTCGCGAAGGGAGGCGCCGGGAGGCGGAGGAGGTCATTCAGAAACTGGTCGGCGATGGCGCGACCATCCCCGATCTCTACCTGCGAGTCTTCGAACCGGTCCAGCACGAGATCGGGCGTCTCTGGCAGCTGAACCAGATCAGTGTCGCTCAAGAGCACTTCTGCACCGCCGCCGTACAGCGCAGCATGTCTCAGATGTATCCGCTGCTTTTCACCGGAGCACCCGGGCGGCGGCGCGTGGTAGGCGCCTGTGCCGGCGGAGAGCTGCACGAGATCGGGCTGCGGATGGTGACCGATCTACTCGAGGCGAACGGCTGGGACACGGTGTACCTCGGCGCGAACGTTCCTGCCGCCGGTATCGTGCAGGCGGTCGCCGAGGTGCCGACCGCACTCGTGGCGCTGTCGACGACGATCACACCAAACCTGCGCGCACTTGCGTCTCTCATTCGTGCCCTGCGCGAGAACGCGGAAACGGCGGACGTTCCCATTCTCGTTGGAGGCTATCCCTTCCGGCTCTCCGCGGGGATCGTCGAGCAGATCGGAGCGAACGGCTGGGCCGCCAACGCAGCGGAAGCCGTACGCCGCGCCGACGAACTGGCTGTCGCGTGAGCGCAAACGGCTTCGCAGTGCTCTGTAGTGCGGACGGCGTGGTCGTCTCCACGTATGGCGAGGCTCCGATTGCGGCCGGTACAGCTCTGGCAGCGGTTGTCGCGCGTGAGAGCCGCGAGCGGCTGCTGCAGATCCTCTCCGACGCCCGCCGCTCCGAACAACACTCCATCATCCAGGTGGGTGGGGCAACGCTTGAGGTGCACTGCGCGGGCGACGGCGAGCGGATTCTGGTCGTGGCCGGGGCTTCGGCCGCGGACGTCCGGTGGCGTTG
>DASVLC010000325.1:0-21719 GCA_036385045.1 Thermoanaerobaculia bacterium | reverse complement strand
GCGTCATGCCTGAACCTTCGTCGGCTGTGCCGCCAGCACCGCACTCGCCTTCAGAAACTCTCGCAGTTTTGGATGGTCGGAGTCACGCGCCTCATCCATGGAGCCGCGCCATTCGAACACACCCTCGTTCAGAAATGCGATCCGGTCTCCGACCGAGAACGCGGAATGGATGTCGTGAGTGACGACCACCGAGGTGACGTTGAGCTTCGCCTGAAGATCGACGATCAGCTCATTGATCGTCTGCGCGGTGATCGGATCGAGTCCGGTGGTCGGCTCGTCATAGAGAATCACTTTCGGATCAAGGACGATCGATCGGGCAAGTCCGACACGCTTCCTCATTCCACCCGACAAGTCGACCGGCATCAGGTGCTCGGTGTTCGGAAGGTTGACCAGCTCGAGTTTCTCCCGTACAGCCCGCGCGATGTCCTCTTCACTCATGTCGGTATGTTCGCGAAGCGGAAACGCAATATTCTCGAAGACGGTCATCGAGTCGAACAGGGCACCGCTTTGAAAAAGCATTCCGAACTTCTTCCGGATCCGGTACAGCTCCTCCTCCGGCAACTCCGTGATGTCCTCTTCCTCGACGAACACCCGGCCGGCGTCAGGAGCCTCCAGGCCGAGCATGTGCCGGAGCGTGACCGATTTCCCGCTGCCCGACCCGCCGAGAATGACGAGGACCTCCCCGCGATAGACCCGGAGGTCGGCACCGCGAAGGACCTTCTTGTTGCCGTAAGCCTTGTGGAGCCCGCGAAACTCGACGAACAGGTCCCTCGGCTGACGGCGCCGCTCAGGCGTCGTCCGCTCGGTGGCACGGCGGTCGGGCGGGATCGTCTCGGTCATCAGAACAGCAGGAGAAACAGTTTGGTCAGAAAGAAGTCCATGATCAGCACCGTGATCGCACCACTGACGACGGTCACGGTGGTCGACCGTCCGACACCGTCGGCACCGCCGCTGGTTCGCAGCCCGTTGAAGCAGGCGATCAGTGCAACGATGAATCCGAAGAAAAACGTCTTGCCGATCCCGGAGGCGAGATCGTTGTACTTGACGGTTTGAATCACGCTTCTGAGGTAGTAATTTCCGCTGAGATTGAGGTTGGCTACCGCGATCAGCATTCCGCCGAGAATACCGAGGGCGATCGAGATCGAGGTGAGAAGCGGGAACATGATCGTGGTCGCGACGACTCGGGGAACCACGAGCTTCCGGACCGGATTGGTCGCAAGTGCACGCAGCGCGTCGATCTGCTCGGTCACTTTCATCGTGCCGATTTCGGCTGCCATGCCGGCACCGACGCGGCCTCCGACCATCAGCGACATCAGCACCGGCGCCAGCTCGCGCACCAGCGAAAGTGAGACCACCGTCCCGACGAAAAGCTTCCCACCGAAGTCAGCGAGCGCATAAGCGGTCTGCAGCGCAAGCACCATCCCGATGAATGCGGAGGTGATGATCACGATCGACAGAGATCGGACTCCGATCTGATCGAGCTGTGCGACGAGCAGCTTCCGCTCGATCGCTCCCTTCCGGATCTGGTTCAGAACATCCAGCCCGAGCGCGGTCAGACCGCCCACGTAGAGCATCGAGTCCTCGATCCTCGTGCGCATCGCCTGGAGCATCGGCGGCATCGCCCTTCCCGGTTCTTCCGTTACTGTCGTGCTCATCGTTTATCGAAGTGTAGTCGCTTAGCCCTCAGCCGTTCACCCGCGCCCGAGAGGCATCAGTCTCCAAATATCCGTCGCAGAAGTTTGCGGATCGAGTTGTCTTTCTCTCGAGCCTTTTCCCGCCCTTCGTCGACTCCGCTCCCCGGATCCCCGGCCTCCGCTCTCTCTCCCGATTCGCGCCAGTCTTCCGGATCATGCCAGAAAGGGCTGGGATCGCCGCTCCTCGCGTGCAACGGACAGACCGACACCGGCTCGGTGCCCGCAACGAAAATCTCGCTCCGAGTCCGCGGGCAGTAGGGAGTCGCGAGCAGACCCGAGAGAGGATCGATCTCTCTGGCGTTCACATCTTCGGGCCTGCGCCAGTCACCGTTCGGCACCAGCATCCCTACCCGGTTCATATGCTTCGTCCAGATCGGAAGGCATGCGTCACCGCCGGCAAGGCGAACGTTCTGTCCGTTGTCGAACCCGATCCAGACCAGCGACAAAACGTGAGGTGAATAGCCGACGAACCACGCATCCCGGTAATCATTCGTCGTGCCGGTCTTCCCGGCGAACTCCGACTTGAATCCGAGCGAGCGCGCGCGTCCCGCCGTGCCGTAGCGAAAGACATCCTTCAGCATGTCATTCATCACGTACGCAACACTGGCGGGTGCGACCCGGGTCATCTTCGAGTTGCGGCTTTCGAGCAGCTGGCCGTCCCGAGTCACCACACTCAGAATCGACACCGGCTCGGACTTCACACCCAGGTTCGCAAAAACGGAATAGGCGAAAGCGATCTCCAGCGGCGTGACCTCGAACGACCCGAGCGAGATCGAAGGGTACGGCTCGAGTCGGCTCTGCACACCGATGTTCGTGGCCGTCGTGACCACGTTGGCCACTCCTACGTCGATTGCTGCACGTACCGCCGGGATGTTGTACGAGTGCGCCAATGCCTCTCGGACGCTCACCCTGCCTCGGAACCGATTGTCGTAATTCTTCGGTCTCCAGACCGCGGTTCCGGCCTGCACATTGATCGGTGAGTCATCCAGGACCGAGGCGGCAGTCAGCGCCGCGTCACGCCGCGATGGATCCATCGCTGTCACGTAGACAAAGGGTTTGAACAGTGAGCCCGGCTGACGACGGGCCTGGATCGCCCGATTGAACTGCGTCTTCGCATAGTTCCGGCCTCCGACCAGCGCTTTCACGTAGCCGGTGCCGGGCTGGATGGTGATGACCGTCCCCTCGAGTGGTGTCTCGGAATTCCTGATGTGACGATACTTCTTCCCGAGATCTTCAATACCCTCGTCGAGGGCTGCCTCCGCTGACCGCTGCATCGTCGCGTCGAGCGTCGTGAAAATACGGAGCCCCTCGGTCTTCAGCTGCGTCTCGGGATACGTCTCCCTCAACTGCTTGAGCACGAAGTCGACGAAGAAGGGAGCGCTTCGGGACGACTTCGGGAACGGATTGACCGACATCGGCGACTTTACCGCGTCGCGATACTCCTCGTCGCTGACCATCCCCTGGTCTCGCATCAGCCCCAGGATGAGATTCCGGCGATCCTTCACACGTTCGCTGTGACGGATCGGCGAGAGAACGTTCGGCGAACGGATCATGCCGGCCAGAGTGGCCGCCTCGGGCAGCGTGATGTAAGTCACCTTCTTGCCGAAGTAGACCTGGGCAGCTTGCTCTACGCCGACAATCTGCACCGAGCCGTTCTGCCCGAGATAGATCTCGTTGAGATACGCCTCGAGGATCTGGTCCTTCGAATAGCGCATCTCGAGCAGGAGCGCCATGACTGCCTCAGTCGCCTTCCGCCGGAACGTCCGCTCCGGGTTCAAGTAGAGATTCTTGACGAGCTGCTGCGTGAGAGTGGAGCCTCCCGCGGCGAGCGATTTGCTGCGAACGTCCGTCCAGATCGCCCGCGCGATCCCGCGGATCGAGATCCCTTCGTGCCGATAAAAGCTCTTGTCTTCGGTGGCTATGACCGCGTCGATCAGCGACTTCGGAATCGCATCGAGTGAGACCGGAACGCGGTCCTCCATCTGATTGTCGTAGATCGAGGTGATGAGCTCCGGCTCGATTCGAATGCCCCGTAGCGCGATGTCGTCGGTGAGCCTCCGGACCGCGCGAACGGTGGAGCCGTTCATCTGGACCAGCACCGGCATGGCGTGAAACTCCATGTCGGGATACTCGAAGTTGTTCAGGTAGATCTCGAGATCGCCGTCGACGTATCGGTATTCACCCGGGTTCTCGACACGCTTCGCCACCTCGCGGTAGCCCGTATGGTTCAGCTTCGGCTCGAGGAGGGCGCGGGAGTACGAACCCCCTGGCACGATCGGCGTGGCGTCCGAGAAGACCCGGCTCGGGAGATCCCAGCGGCGGGCAGAATCGAATTTCTTCGTGATGACGACATAGGTGTAGCCGACCCCGGCGAGCAGGACGACGAAGGCGAACATCACAAGGAAGGCAAGGCCCGCGGAGTGTCGCCAGAGAAAATCGCGGAGTCGTGAACGTCTTTTCGGCATCAGTTGGGTGGCGCAACGGATCAGCACAGGCAAAAATGTCGCCAGAGCGGACCCAACAAAAAAGCGGCCGGGGACTCCGGCCGCTTTGTTGTGACTTCTGTTTCACGAATGGTAGCACCTCGAGCCGCCGAGGTGCTGTCTCTCCCCGACCGAAGCCGAGGAGAGGTCCCTACTTGAACGTCGGCTCGAACCCGAGCTCGCGCAGTAGGTTATGCGCTCCATCGACCGCGTCCATGACCCAGAGCATGTAGCGCGAATCGACACTGATGGTGCGGGTGATGTCCTGCTCGACCATGTAGTCGGAGCCGACGCCTTCCCAGTTCGAGTCGAACGCCAGGCCGCAGAGCTCGCCCCAGGCGTTGAGCGTTGCTGAGCCCGAACTGCCGTTCGTGACTACATTGGTCGAGATGAACGCAACGGGCAGAGTGCCGAGATCCGGGTCGGCGTAAGGACCGAACTGTCCCGCCTTCGCCAAATCGAGCAGCTTCTTCGGACTGTTGAACGGCTCCTCGCCGGTTTCCTTCTGAACGACTCCACGCACGTCAGTCTGCGATGTGTACCAGACCGCATTACGGGGCGAGTAGCCCTTGAGCTGGCCGAATCCTACGCGCAGCGTCGAATTCGCATCGGGATAGAGACGTCCTCCAAGCGAGACTCGCAGCGCGTCGAGCATGACCGGCCGCAGCCTCGAGAGCGCCCCTTCGTGGCGCGAGTTCCGCTCGTCGACCTGCGCGCCGAACTGCCGCAGAGACGCCGCGAACGCGAGCATCGAGTCGTTGCGTGCCATGAGCTGCGCGGTGGTCTGGCCCAACATCTCGGTTTCGGCCTCGGCATTTCCAATCCGCGTCGAGCCGTAAAGCGAATCGAGCAGCGCGTCCACCTGCTGTTCAGTCGTCTCACGACCGGTGGCCTTCAGCGCGGCGTCGACAGGCGGAATCCTCTGGCCTTCCGGCAACTTTGCCGCTTCGAGCAGGAAGAGTCGCAGGCCGGCGCGGTCGCTGCCCGGCTCGATCGACCGCCTGTTACGCGTGATCGTTCCGAGGAAGCGATTGCGATTCCGATCGGTGAAATTCTCGGGACGGTCGAGATCGGGGCGTGTCTTCTCGATGCTCAGCCGATAGATGTTGCTCGCCTGCGACAGCATCGGCGAGGCGATGCTGAGCCAGCTGAAGACCGTGTCGCGCTCCCGTGTGGCGCGCTTCTCATCGAGCAGCTTCTGCACTTCTGCATTCGCCGCATCGTAAGAGGCCGCCAGTTTCGGATCGAGAGCAGCGCGGAGGGCGGCTTCCTGTTTCCTCTTCTCCTCGACGAAACGACCGCGGTTGAACGCCTCGAGCGTTCCCGTGTGCTTCTTCAGGTAGTTTTCCAGCCCCGAGATTCTTGCCGCATTGCTGAGTGCGATCTCGCGACTCTCTTTCCCACGCTCCTGCAGGAGGCGCGAGAGCTCGCCACGATACCGGACCGATATGGGAAGCTCGTAGTTGAACGCGTCCTCGACCTCCGCCGCCGTGACGTGGCGGGTCGTCACACCGGGGAACCCGGCGATCATCACCAGATCTCCCTCACTGAGGTTCCGGGTCGAGATCTTCAGATGATGCTGCGGCTTGTAGGGGACGTTGTCGGCCGAGTGATCCGCCGGCTTTCCATCGCGACCAACGTAGGCGCGGTAGAAAGCGAAGTCACCGGTGTGGCGCGGCCACATCCAGTTGTCGATCTCGTCGCCGAAGTTGCCGACCGACAGCGGGGGTGCATAAACGAGGCGCGAGTCGCGAATCTCCATCTGCGTGATTCGCTGATACTGAGCGCCGCCGTAAAAAGACGCCACCTGGCAGCGCAGTCCTCCCGGCTTCTCGCAGGCGTCGATCATCTGGCGACGCCGGCGTGTGATCAACCGCGCGCGCTCGGCATCACTCGTGTTCCTCGGGAAGGCGGCCAGAATCTGACTGGTCACGTCCTCGATCCGGGTTGTGACGTAGACGCGCGCGTCGGGGGTCGCCTGAATTTCCTGACTCCGCTCTTTCGCGAGGAAGCCGTTCTTCAGGTAGTCGTTCTGTGGCGTTGAGTTGTACTGCAGCGCTCCGGCGACACAGTGGTGATTCGTCGCCATCAGCCCGTCCGGCGACACGAACGACGCACTGCATCCGCCGATCGAGACGATTGCTCCCATCGGGAACGACGTCAGGTCGGCAAACTGCTGCGGATCGATCTGCAGCCCGAGCGCTTTCAGCTCTTCAGCAAGCGCCGGAATCTGCTGCGGCATCCACATCCCATCGTCGGCAGCCAGCCCGAACGTCACCGTGATGGCAAGCACGGCAGTCAAAATTCGAGATCTCATGAAGTCTCCTATCTTTGCAGTGCTGACCAGAACACTCCGTGGCGGCGGCGTCAAGCCCCACCATCACCCACTGTAGCCGGAAGTTTGCATCCCGGACGGAACGACATCGATCAAAACGTAGCCAGATGAGCGGCTGCGGGCAACCGGCGGCTGCCATCACTTCACCGGCGACCAACGTGGGTGAGGGTGAGATGACACGCCTGTCATCCTGAGCGTAGCGTGAGGATCTGGGTGGGTGGGCGGGCGGTGCGATGCACGTCAATGGCACCGCCCATCCACCCAGATCCCTCGCTACGCTCGGGATGACAGGATTGGGATGGCTTGAACTCGGCGGCCGTCTCCTCGAAGCCGCCGGTTACGTGATATTTACACGCCATGAAACGCCTCGCGCTCCCACTGCTCTTCGTTCTCGCGTCGTGCGCGCACCAGCCACCCGCCTCCCTCGACGCACTCGCCACCACCTACGTGAAGCTGAACCTCGCTCTCGGCGAACACGACAAGGACTGGGTCGACGCCTACTACGGCCCTCCCGAGTGGCGAGACCAGGCAAAGCAAGAAGCGAAGAGCGTGGCCGCCATTCATACCGAGGCGATGAGGCTTCGCGAGCAGTTGAGCGCCTTCCCGATTCCCGCGGATCGAATGCTCGCCCTCCGCCGGAACTATCTGATCGAACAGCTTGGTGCTCTCATCACGAAGGCAGAGATGCTCCAGGGCACCCGCTACTCATTCGACGAGGAAGCACGGCGTTTATACGGTGTGACCCCTCCCCGCCTCAGCGACGAGTTCTTCAAGTCCGCGCTGAGAAACCTCGATCGCGAACTGGCCGGCGATGGGCCACTCGCAGAGCGCCTCGAGGAGTATCGCAGCCGCTTCTACATCCCTTCCGACAAGGTCGACGCAGTCATGCAGGCGGCGCTCAAGGAGTGTCGCGCACGCACGCTCCAGGAGATCGAACTCCCGGCTGGTGAGAACTTCACGCTCGAGTACGTCAAGAACCAGCCGTGGAGTGGATACAACTGGTACCAGGGCAACTACCAGAGTCTGATCCAGATCAATACCGATCTTCCGATGGCGATCCAGCGTGCGCTCGACCTGGCGTGCCATGAGGGATATCCAGGGCATCACACCTACAACGTGCAGCTCGAGAAGAACCTGGTGCGCGACCGCGGATGGGTCGAGAACAGCATCTATCCACTCAACAGCCCGCAGTCACTCATCGCCGAGGGGACCGGCAATTACGGTCTGAGGATCGCTTTCCCTGGCGACGAGCGAATGAAGTTCGATCGCGACGTTCTCTTCCCGATCGCCGGTCTCGATCCGGCGGAGGCCGAGCGTTATCACCGGGTCCTCGGCCTGATGACCGCGCTCTCCTATGGCTCGAACGAGGCGGCACGTCGCTGGATCGACGGCGAGATTACTCGCGAGCAGGCGATCGACTGGTTCGCCGAGCACACCCTCTCGACGAGACAGGCGTCCGAACAACGAATGAAGTTCATCGAGCGCTATCGCAGCTACGTCATCAACTACAACGTCGGGCTCGATCTTGTAACGGCTCACATCGAGAGCCACGAAGGCCGCGCCGCCCAGTGGCAGGCGTTCCGCGAACTGATCTCGTCACCGATGCTGCCATCGAACCTCAGAAAATAGGCGAAGCCTCCTGGGGGTCGCGCGGCTCGCGCGATCCCCGCCGGCCTCCGGCCGGCGGTGGGCTTTGGATGAGCCGACCGGTTTAAAACCCTCGACTTACTGCAGAGTGACAGCAGATGAAGGCACGACTCGAACTGCAGAACGACCGGCGACTCGCTCGCGTGATCCTCACCGCGCCGAAAGCCAACATTCTCGACCAGCAGTTGGTCACCGAGCTCGATGCAATCTTCATCTCTCTCGAAGGCGAGCGTAAACTGCGCGCGATCGTCATCGAGAGTGAGGGCCCGGACTTCAGTTTCGGCGCGAGCATCGAGGAGCACCTCCCCGATCGAATCGAGGGAGCGCTGGCCAGAATGGGAGCGCTCCTGCGCCGAGTCGCTTCAACGCCCGCACCCACGATCGCCGCTCTTCGCGGTCGCTGTCTCGGCGGCGGATTCGAACTGGTCCTCGCCTGCGATCTTGTCATCGCAGAAGAGAGTGCAACGCTCGCCCTTCCCGAGATCAAGCTCGGGGTCTTCCCCCCGGCCGCTTCCGTTCTGCTGCCGCTTCGTATCGGAGTCGCGCCGGCGTCGGCGGCGATTCTCACCGGTGAGAGCTGGTCTGCGACTCGCGCGATGCAGCTTGGTCTCGTCACCCGCGTCTCTCCTGACGGCGAGCTCCGGAGCAGCGTCGATGCTTTCATCGAAGAACACTTCGCCGCTCTATCGCCTAACGCCCTCCGGAAAACCACCCGCATCGTGCGACGCGCGATCGTGAAGGCACTGGAAGAGGAGTTACCGAAGATCGATCGCATCTACCTCGATGAACTCATGGCCCATCCCGATCCTGAAGAAGGGATGCGTGCCTTCCTCGACAAGCGCCCGCCGCGATGGTCATCCTCCGAGTCGTGACTTCAGCGCTTAAGCGACGGCGACCGCACTGAGATTCCGGCGCGCCACGATCGCCCGCGCCGCCTCCTCACCCGTTTCGCTGCCTCCATTCATGAAGCCCTGCGACTCGAGAGAACAGTGCTCGCCCGCAAAGAAGATCGGACCGACCGGCATCCCCTCGGCCCCTCGCATCGACGTCCACTGGCCGATGCGGTAGCTCGCATAACTCCCGCGTGTGAAGGGATGCGTCGGCCAGTGGAAGCGAACCTCCTTCGATCGCTCCGTCCGCGTCGCGGCAATCCCGGGGAAAATAACCTCGAGATCGGCGAGCATCCGCCCTGCCTGTTCGGCGTCGGTCCCGTTGCCGAGCTCGATCCCGTGACGCCCGCCCGTGAAGTTCGTCAGGATTCCGCTTACCCCCTGCTGGAGCCGGCTCGTTTCCCAGCAGGCTTGAAATGCGCGATCCGTCACTACGCTACCGTCACAGCCCTGAGCCCTCCAGTGGCGAGACTCGAACCCGACCATCAACTTCGCATTCGTGCCATAGCCGAGTTCGTCGATCGCGAGTCGTTTCGCCGGTGGCATCTCGAAGTCCAGCCTGACCTGACGGAGCATCGTGAAAGGAAGGGTGAGAATCACTTCCGGCGCGCGCACTTCGAAACTCGTCGTCCCGCGGCGGATCGTGCTGACGACCGAGCCGTCGTTCGCAAGCCTGACCGCTTCGAGGACGCTACTGGTTTCGATCGGCCCGCGGATTCTCTCGACCAGAGCGGTGATGATCCTGTCGTTGCCTCCCTGAACATGGAACCGCTCGTCACTCTCACCGAAGATCTCGAACGCCTCCTCGTTGGTCGAGATCATCGTGAGGAAATTCAGGGCCGGCTGTTCGTCGATCTCGAGTCCGAATTCGGTGGTGTAGCCGACGTCCAGCAGCGTACGGATCCAGCCTTCGACACCCTGACTGTCGAGCCACTCGGCGATCGAGATTCGATCGAGCCTCTCGCCGCCATTCGGTGCGTCCCAGGTGACGTCATCTCCCTGAAGCGTCGCAAGCGCTGCCTCGATGCGCGGGATCAGCGGCTTGAACGCCTCGATGACCTCGGCCTCCGAACGCCGTGCGCCACCGAACCACCAGAACGTCTCCAGCGACGGATCATCGGTCGCTAGATCGTTGAGCGGAATCCCAAGCTCCTCGGCGAGCCCGCGGATCGACTCGTGGTTCGTGTCGATCAGCTCACCGCCGAGCTCTGCGACCTGCTGGTCGGGAAAGAAGCCGCGGATCGAGAACATGCGACCGCCGATCCTGTTCTGCGCCTCGAAGAGCCGGACCGGCACCCCCGCCTGCTCGAGTCGATAGGCGGCGGTTAGTCCCGCGATTCCGCCCCCGATGATGACCACCGGCTCATCGGATTGCATCGGTGAATGCACGAGCGGAGCGCAGCGGGACAGGGCCAGGCCCGCGACGGCCGTCGCGGTCACACCGAGAAATTCACGCCTCGTCGCTCCCCGCCTTTCTGCGCGGAGCTCGACGAGCTCCTGCGGCGAGACGCCGGTGTGATTCGACACCTGAGCAAGCCGCATCGAACGGCGAATGACCTGAAACAGAGCACTTCGCGACATCGAGTCCTCCTGGCGCCTATTCGGGATCGCGACAGTTTAGCAATTCGTAAAGTCCGCGCTACGCGAAGCGCGGCCCTGTCAGGCTGTCGCCCGAGAGCCCCCACCCGATTGACTACACCCCCTACAATGCACCCCCATGTCCCACCCACCCGTGCGAAAGCGAGAGATCTTCGGCTGGGCGATGTTCGACTTCGCGAACTCGAGCTACACGACGATCATCGTTACGGTCGCGTTCAGCGTCTACTTCACGACGGTCGTGTCGCCGGGGGCGACAGGCGACACCCTCTGGGGCTTCGCACTGCTCGCCAGCAACCTGATCGTCGTGGCGAGCTCGCCGCTCATCGGCGCGGTGGCTGACGATTCGGGCAACAAGAAAGGGTTGCTCGCGGTTACGTGGCTCGTCTGCGTGGTGGGAACCGGTGCGCTCTGGTTCGTGCTTCCGGGCGACGTCGCTCTCGCGCTCACCTTCTTCGTATTATCCAACGTCGCCTACTCGTTCGGAGAGAACCTCGCCGGCGCGTTTCTTCCAGAGATTTCCACACCGGCGAACATCGGCTGGATCTCCGGATTCGCCTGGGGCCTCGGATATCTCGGCGGGTTAGGCTGTCTCCTGCTCGTGCGGCCGCTGCTCGCAGCCGGCTTCACGGTCGAGAACCTCAACGGACTGCGACTCACCTGGGTCATCACCGCCCTCTTCTTTCTGCTTGCCGCGGTGCCTACCTTCGTCTTTCTGAGGGAGCGTGCGCCACGTGGGGAGTCACGCTCGCTTGCCGGCTACTGGCGGGTCGGGTTTCAGCGTCTGGCGGCGACGGCCCGCTCGGTACGCCACTTCTCCGAGCTCGCGAGATTTCTCATCATCTTCACCGTTTATTCGGCTGGGCTCATGACCGTGATCGCCTTCACTGGTATTTACGCCGTGAGGACAATCGGCTTCGAAGCGTCGGAGCTCGTCACGATGTTCATCGTGGTCCAGCTTTCCGCGACAGGTGGCGCACTTCTATTCGGCCGGATCCAGGATCGTATCGGCTCTCGCCGCAGCATTCAGATTGCCCTCGTGCTCTGGATCCTGGTCTGCGTCGCAGCGGCGGCGGCGACCACGAAGGGACAGTTCTGGGTCATCACCCTGTTCGCCGGCCTCGGGATCGGATCGCTTCAGGCCTCTTCGCGCGCCCTCGTAGGGCTCCTCTCGCCGGTCGCGAAGAGCGGTGAGTTCTTCGCCTTCTGGGGTCTCGCCAACCGACTCGCCTACGCCGGAGGCCCGGCTGTTTTTGGCGTGGTCTCGGCGCTCGCCGGATCGCAGCGGATCGCGATTCTGACGACGTCTCTCTTCTTCCTCGCAGGACTCGTCGCGATGTCGACGGTATCGGTCGAACGCGGCCGTGCCGCGGCCATCGCGTGGGATGAGAGAGAAACGGGGGCCTGAGAACGATCAGTCGCCCGAAACGAACGCCGAGAGCTTCCACTCCCCGTTGCGGCGCGTGAAGCCGGCACGATATCCGACCGGGCTCCGCACCGTGAGCGAATTGACCCACCCCGAACGTCCATCCACTGTCCTCACCCGGGTCCATCCTGCCGCCAGTTCGGCGGCCGGAACGTCCACGTTCTTGACGATGTCGTACGAGAGGCGGCCGATCACAGGCGACTGAGGATCGGGGCTCTCATGCATCGGCACGTCTTCCTCGATGACGGCCAGCGAGCGGAAGGCGTCATGCTGTTCCGGCCATGCGCTGTAGACATAAGGAGCCCAGAACTGGGAGCTCGCGGAAGAGGGGTTGAAGCTGCCGCCGAGCGCGAGGATCGTCTCGAGCTCATCCCAGAGAGGGGAGTCCGCCGTATCGAGTCTCCAATGCCGGCGAAACTCGGTGGCACCGCCGACGGGACCGAATCCGGTCCGAATGTTCGGGTCGATCGCCTCGAAAAGAAACTCTTCGTCACGGCTTCGGACCGCCTCGAGAAGTCGTTCCCTGAACTCAACCAGCGTCGGGTCCTTGGCAGCTTCATCGGCCGGCATCAACTTGGGGCCTTCGACGGATGCGCCTTCTTTGGCTTCCAGGGCCACCGGAGTGTCGTCTGACACGTTCGTACCGGCGACCGTAGGAGGCTCGGCGTTAGCGCGAGGCTCCGAGGGACGGCAACCGACGGCGAAAACAGCCACGATGAAACCTATCGTCAAAGAGAGAGACTTCAAGATCACGAGGTCTTTAATACCAATTGCTGTGCCAGGTTCGGCCCTCGCCACATTGAAAAGGGACAGGCATCACCGACTGGTATCGGGGCATGTGATGTCCTGCCACAAAGACGCGTGGCGCCGGTGAAGCGGAGATGAGACGCCTGTCATCCTGAGCCGTCGTAACCCCGAGGGTGGGGGCGTGGGTGGGAGGGGTGGAGGACGGTCGAAGGACCCCCTCATCAAGCGTAAGGCGGGCGGCGCTATGCGTGTGTTTGGCACCACCCACCCGCCCAGATCCCTCGCTACGCTCGGGATGACAACAGAAGTTCCCCGGCTCTTCGGATTCAAGCAATCCTACGAATATAACCATATGCCTCTTGTGTTACCGCCATCAACGCAATGGACGCCCTCTATTTCATCCTGTTCGCCCTCGCCTACTTCGTCATCCTTCGATGGGTGCTTCCCCGGGCCGGCGTTTCGACGTGAATGGCGCCACGCTCATCGTGCCGCGTGCCGGCACCCGAAGAAGAGAAAGAGGAATCTCATGAACATTGAAGTCAGCTTTCCGGGCGGCGTGGCCGTCGACGCGACGTTCCATGGCCACACGGTTCACACCGACCAGCCGCCGCCACTTGGAGAGGACAGCGCCGCGTCACCGTTCGACCTGTTTCTCGCATCGATCGCGACCTGTGCCGGCTTCTATGCGTTGCGCTTCTGCCAGCAGCGGAACATCCCGATCGAGGGTCTCGGAGTCACGATGAAGTCGGAGAAGAATCCGGAGTCGAAGCGGATCGAGACGGCCCAGATCGAGCTGCGGCTGCCGCAGGCGTTTCCGGAGAAGTACCGCAGCGCAATCCTTCTCGCCGTCGATCAGTGTACGGTCAAGAAGCACATCATGGAGCCGCCGAAGTTCGAGATCGACCTGGTGTGACCGCGGAAGTCTGAGAACTCGTCTCTCAGAGTCTGAGAGAAAGGCCGGGCTCGGGCGCGAGGCTCGGGCTCGGGAGGCTCGGTCGGGCGGCGGGATTTGATGAGTTCTGTGAAGATCTCTGACCCGCGCTTACCGCCGCCCGATGCCCTTCCCGAGCTCGGCGGCGAGGCGCGCGGTGCTCGTCAGGTGCTGACGAACGCTTCCACAGACCGCGTCACAAAGATCCATCACCGATTCGTCAGCGATGAAGCAGTAGACGTTGTTGCCCGATTGCCGGCGGCCAACGATGCCCGCGTCCTGCAGCAGCTTCAGGTGCTTCGAAACGTTCGGTTGCGTCGAACCAACCGCTGCAACGAGTTCCGTAACGTTCTTCTCCCCATCCTGCAGTGTCTGCAGGATTCGGATGCGGACCGGCTCTCCCAGCACACGGAAGCGCGCGGCCACCAGCTCGACGGCCTCGGGGGAGAGTGCTTCGCGAGTCTTCCTCTTTCCACCCATCTGTCCAATCATCGCACAGACTCCTGTGACACTGGCCGACCTGGGCATGGTGACGCTCGTCCTCGCATCGACAATCAAAGCGTGATTGCCTTTCCCGGCTACCGGAGCTGAGGGGTTACCGGGCCTTTTCTCTCGTTTCCGTTCCATGACGCTTGACAATATATCACCATATGGTTATATAGTCACTCGCAAGGAGACACACAATGAACGTAGACCGCTACCTCAGACTCATCGCCGGCTTCTTCGTCACTCTCTCCGTAGCTCTCGGATACTGGGTCAGCCCCTGGTTCCTGCTATTTACCGCATTCGTCGGCGTCAATCTCTTCCAGTCCGCTTTTACGAACTGGTGCCCGATGATGACGATCCTGCGGAAGTCAGGCGTCAAGGATGCTCCGGTGGAGACAATCGCGTGAGATTCCGACTGCCGGCGCTGATCGTGATCGCCGGCGCGATCGCCGCCATTCCCGGCCCGGTGACTGCTGGCGAGGCGGTTCGTTCCGCAGGTCCCACCCTCACCAGTGCCTCACTGTTGCGCCGTCCCGTCCAGATCCCTGAGACACCCCAGCTGCCCGACGGAACGCTCGATCTCCGGGCGGCGATCGCCGAGGCGCTCGCCGCCAATCCGGCGATTGCTGGAGCGGACGCGCGGCTGGCGGGAGCTGATGCCCGGCTTCTTGAAGCGCGATCGATGTGGCTGCCGCGAGCAGGCGTCACCGAGACGATCATGCGGAGTGACAATCCGGTGTTCGTCTTTGGCTCGCTACTCGAGCAGGGAAACTTCGGCCAGCAGAACTTCGACCCCGCCTTCCTGAACGATCCCAATCCTCATACGAACTTCCGGCTTGCGCTGAACGTCCAGTACACGGTCTTCGATCAGTTCCGGCGTCTGAACATGAATCGAAAGGCGCACAACGGAGTCACCCAGGCGGGTCTCGCCGGAGATGATGCACGCCGACGACTCCGGGCCGAGGTCATCTCGCGCTTCTACGGCATCCTGGTGGCCGACCAGAGACGGGACGTCGCGGCCGAAGCAGTAGGAGCGGCCGAAGCAGACGTCAGTGCAATGCGCGACCGCTTCGAGCAGGGACTGATCGTCCGCGCCGACCTGCTTGGCGCCGAGGTGCAGTTGGCAACCTTCCGCCAGAACCTGATCGAGGCCGAGAGCCAGGCGGCAATCGCCCGAGCCGCTCTCGCAACGCTCATTCGCCGTCCGATCTCACAGTCGCTGACTCCCCGCGGATCGATTCCCGACTCACTTCCCGCGGAACTCACTCTCGAGAGTGCCATCGATCGCGGGCTGGCGGCGCGAGCCGACGTCCGGATCGCAGACAGTGCAGCGGAGAACGCGACGCTCGACCTCAAGACCGCCCACGGCTCGCTTCTACCTCGTCTCGACACGTTTGCCTCGTGGGGCTCGAGCAGTGACCGTCTCACCGGCGGCGATCCCGACCGCGCCATCGGAGTGGTGATCGGCTTCGATCTCTTCGACGGCGCCCGATACGCCCGCATCGCTCAGTCGCGCGCAGGACTTCTCGCCGCACGGGCAGATGCTGCCGCGGCACGCGACGCCGCGACGATGGAAATCGTTTCGGCATGGCACCGGACGAATTCCGCCCGGTCGCGGCTCGCCGTCGCCGCGGCCTCCGTGTCGAGCGCAGAGGAAGCCGCGCGGATCGTGCGCGACCGTTACGAGAATGGACTGACCTTCATCACTGACCACCTGCGCGCCCAGACGGCACTGCTCGGCGCAAGGCTCGAACTGATCACCGCCCGCTACGACTACGCCGTCGGCTACGCGGAACTGATGCGCACTACCGGAGGACTCGACGATGTCGACGCGTTCGACTGATCTCATCACTGCCGCCGCAGCGACCGCGGCGCTGTTTCTGGCCGCGTGCGGCGGCACGCCGGCAACGCCCGCCGAGAAGCCTGCCGTCCAGGCACCCACCGCGATCGTTGAAAGCGCGACTATCCCCTCGACCCGCTCCGTCGCCGGAAGCGTTCGCTCATCGAACGTCAGTCCCCTCGCCGCGAAAGTGATGGGGAACGTCATTCGCGTCCATGTATCGGAAGGCGATCAGGTCAGAGCCGGACAACTGCTCGTCGAGATCGACTCGCGTGAAGGGCGCGCGCAGACAGATCGTGCACGCGCAGGCTCGGCGGAAGTCGAGCAGGCAATCGAAGCCGCACGCGCGAACGCCGCCTTCGCGGAGAGCACCTTCAACCGCTACTCCGCACTGCGCGATCGGCAGTCGGTCAGCCCG
Source organism: Thermoanaerobaculia bacterium (assembly GCA_036385045.1). GTDB lineage: Bacteria > Acidobacteriota > Thermoanaerobaculia > Gp7-AA8 > Gp7-AA8 > QHVT01. The sequence goes on along the minus strand of DASVLC010000325.1, from coordinate 5,226 downwards.
CAGGAGTTCGACGACGTCCGCAATCGCTTCGAGACGGCACGCGCCGAGCTCGCACGACTCATTGCCCGGCGGGGCGAGGTCAGAGCGATGGGCGACCAGGCGAGCGCGTTCCTCGAATACAGCTTCGTACGATCGCCCATCAACGGCATCGTAACCGGCCGCTTCATCGATCCAGGAGCCCAGGCGGCGCCCGGAATGCCGCTCGTCACGGTCGAGGACGCGGCCTCGCTCCGCGTCGAAACATCGATTCCAGAATCTCTTCAGGTCCAGCAGGGAGGCTCTGTCACCATCGAAAGCGGCGGTCAACGAAGCGAAGGGAAGATCATCCACGTCCAGCCCTCGCTCGACGGCCAGACCCGCTCGTCACTAGTCAAGATCGCACCCGCCACCGGAACGCCGCTGCGCTCGGGACAGTACGTTCGAGTCATCTTCCAGACCGGCGAGAGGACGGCGATCACCGTTCCCCCCGGCGCGATTCTGCGACGCGGCCAGCTCACGAGCGTTTTCGTCGTCGACCCGGACGGCGTGGCCAGGATGCGCCTCGTCACTCTCGGTGAAGACGGCGAAATCCTTTCCGGTCTACAGCAGGGTGAGCGGATCGTGACCGACGCGAGCAGAGTCACCGACGGAGCCAGGGTGTCATGAAGACACAGGAAAAAGGGATCGCCGGGAGGCTCGCCGAAGCATTCATCGAGTCGAAACTCACGCCACTCATCATCGCGGCCTCGATTCTGATTGGAATCGGCGCCGTGGCCCTGCTGCCTCGCGAGGAAGAGCCGCAGATCGTCGTCCCGATGGTCGATGTCTTCGTCCAGATGCCGGGCGCCTCACCGAGTGAGATCGAACAGCGCATCACCACTCCGATGGAGAAGTTGCTCTGGGAGATCCCCGGAGTGGAGTACGTCTACTCGACTTCCTCGTCCGGAACCTCGATGGTGATCGTCCGCTTCAAGGTCGGTGAGAACGAGGAGAACGCGCTCGTCCGTCTGAACCAGAAACTGCATGCAAATTACGACCTGATCCCGCCCGGTGCGAGTCAGCCACTCGTGAAACCGCGCTCGATCGACGATGTGCCCGTCCTCGCCTTCACTCTCTCCTCGGACCGCTACGACCATCTCACTCTCCGCCGCATCGCTGCCACTCTGCAGACGCAGATCAAACAGGTCGAGAACGTATCCGACGTAACCATTCTCGGAGGCACGCGCCGGCAGCTCCGCGTCACTCTCGACCCCGCAAGACTCGCCTCATTCGGCATCGCTCCGGCGCAGGTGGCCGGGCTGCTCGCCGAGAGCAACCGCGAATCTCACGCAGGCAGCTTCGCCTCCGGGGACCGCGAGATCCTCGTCAAGACCGGCGGCTTCATCGCCGGAGCCCGCGATGCGGAGAGAATCGTCGTCGGCGTTCAGGAGGGACACCCGGTCTACCTCGCCGATGTGGCAACGATCACGGATGGATCCGCGGATCCCTCCGACTACGTCTTCTATGGAGAAGGCGACCGCGTCCGTCCCGCGGTCACGATCTCCGTGGCGAAGCGCAAGGCGACGAACGCGACCGAGCTCGCACATGCCGTCGAACGGAAGGTCACAAGCCTCGAGGGGGTGATCATTCCCTCGGATGTCACGCTCACGGTCACGCGCAACTACGGCGAGACCGCCGCCGAGAAGTCGAACGAGCTTCTGTTCCACATGTTTCTCGCGATCATCTCGGTCTCGATCCTCATCGCCTTCACTCTCGGATGGCGTGAGTCGGGGATCGTCGCAATCGCCATCCCCGTGACGCTCGCGCTGACGCTGGCCGTCTTCTACCTGCTCGGCTACACCCTCAACCGCGTCACGCTGTTCGCTCTCATCTTTTCCATAGGCATCCTCGTCGATGACGCGATCGTGGTCGTCGAGAACATCGTCCGCCACTACCGCCTGCCCGAGAACCGCAGCCGGTCACTTCGTGAGATCGCAATCGATGCGGTGGCCGAAGTCGGCAACCCGACCATTCTCGCGACGTTCACCGTCATCGCCGCCATCCTCCCGATGGGCTTCGTCCGTGGCCTGATGGGCCCCTACATGCGTCCGATTCCCGTAGGCGCATCGGCCGCGATGCTGTTCTCCCTCGTCGTTGCGTTCATCGTCACGCCGTGGGCGGCAAAACGGCTCCTTCCGCGCGAGGCTCCTGCTCACCAGGTCGAAGAAGGATGGTCGACGAGGATGTACCGGAAGCTGATGCGGCACCTCATCGTCGAGGCGAAATGGCGAACGATCTTCCTTGCCGGCGTCGCATTCCTGCTTCTCGCGGCGATGTCTCTCTTCTTCTTCAAAGTCGTCAAGGTGAAGATGCTTCCCTTCGACAACAAGAGCGAGTTCCAGGTGATCATCGACATGCCGGAGGGGACGACGCTCGAACGTACGGCAGCTGTTGCGCGCGAAATCGGCGGCAAGATCGCCGAGGTTCCCGAGGTCGCCAACTGGCAGATGTATGCCGGGACCTCGTCGCCCTATAACTTCAACGGCCTGGTCCGGCACTACTTCATGCGCCGTGGACCGAATGTCGCCGATCTGCAGGTGAATCTCCGCCCGAAAGGGGAGCGAAAAGCGCAGAGCCACGACATCGCCAAGAGGGTCCGCATCGCGATCACCCCGATCGCCGAGCACCATGGCGCGCGGGTAAAGGTCGCCGAGGTTCCGCCCGGCCCGCCGGTGCTGCAGACACTCGTCGCCGAGATCTACGGTCCGGACTACGATCGGCAGATCGCCGTAGCCCGCGATGTTCAGAAGATCCTCGACGAGACCCCCGGCGTCGTCGACGTCGACACTTACATCGAAGATGACCAGACGCAGATGCGATTCGTCATCGACCGCGACAAAGCCGCACTCAGCGGCGTGAGTCAGGAACAGATCGACGCAACACTTCGGCTCGCACTGTCCGGCATCACGACCGGCCTGATGCACGCATCGGGCGAAGAAGAGGACGTGCCGATCGTCGTCGACGTTCCGCGCGCACAGCGCTCCTCGGTCGACGCGCTGCGCGACATCCACGTCGCCGGTTCCGGCGGCCAACTCGTCCCCCTCGGCTCGATTCTGTCGATCGAGGAAACGATCGCACCGCGGAGTATCTATCACAAGAATCTGATGCCGGTCGTCTACGTCACCGGCGATGTCGCCGGCAGCGAGGAGAGTCCGCTCTACGCCATCATGAAACTCAATCGCTCTCTCGAGGCACTCATCCTGCCCGAGGGCTATGCGATGGAGCGATTCGTTTCTCGTCAGCCGTTCTCCACCGAGAAACTGGCAATGAAGTGGGACGGTGAGTGGCACATCAGCTACGAAGTCTTCCGCGACCTCGGGCTGGCGTTCGCGGCGGTGCTCGTGCTGATCTACATACTCGTCGTTGGCTGGTTCCAGTCATTCAAGACGCCGCTCACCATCATGGCCGCGATCCCCTTCTCGCTGGTCGGGATCATTCCGGCTCACGCGGCGATGGGAGCGTTCTTTACTGCAACGTCGATGATCGGCTTCATCGCCGGTGCGGGTATCGTCGTTCGAAACTCGATCATCCTGGTCGACTTCATCGAACTGCGGCTCGAGCAGGGAATGGCCCTGCAGGAGGCGGTCATCGACGCCGGTGCCGTCAGGTTCCGTCCAATGATGCTGACGGCCGCGGCCGTTGTCGTCGGCGCCGGGGTGATCCTGTTCGATCCGATCTTCCAGGGTCTGGCCATCTCACTCATGGCGGGCGAAGTCGCCTCACTGCTTCTCTCGCGCGTGACGGTGCCGGTGCTGTACTACATGTCCGAGAGGAAGCGGGAGCGCCTCACTCCGGCGATCGCAATCGATCCGGCGATGGCCACGTAGACCGCAACGGAGACCGACATGAAGACCATTCTCGTTCCGACCGACTTCAACGAGCTCGCCACTGCCGCACTTCGTTATGCCGCACAGATTGCCGCCGCGACCGGTGCCGAGATCGTCGTGCTGTATGCAGACCGCTTCGAACCACCCGCGGAGTTCACCGCCGCTCAGGCGCAGTTGCTGGTAGTTTCGATCGCAGAATCGCGACGCCGAGCCGACGAAGAGCTGACTGCTTACGTGCGTGAGGTCGTTCCGGATGGGGTCGCGGTGAGAACCGAAGTGCGCGAGGACTTCCCGGCCGCCGCGATCCGCGCTCTGGCCGATGAGATCGACGCCGACCTCATCGTGATGGGAACCCACGGGCGGGGACGACTCTCCAGAATCCTCTTCGGTTCGGTTGCCGAAGCCGTTCTTCGGGACACGCGGCGACCGGTCCTCACCGTCCGCTCGACGAAAGCGAACGACATTCGCACGATCGCCTGCGTCGACGAAGGCGCCTCGCCATTCGCGGCATCACTCGCCGGCCGGCTTGGAGCGGAACTGGTCAGCGATCGCGCCGGCGCAGACCTGATCGTCACCTGCGAGCGCGATACGGCACTGGTGCGGCAGTCGCCAGTGCCGGTTCTGACGGTGCGATAAGCAGAATCGTTCCTCGCCGTCCAGACGCTTGCTGTTGTAAGTCAAGAACCGGGCTCGGGCGCGGGCGCGGGCCCGGGCCCGGGTGCTCACTTGCGCCGTTCAGGCCGACCAGGGATCGATCAACGACAGTCCGAGATCCTCGAAATGACGCGTGTTACGCGTTGCGAGAGAAGCTTTCCGGGCAATGGTGATCCCCGCGATCTGGACATCCCGGATCTCGATCGTGCGTCCAACCCGCCGTCGTTCCGCAGCGATGCGGCCGGCAGCCTCCGCGGCCGGCTGGTCAAACGGGAGAACCCGCCCGTCGAAGTCCTCGGCCAGAGCAGCGGCAAACGCCCGTTCGAGCGACTGCCGGCGTCGTCCAGACTCGAGGATCTGGAGTCCGAAGCGAATCTCGAACACCGTGACGGCGGTCGTCCAGATCGATTCCGGCGGCAACCGATCCAGCCACGCGACGACGTCCGGAGCGGGCTCCTGCCGCATGAGTGCTGAGAGTACGTTCGTGTCGAGGATGATCATTCCTCGAAGTCCGCCGGCTGAACGATCTCCCCACGCAACTCCGGGATCTCCTCGCGAAGACCGATGCGAGCGAACCGCTTCGCCAGCTGCGACCCGAGCGGAGGCTTCGTCCCGGTCTCCTCCCTGACGGCGTTCCGCAGAATCTCCCGAACCTCTTCCTCGGTGCTGCGGCCATGCCTTCGCGCGCGACGCTGGAGGCGTGCTTTGACGTCGTCGTCGAGCTGTC
>DASVLC010000324.1:0-13212 GCA_036385045.1 Thermoanaerobaculia bacterium | reverse complement strand
CTCGACCTCGAGAAGCGTCTCCACATAACGGAAGACGCAGTTGCCCACCTTCAAAACACTACCCTGCACGAGTGGCGATGGCTTTTCGACCCGCAGACCGTTGATGAGCGTGCCGTTGGTGCTCGCCAGGTCGTTCACACTCACCTGCTCCCGGATCCGGATCACCTCCGCATGGATGCCGCTCACGGCTCGTTCGCGGAGGCGGATGTCACACTCAGGGCGTCGCCCTACGATCTGACGTCCCTCGCGTAGACGGAAGACCTGACCGGGAAGGTCCCCTTCGATCACGATGAGGGCCGGCTCATGCGTGTTACTGCGTCCCAGCAGGTGATCCGATCCCGACAGGTCGCGGTGGACATCCGTCGTCTTGTGGGTCAACGGCTTCCTCCCCGGGGTCCGCAGCGCGTCCGTGAAGCGTTTCAGCATGAAGTGTGTACGCAACAGTGTAATACGGCACGACGGTGATGTTGCGCACAAGTCGGCGTGGCGTCGCACACCAGACGATGTGCCGGCTCTGCCGATACTTGCGTGGAAGGGCACGTCTGACGTGGCGCGTTCGCCAGGCACTCAATGCACGAAATCGGGATAGCAGCGTCAGTACTCGACGCGGTGCGGAACGAAATGGCTCAGCGGGCGGGGTCGCGAGCAGTCACCGTCGGCCTGCGGATCGGTGAGCTGGCCGGTGTAGACCCCGAATCGCTCCGGTTCGGATTCGACGCTCTCGTGAAGGACAGCGACCTCGAGCCGCTCGCGCTCGAGGTCGAGTACATCGCCCGCACACAGAAGTGTCTCGACTGCGGGCTCGTCTTCGCCGCCGACCGCTACACGCTCGAATGTCCTTCGTGTACATCGCTTCGCGGCCAATGCATCACCGGCGACGAACTGGATATCGCCTACATCGAACTGGAGGAGTCATGACCGTCGTCACCGTGGAAAAGAAAGTGCTCAATGAGAATCAGATTCTCGCCGCCGCGTTGCGGGAACGCTTCAGCGCAGCGGGTACTCTGGTGGTCAATCTGATCAGTTCTCCGGGTGCTGGCAAGACGCGGTTGCTCGAGAAGACTCTCGAGCTCCTCCCGGATGGAGTTCATGCCGCCGTGCTCACCGGCGACATCCAGACCGACGCCGACGCCACACGTCTCTCCCGCTTCGGCTATCCGGTTCGTCAGATCACGACCGGCGGGACCTGTCATCTCGATGCGAAGATGATCGATCGTCATCTGGAAGAGTGGGATCTGAACACCCTCGACATCCTCTTCATCGAGAACGTCGGCAATCTGGTCTGTCCCTCGAGCTACGACCTCGGTGAGGAAGCAAAGATCGTTCTCCTCAGCGTTACGGAGGGCGAAGAGAAGCCCCTCAAGTACCCCTCGATCTTCTTCAAGTCGAAACTCATTCTGATCACGAAGACCGATCTGCTCCCCTACGTGCCGTTCCAGCTCGACGTCGCGAAGCAGAACGCCCGCAGCGTCAACGCAGATGCCGAGATGATCGAAGTGAGCTGCCAGACCGACGAAGGGCTCGGCGCCTGGATGCAGTGGCTGGCGGGCCGCCTGGCGGGGTGAGTGGGCGGTTGTCCTTCGACATCATGCGTGTCATACAGCCTGTCATCCTGAGCAAACGACGCTCGGTCTGCGGCGCCTGATGAAAAGAAACGCAAATCGCAACCTGCTCGCTTGTGGCCGATGGCGCGGCCCCTCACCCGGCCTTCGGCCACCCTCTCCCCGCTAGAATCGCGGGGAGAGGGGCGACAGATCTCATGTGTGGCGAGCGTCGCGTCGCGAGAGAATCGGGTTGAGTGGTGTCAACCTATCGTGGGCGGTGCCTTCTGCCCGGTCGCCGATCAGGGAATCCCTCTCCGTCCTACGCCCCTCACACCCGACGCCCACCCTCCTCTCACGTTTCGGCCGCCTCCCAGCGAGCCAAGCCATCACAGTGTGCGTCGCGTCAAGGACCCTGTCATCCCGAGCAAACGACGGCGCGCTGCGCCACGACCGAGAGTGCGAAACCCGGGCCCGAGCCCGCGCCCGGGCCCGGCTTTTCGGGATTGCGATTCGGGCTCGGGTCCGGGCTCGGGAAAGCCGCATAAACACTGGGAGTTTCTTAGAAGCGTAGCGAGGGATCTGGCGGGCGGTGCCAAACACGAGCATCGCACCGCCCGCCCACCCAGATCCTCACGCTACGCTCAGGATGACAGCCTTGTGGGCTTAGAGCTAAGGCCATTGGGATGACAGGGGCGTTCTTGTCATCATTCCCAGTCGCGGCATCACGCCCGTTGCCTGGGGATGCCAGTCCCCCCCTCCCCGTCGATTTCCTCCACAACCCTCCGCGTAATTCTCAACACTCACCTCGCCAAGCCGTTGAGTTTCACTACACCCCACTGTAGTGAAACGCATCTTTGCGCGACGTTAGGCTCTTGCCGATTTTCGCGTTTTGCCTTTGCTTTCAGGCACTTGCGATGTGGGCACCGCATGGCAGAGCGCTTGCGATTAGGAAGGGACAGATGCAGTCAACAAGGAGAGAAAAACAATGATCGCAATGTTCGTCGTCATCACCTTCCTCGCCGCCGTAATGCTCGACCACGCAACTCTTCGAACCCACAACAGCTGATCCGCGGAGCAGACATCGCACCGCAACGAAACTGAGAGATCCAAAAAGGAGAATCCAATGATCGCCCTGCTCGTCGTTCTCACCTTCCTCCTCGCAGTCCTCATCGACCATCTCGTGAACCGTCAGCCGATCCCGGTCGCCGAGACGCCCGCGCGGGTTCCCCGGCGTCCGCGGCTGATCCCTTCTGTCGTCGCCGGTTTCGAAGTGCCTGACAACCTGCTCTATCACCCCGGTCACACCTGGGCCGCAGCCGAGACTCCGAGTCTCGTTCGCGTCGGAATCGATGATTTCGCCGCGAAGCTCGCAGGCGGAACCACGAAGATCGACATCCCCGAGCGGGGACAGTGGATCCGGCAGGGGCAGCGCATCATTGCGATGCACCACAACGGCCGCGAGATCGACCTCGTCTCGCCGATCGAAGGCACCGTCGTCGACATCAATCAGAAAGCGATCGACGATCCGACTCTCGCGCAGAAAGATCCTTACGGAGAGGGCTGGCTTCTCTCGGTGAACGCGCCCGATACGGACACCAACTTCCGCAACCTTCTCGGTGGCACGATGGCTCGCCGCTGGATGGATGAGACGGCCGCACGTCTCCGCGCGATCGCTCTTCCCGCCGGCGCAATGGCGCAGGACGGCGGACTCGCAGTCAGCAACGTAATCGAACAGCTGCCCGACGCCGACTGGAAACAGATCACGAAGGAGTTCTTCCTCACCTGATCTCCCCCGATCGTTCCGGGTATGAAAGGCGGCAGCGCAAGCTGCCGCCTTTCCGTTGTTGTTCACCGGTGACTCAGAAGCTGACCCGGTAGCTGAGTGTCACGTCGCGGCCGGGGAGCGGAACCCGCTCTTTCAGCGGCGACGTATGCGCGCGTGCGAGCTCGTTCGTCAGATTCATGCCGCGAAGCATGACGTCGTGGATCGTATTCGCCACGAAGAACCGGTAGCCGACCGAGGCGTTGAGGAACGTGTAACCCCCTGTCGTTGATTCGTAGTCGGCGACGTCGTCCTGCGCGAATGTGCGGCGGACTTCAGCCATGGCGCTCAGAGACGGTCCGTGCAGCCGAAGGCCGGCAGCGACCCTCATTGGTGGGATGCGAGGAAGATTCGCTCCTCCCGACAGCGTGGCGCGGACATAGTCGGCGCTCACGTCGAGCTCGAGATGCGAGCTCCCTCGGCTCAGCAGATGCGTATGCGTTCCGATCTCGACTCCTCGGAACCGGGCATCGCGCTGGACGAACTCGAAGATCGGCAGCTCGTCCTCTTCCTCGCCCGTGGGCGACTCGTAGATGTAACCATCGAAGCTGTTATTGAAGAGATTGAGCTCGCCGCGAAACCGCCCAACCGTCCTGCGGAAGGAGAGATCGATTCCGAGCGCCTCTTCCTCGCGCAGATCGGGATTGCCGATCTCGAACTGATTTGTCGCCAGGTGTGGGCCGTTCGCGTAAAGCTCCGTCGCCGTCGGGAGCCGGACGGCGCGTGCCAGGGAAAGTGCGACGACGTGTTGGCTATCTGCTCGCCAGAGCCCGCCGAGCGATCCCGAGACGCCGCTGAATTCGCGATCGGGCAACCCCACTGCCGCGACCTTCAGATCCTGGTGTTCGTAGCGTGCACCGAACTGCAGGTCCACGCGATTACCGCGGACTTCTTCGTAGGCAAAGACCGCCTTCGATCGCGACTCGTTGGGCGGGATGTACGCCTCTTCGCCCTCTGCGGCGAAGTCGTTCGAAGAAAACTGAGCGCCCCAGGTTCCGCTCACGCGTCCGATCGGCCGGTGATTCCCTTCCAGGCGTCCTTCGATCCCTTTGTTGTCGAAGCGGGTACCGATCTCGTCGCCTTCGAGCTCGTCATGACGGTATGTGTTCCGTCCCAGACGTACGCGAACCGTGTCGAATAGACCAAGCTCCGTCAACTCACCGCGAAGATCGATTCGGCGCTGCCGAAGGTCGATCCTCACCTCCTCTTCATGATCGTCCTCTGACGCACCACGAACACGGAAATGATCGTGGTCGTGGTCGTCATCGTCATCATGATGCGCGTGGCCAGGGACTCCGTAATTCGTCGTGAACCTGGTGACCGCAAGGCCGAGAAAGCCTCGCGAACCGACCCAGGAACCTCCCACGGTTCCGGATAGAGATTCGAGCGCGCTGTTTTCGAGCCGCCCTGTGAACTCGTCGTGATCGTCGTGTTCGTCGTCATGCTCGTCGTGCTGTTCGGCTGGTCCGGGAATCCGATAGTTGCCGGCATCGCGCAGAGAAAGGGCACCGTGCCACGCGAAGCTGCCGGCGCCACCGTTCAGCGTCACGGCGCCCGACTTCTCACTCGCAACACTTCCATAACGGAGATCGACACTTCCGCTGATCGCCTCGGACGGAACGTACGACGGGATCCGGCCGGTGATCACGTTCACCACCCCTCCCACTGCGTTACTGCCGTAGAGAAGCGTCGCCGGGCCGCGAACGATCTCGATGCGCTCTGCCGACGCGGGGTCGACACTCACCGCATGATCGGGACTGATGTTTGATGCATCCCCCGTCCCTACTCCTTCTTCGAGCACTCGGATGCGATCGGCACCAAGGCCTCGGATGATGGGGCGGCTGGAGCCCGCTCCGAAAGACGTCGAGGTCACACCCGGCTCCCGATTCAGAGTCTCACCCAGCGTCGACTGCAGACGCTCGATGAGCGCTTCTCCGGTGACGACGGTGACCGGCTGATACACCTCCGACTCGCGACGGGAATCGGCGCTGGCCGTCACGACGATCTCCTCCGCGTGAACGAGAGGATCGATGACCACTTCGACCGTGCGCGTCTCTCCGGCGGCCACCCGGGCCTCACCTACAGCTGTTCCAAGCCGAGGGCTTTCTGCGCGGAGGTGATAGTGGCGAGGAGGAAGGTTCTCGAAGCGGAACGATCCGTCTGCGCCGGTGAGGACGCTGCGGCGCGCCTCCACCAGCGTAACGGTCGCACCGGACACCGGTTGCGCCTGGGGGTCAAACACGCGACCTACGATGACTGCACTCTGAGCGCTCGCGCCTGCGGCGAGCAGAAAAAAAAGAACGACGGAAAATGCGCGGCCGAACCGCGCGCTGACGGCATGCATGAATACACTCCTTCTGATCTGAGCTTCGGATGACTACAGAAGAACGATCAGGCAGAGGGAGGAGCGCGTGAAGGGACATCGCTCTCGATCGGCGCCGAGCGAGCGATCGACTGTGGCTGCGGAGCGACGTCGGGCGTCAACTGCAGTTCCGCGACTGCGGGCGGCGGCAGCTCCACCAGTGCGCCGTGAACACACGGGCAGGCCACAGCCTCGTGCGCCAGATGGGCGAGCGGATGAATCAGCGCTGCAAACAGCAGCAGGATGGCGAGATGACGCCGCACGCACGTACGATAGCGATGTCGATCACCGTGTCAAGCAACAAACCGTGAAACTGGCGTCCTCAGACGCGCAGACGCGCGATCCGTACAGTGACAGTTGCGCTGTCCGCCCACGTAACGTAGAGGTCGCCATCAGCAGCCTGAGCCATCCGCGGAAAGCCCGCTTTGCGAGCGCTCGTGGTGGCGGCGATCTTCAGCAGAGGCGAGCGTGTGCCATCGCGTCCGATCTTTCGTCCGACGACGGCCGCCGCGGGATCTTCTCCCTCGATCCAGGTCACCCAGGCGCTACCGTCGGAGAGGAGGACGAGATCGACTCGTCCTTCTGCCGCTGCCTCATCGACACGGATCGGTGTGCCGAAGGTCGCTCCCCCATCGCTCGAGAAGGCGACGTTCACCCGAGCATTTCCCTCAGGTGCGGTGAACCATGCGACGGCAACTTCCCGGCCGCGGGCAGCAACCTGAGGGCCGTTGACGGGGCAGCCCGCGATCTCCCAACCGTCGGCGTGAAGCGTCGCAGGTTCGGTCCAGCCGCTGGCCGTTCGGCGCACGATCGAGATGTCACGGATTTCGTTCTCGCTACGGTCGCGGTAAACGACAACCGGGCCTTCGCTGCCGAGTGCCATCCCGGTCGCACAGCACTCGCACGTTCGGGTATCGAGAACCTTTCCGTCCGTGACAGTGCCATCGGGCCCGAACCGGCCGAATCGCAGCGTCATGTCACCCCCATGACCGTCGTGGCCCCCACCCATATGTCTGCCATCGAGCCAGACAGCTGCGACCGTCGCGGTCTCCGGCTCCGGGACCATGGAAACGAAACCATGCTCGGTTTGCGTCGTGTCGTCGTGAAGACGGAATGGTGTCCCCCATGTCTGTCCTCCGTCTGCCGACTGCGCGATCCAGACGTCATAGGCGTAGGTCGATGATCCGCTCTTCTGCAGCCAGTGGGCGGCGAGCCGTCCGTCCGACGCCTCGATGACCGATGGGAAATCGGCCCAGTTCACGAACAGATCATCGCGCTCGACGACCGTGACCGGTTCGCTCCATGAGCCGTCCCGAAGTCGCGAAATCCTGAGAGCGTGATTCGACCCGGCCGGCTCGAGCCAGCTCAGCAGTAGTGAGCCGTCACCGGCTGCCGAGACGAACGAGTGTGCGGCCCCCGGCCCTGCAGGAGACTCAATCTCTTCCACTCCGCCTCCCTCGAGAGAAAAAACCTCACCAGTCTGAGAGGAACCAGGCTGCTCGGCGGAAGAGCAGGCGATCACCAGCGGAAGAAACAGAAGCGCGGAGAGGAGTTTCATCTGAAACTCTCTTGTAACCCGCCACGCTGTGTTCTAGCAATCCAGCCGCGGGAATTGGTCGTCTATACTCCGCGACGTTTGATGGATCGAGATCTCCAGCTCCGGCTCGAGCAGTTCCTGCGGCCTCTCTACCAGGACCTCGACGGAGGATCGAGAATGGATGACGTCGAACGGATTGCCGCGATCGCCCGGCGCATCTACGAAGCTCCTGCCCCGGCAGCATCGCGTTCCTTCGAACTGCTCCTGAAGTTCCACCTGCTCGGCCGATGGCTGGAGAAAGTCGGCAACCTCTCCCGGACCATCCTTGCAGTAGGCGGTCTCGAGGAGAACGAGTTGCGGGAGACGGCAGCGGCCATTCGCCGGCTCGAGATGCCGGTCACCGCCGCCGAACAAGCCGTGGCCGCCGCGATTCTGATCGACCAGGCGGGGGTGCGAGGCCTTACCGGAATGTTCGCCAGCGCGCGCCGCGAAGGCAATTCGCTGATGGATGTGCTGCGAGCCGCCCTCTCCGACGTCTCGACTCCGGACTGGCTGCCGGAGAAAGCCGCCCCATGGCTGCAGCTACGGCGGCAAGCACGTCGCTCCGTCTGTCGCCAGCTGCTCGAAGAGTTGCAACTCGACGATCTGGCTTGACCAGCTCAGCCGGTTTCGCCCTAAGGCTCGGGACCGATCGGAGGAGGGGCGAACATCGAGACATCGTCGCCGGCCGACGTCACCGCGACGGGATCCGGCTCGGCCAGCAGCCGCCGGCCTCCCGCGAATCGAGAGAGGTAATACGGGGTATCCAACTCGTCGACGACCACGCTGCGCCGGCTGTTGGCCGCGTGCACGAACTGGTTCTCTCCGACGTAAATGCCCACATGAGAGATGCCCCGCTTGTAAGTATTGCGGAAGAAGACGAGATCACCGGGTGACAGCTCGGATCTCTCCACCTCCTCGCCGATACTGTACTGATCTGCAGCAGTTCGAGGTAACTGGATTCCGACGGAGCTGAAGACGCGTCGGACGAGCCCCGCACAGTCGAACCCTCGACGTTCGTCAGCGGAGCCGAAGCGATACTTGACGCCGATCCAGGAAAGGGCCTGCGAGATGACTCCCTGCGGCTCAGCGTCGGCAGTCGCCACCGTTTCGGCAGCAAGCGGCACGGCAAGGGTCAGAATGAGGATTACTGCGAAAGACTTCTTCAACGCGACGGACTCTACCGCTCAGCGGCCACGGAAAGCAAATTTCGCCTCAGAGGCGGAACACGCCGGCTCGTTCGTAGACCTTCGCTCCGATGAACACATCCACGAGCGGAGCGTCCAGGAGTCCGTCGTCGACTTCCATCCGGAGGATATCGAGCGCACGTTCCGTCGGAATCGCACGTTTGTAAGGACGGTCGGACGCCGTGAGTGCGTCGTAGATGTCCGCCACCGTCATCATGCGGGACTGGAGAGGGATCTCGGCTGCCGTCAGTCTCCGGGGATAGCCGCGGCCGTTGAGCTTCTCATGGTGCGCATAGGCGATGTCTGCCACGGACGCGAGATCGCGGGTCCATGGGATCTTCTGCAGGAAGCTGAACGTGTTGGTCACATGACTCTCGATCTCGAGCCGCTCCGCGGGATCGAGATTTCCCTTGCGGATCGAGAGGACGCGCACCTCTTCGAGATCGATGAGAGGGCGGGACGTGCCATGGATGTCCTGGTACTCATTTCGGGAAAGCTGCTGCAGGTACTCGAACTCCCCTTCCGGGAGAACTGTCGGCTCGTTGGACTGCGCAATGATCGCGAAATCCTTCTGCAGCGTCAGGATTCTTGCGGCGGCGGCGGCGTCGATCTCGGCCACGAAGGCGTCATACCCTTTGGGGCCGTTCGCCAGGAGGAACTCCACCTTGCGGCGGTTCGCCTCGTTTTCGATCGATCGCATCGCGAACTCGAAGCGACCACGAATCGCGTCGAGCTGGAGTGGGTAGAGCTTCTTTTCCTTGATGAGCACCTGCTCACGCACTCCGACTTTGCCAAAGTCGTGGAGCAGGGAGGCATAGCGGATCTCACGGACCTGCTCGAGGCTGAAATTTACGGACCGGTAGAGCCCGCTATCCGTCCTGTCGATGATGCGAGCCAGTTCCACCGTCAGGTCCGCCACACGGAACGAGTGACCCGAAGTCGTCGGATCGCGCTGTTCGATTGCGGTGACGGCGGCGGTGACGAATCCTTCGAACAGCCGCTCGATCGACTCGTAGAGGAGGTTGTTCTCGACAGCAACCGCTGCCTGACTGGAAAGAGCCCGCATGATGAAGGCGGTGTCCTGATCGAAGGGAACCACGTTCGCGGGGACGGTCGCCGCCGAGAGTTTTGCCGGCGAGCCGGGCCGGCGGCGATTGATCAACTGCAGAACACCGATGACGTCGCCCGCGTGATTCGTCATCGGGAAAACGAGCAGTGACTTGGTGAGATAGGCGTTCGCTTCATCGAACCAGCGGTTGATCTCGTACTCGGCCTGCGGCGGCAGGTTGTAGGCGTCGTCGATCACGAGTGTCTCACCCGTCATCGCAACGTATCCGGCGAGACTCTTCCTGGTGATCGGGAGAACTTTCTCCTCGAACGCTCCGACGTCGATCGAGTCGTTCTGTGCAAGCTTCCATCGGAGAACCTGCTGTCCTTCCTGGTCGTCGATCAGGTAGAGCGAGCCGGCGTCTGCACGCGAAAGCTCCCGCGCCTTGGATAGGATCATGGTCAGAAGGACCTGATGGTCGCGAACAGTCGAGAGCGCAGACCCGATCTTCGCCACGTCCTGAAGCTCCCGGGTGCGCTCGCTGAGCTGCTTCTCGAGCTGATCCGCCCGCTGCTTCTGATAAAGAAACTGGAACGCGCGGCGGACCGCACTGAGCAGGACGGAAGGTGACGGACTCACCGGCAGGTGAAGATAGATACTCTCATCGCTCAGCCAGCTGGGCTGCTCGTCGAGGCCGACACCGACCACAGCGGTTGCCGTATCGAGATCGAGCATCCCGCGTCCCGCCTCGACCGTTCCACGATCGAGCAGAACAACCCGCAACGACGCCGCGTCGCGGACGAGCAACTCCTCGAGCCGGCTGAAGCGACGCGGCGCGATCGACTCACGGCCGAGCAGGTCGGTGTAAGGCCCGATCGGAAACGAGTCCGGGTGCAGAAGAGTCAGTCTCATGGATTGAATGGGTGGTTGAAGTTCCCCACGGCGCCGGCTTTCACCGGCTGAAGCCGCTACAGCAAGCTTGGTACCGCATGCACCCCCTCCCCTCACACCCCACCTCCCGGATTCACGGCGACCGCGGTTTGCAACCGACGCCAGACAGGCCTTCTTCCATGCCTGCCGCTCTCCGCTTACAATCGAGACATTATCGCACCGTCGCGAGAATGTTGCTTCCTGCGGGAGCGTTTCGCCCCATGTACCGCCCACGGAAGCAGACGGGAGTCGACACTCCCTGCACGACCCAGCATCCACAAGGAGGAGCCGATTTGGCCGCTTACACCACCGAGCAGATCACGCCGAGGTATCACGATGCGATCGTGGCCTGGCAGAAGAAGAACTTCCCGGAGCTCGCGTTTCTCGAGCAGAACTGGCAGAAGTTCTACAGCCAGACACCTTTTGCTCTCACGGCGAAGGTCGGCAAGCTCAACTCCGACAGCATCCTCCACGGCCGGATGGCCGGCAAGCCTCGTTTCGAGAGCGCCGGCCAGATGGTGGGCAACATGTTCTACTCGGCACGCGACATCATCCGTGCGCAGGCGTCGACTGAGCTCGGCTCGATCCAGCAGCACCGTCTCACGCTCGAGGAGGCACCGACCGACCAGATGAAGATGGCGGTGCTCCGCATCATGGCTGAAGAGCTGCGGCACGGATATCAGATGTTCTGGGTGCTCGACCACGACCAGAGCTGGAAGAAGCCGGGTCATCCAGACATCGCGAGCGAGACCATGGAGGAGCTCCTGTCGATGGAGCTCGGCGACCATGTGCTCGACGCATTCAACATCCCGTTCTCCAACTTTCTCGATAACGTCGTTTTCGCAACCGTCATCGATCTCGTCGGCAAGTACCAGCTCGAGATGCAGAAGGTCTTTTCCTATGCACCGATGGCGCGTTCGATGGGCCCGATGCTGTCCGAAGAGGGGTTCCACATCGGGTCGGGCCGCGGATTCCTCAAGGAGCTCTCGGTCGGGGCGACGAACGACACGGGGCGCTACTCGATTGACGACATCCAGCGCGTGCTGAACGCCTGGATTCCCCGCGGCGTCGAAATGTTCGGGAACGAGCGCGGCGGCGGCACGGCAGTGCAGTTCGGGTTCAAAGACCGCGACAACGGCACCGCACAGCGCGAGTATCACAACGAAGTTCGCGAGCTCATCGAGCTGATCAACGTCGAGATCGTCAAGACGAAACTCGGCGACATCACCGCCCCCGATGCACGGACACTGGTACGCGAGGTTCAGGACACCGGCGAAAACATCCGCGGCATCAGACCCGAAGACATGCTGTTCGTCCCCGACTTGAAGTTTTTCCGGAAGCGGGGTGCGGAGGAGATCGCGCTGATGCCCTTCGACGTCCATGGAAACCTGCTCACACAGGACGGCAAACCGTACGAAGGAGAGCAGTACATCGGCTATCTTGCGAACGTGCTCCCCGACTACTACATGCGCACGGCCGAGTTCACGAAGTACCGCGACGCGCTTCTGGGACATGAAAGACCCACAGGCTCATACGGCTGGTAACGATCGACACGCATGTCCGTCGCTGCTGACGGCGCGGACAGGCAGATAGAAAAACGCGGTGCTGCCCGGGTACACCTGGAGCTGACACGACGATGAACATCCCGATCTTCTTGCTCGCGCTCACTACGGTCCTCGTCCTCCGTTCCGGCGAGCGCATCGTGGTCGACGGGCCAGTCAAGGAAGAGCGCGGCGTCGTGGTCTTCCGCTCCAACGGCGTGCTTTATTCGCTTCCCTCCAGGGAAATCGCCTCGACGGTGCGTTCCGACCGCTCCGACTCGATGGTGGAGGTCGTGGCAAGCGACGCAGCGGAAGCCGAGGACGTCCGCAAGATTCGGGTTTCGAACGAGGTGCGGCAACGTCTCATCGCCGAGCTCGAGAGGAACCACTCGGGCACTCCGGCGCCTCCGCTGCCGATCGAGGAGCTCCTCACTCCGCCCCCGACTCGTGAACAGGAGGCGGAAACGAAACGTGAGGAGTGGTCGTGGCGTCGCCAGGCACGCGGATACGAGGAGTCAATCCGCCAGGCACGCGAGAACCTGGCGTTGCTCGAGCAGCAGACACAGGAGCTCGAGTCGAAGATCCACTCGCTCCTCTCTCTCGGCTACAAGCCCCAGCAGTTCTCGTACGACACGACGCTTCTTGTCCGTACGCGCGAACAGATTCCGGCGGCCAGACTCGCCGTCACGCGCGCTGAACGAGCATGGGAGGAGTTCCGCGAGGACGCCAGGCGTCAGGGAATCCTGCCCGGCTGGCTGCGCTAGTCAGGGCCGCGGTGGCGCGCGGGGCGAGACGCCCCGCTGCGGACGAGGACGTCCGCGGTACGGCGGACGGGACGTCCGCGCTACACACGGCCAAGGCCTGTGCTTCGCGTTCTGTGCTTCGCGTTCTGTGCTTCGCGTTCCGTGTTCCGTGTTCCGTGCTTAAGTGATTTTTTGTACCGGTGATTTTGTGAGTCCAGTATCCCGGTGAGTTCTGAAGGAAGGATGAACCCGCGGCCTTCTGTAGCGCGGGCGTCCTCGCCCGCCGTACCGCGGACGTCCTCGTCCGCCCCGCGGGCGTCTCGCCCGCCGAACCTCCCAGAAGCGCGTTCACTCACCGCAGGCCTAAAACCACATCACCGACTTCGTAAGCCGGGAGATCTTTTTCAGGATGCGGTCCTTCTTCAGGCCGCGAAGGTGATCCATGAAAAGGGTCCCCTC
>DASVLC010000323.1:0-3710 GCA_036385045.1 Thermoanaerobaculia bacterium | reverse complement strand
ACAGGACTTCTATCCAATCCACTGGCTCGAGCCGCACCTTTTCTGGCTTCCCTCCGGATTTGAGGATGTCTTGTCCCGCTGCGGGACTGCTCCGTTCGTTCATCTGTGGGGATCGATGTTCAGCTACTTCGGGATAGACATTCATCGTTCAGCTCCCGACGGGAGTTTTCTCGACACGATTCGTCGCACGTCACCACATCCGCTCTCGACTCCTGAGCTGAGTCCTTCAGAGCAGGAAGGAACTCTGATGTCGATTCGAGCTTTCCTCGACAAACCATGGGTCAGAGCACGCGGCGGTCGGGTCCTTGGCAGAGATCTCGTCGCCGAATTCGACCAATGGCGCTCGACCGGTCGATATGATGCGGTCGAAACAAACGCCGTCTCGCCCCCGGCTGACTGACGACCATGATCGAACGGATTGTCCTCGACGACGTGCTCTACGCTATTGTCATCCGGCGCGACTTTCGCGAACCCGGGGTTCACTTCGTGACCCCAGGCGACTTCAGCCAGCAACTCGCCTACATGTCGCGTCCGATGGGTCACCAGATCCCGGCTCACTACCACCGCGATGTGAAGCGCGACGTACATCGCACACTCGAGGTCCTGGTGATCCGCAGCGGCCGCATCCGCGTCGACTTTTACGACGACGCACGGCAGCGCTTCGGCTCCCGTACCCTGGACGCCGGCGACGTCATTCTCCTGGCTCAGGGAGGGCACGGGTTCGAGGTTCTCGAGGACTGCGAGATGTACGAGATCAAGCAAGGTCCCTACCTCGGCGACGAGGACAAGGTGCGCTTCACTCCGGCCCTTGCTCCGGAGGATCCGGAAGCGTGAGGAGCGTCCCGGTCAACACTCCCGACCTGCGCGAGGATGACCGCCGCTCTGTCCTTGAATGCCTCGAGTCGGGCTGGATCTCCTCGGAAGGTCCGCAGGTCGCACGTTTCGAGAGTCTCTTCGCCGAAGCGTCGGGGCGTGCACACGGCGTCGCCGTAAGCAGCGGTACAGCCGCGCTCGACGTCGTCGTCCGTGCCCTCGGGCTCGGTCCCGGCGACGAGGTTCTCGTCCCCTCGCTCACGATCATCTCCTGCGGCCAGGCGGTCACCGCCGCTGGCGCCACCCTGGTTCCCGTCGACTGCGATCCCTCCGACTGGAACGCAACCGTAAAGAACTTCCGCGCGCGCGCAACGCCGAAGACACGAGCGCTCATGCTCGTCCACCTCTACGGTCTCTGCGCCGATCTCGATCCAATCCTCGACTGGGCTCGCGAGAGCCGGCTGCTCGTCATCGAGGATGCATCGCAGGCGCTCGGTCTCGACTATCGTGGACGGCCCTGCGGCTCTTTCGGTGACGTGAGTGTCTTCAGCCTCTACGCCAACAAGCTGGTCACGACCGGCGAAGGGGGGATGATCCTCACCGATTCGCCGCAGGTCGCCACCGAGTGCCGGAGCCTGCGTAACCTCTGCTTCCAGCCGGAGCGGCGCTTCTGGCACGAGGAGCTGGGATGGAACTACCGAATGACCGCGATGCAGGCGGCACTCGGCATACCGCAGCTTCGCCGGCTACCCGAGCTGGCCGGCCGCAAGCGCACCATCGGCCGGACCTATCACGCCTCCCTCACGCGGCTGCCACATCTGCGCATGGCCCCCGTTACGACACCCGTTGCCGAGAACGTCTACTGGGTATTCGGATTGCTCGTCGCTGAAGACGCCCCATTCGACCGCGAGGAGATCCTCGCCGCCCTCGCCGCGCGCGGCGTCGGGACGAGAACGTTTTTTCACGGCCTCCACCAGCAGCCCGCGCTCCAGAACACCGGCCTTCTCGACGCCGCGCCGCTGCAGGTTACCGAGTCACTGTCAGAGCGAGGGTTCTACCTCCCGAGTGGTCTCGGCCTCGATCCTGAGGACCAGGAGTATGTGATCCGATCGGTTGTCGAGTTCGTGGAGTCGCGTTCATGAATCCACCCGGTTCCATGTCCGAGGCGCGTTTGTTCGGCGCGTACGCCTCGTGGTACGACGCGTTCAATCAGGAGAAGGACTACGCCGCAGAAGCCGACTACCTCCTCCGCCTGACGACCGCGCTTCGGCCGCCGCCGCGATCATGGCTCGACCTTGGCTGCGGCACCGGCCAGCATCTGACGACTCTGCAGAAGGCAGGGATGGCAGTGACGGGGGTCGACGCCAGCAGCGAGATGATCGAGCAGGCGCAGCGGCGCGCCCCTGGGTCACGATTTCTCGCTGGACGGGCCGATGAAGTACGGCTCGCCGAGCAATTCGACGTGATCAGTATGCTCTTCCACGTGATGAGCTACATCCAGGAGGATGACGAGATCTGCCGAACGCTCGACAACGTCCGCGAGCACCTGGTTCCGGACGGCGTGTTCGTCTTCGACTTCTGGCACACAGGCGGCGTGCAACGCGACCCACCATCGATGCGGATTCGCGAGGCGTTGATCGGAGACCGCCGGCTCGTCCGCATCGCGCGTCCGGTCGAGGATCGCCCGCGGCGACGTATCGACGTGAACTACGAATTTCGATGGGACAACGCGGGCGGCGCGCTCGCCCACCGCGAAGTCCATCGCTTGCGTCACTTCGACCCTGACGAGCTCGGGCACTTTCTCGGCAACGCGGGACTCACGGTGCGAACCTGCAATACGTGGATGCGCGACGAACCGCTCGCTGCTGATGCCTGGTACGGCGTGATCGCGGCGCAGAGGGATCGATGAACGTCCTCATCCTGCATCCCGAGGGGAACCTTCATTACAACCCGAACCTCCTCGGTCTGATCGAAATGCTCGGGGAGGCTGGGCATCGGGTTACGTACGTCACGCGTCGCAGACCTGACATCCGGCAGGATGGACCGGCGCCCGCGAGAACGACGGTCCTGCTGCTTGACAATCCGCATCATGATGGCCGCTTCGTCTTCACCGCGTCCGGAGTGTCCGACTTCCAGCAGTGGGCTGAGCACGACCTGGTCATCGGAGTCGATCGCGGCATTGCGGAGGCGGCGTCGATCGCGCGGCACTTCGGCATCCCACACGCGCTTATTTCGTACGAGATCTTCTTTCAGGAGGAAACACCGGCGGAAAGGAAAGCGCCGGAGATCGATGCCTGCCGCGACCTCTCCTTCGCTGTAGCGCAGGACGACCTGCGCGCGCGGAAGCTTTGCCTCGCGAATCGCATCAACCCTGACCTCGTGCTGCGCATCCCGGTCGCTGGGCGAGGCTACCGCGGCTCCGAGCCCAAACCGAAAAGACTTCACGAGCAGTTCAGCCTCCATGATGGCGTGCGGACTGCGCTCTACGCCGGCAGCCTCGCCGACTGGACGGGGGCGTCATTTCTCCTGGAGTCGACGCACGCGTGGCCGGAGCACTGGATGCTGATCGTCCACGAACGCTTCGGCCCGAGTCCGGCGAATGTGGAGCTCGTTCGGAGGTTGGCGCATCCCGAACGGATCCGGATCTCACCTTCCGGAATCAACGACCCGGTAGCTCTCTCGGAGTTCGTCGCGTCGGCCGATCTCGGAATCGCGACGTATCGTCCCACCTACGAAAACGAATGGGTGGGCCGCAACATCGAGCACATCGGACTGGCGTCGGGGAAAATCGCCAGCTACCTGCAGCACGGCGTGCCGGTCGCGGCGAACGAGCTCGGCGAGATCACCGACTGGATCCGCTACTACGGCGCGGGGACGATATTCGCTCTCGATCGTCC
>DASVLC010000322.1:0-1614 GCA_036385045.1 Thermoanaerobaculia bacterium | reverse complement strand
CTCCTCTGCTGGAAGACAATCTGGGCAAGCAAAGCACACCACTCGCTCTGATCCGGCTCTTCAGCGGGCGCGCGGAAAAGTGTGACCGTGATGTGCGGCCACTCGATCGCGGCCTGCCACGACACTTCTGCTGCTCGCTTGTTCTCCGGAGTATCGACGAGCCAGACCGGTGTGTGGAATGCGAGCTTTCCGAGTTGATCCGCGAAATCGGGCTCGAAAACGATGGCGACGTTGCGAGGCATGAGAAGTGGGTGTGTCCCGCGGCCAGGCCGCGGGACACGGTGATGAATCTAATTCACCATCCGCACTGCTGGCCCTTGTTCTGATCATCCAGCCAGGTGAGCAGTGGGCGGAAGTAATCGACGACGGCCGTCGCGTCCATCTCGCGCTGGCCTGTAAGTGCTTCCAGTGCATCGGGCCAGGGACGGCTCATCCCCATCTCGAGCATGTTCGCCAGGCGGGCGCCCGCGTCTTTGTTGCCGTAGATCGAGCAGCGGTTCAGCGGCCCCTGATAGCCACTCACCTCACAGAGGGAGCGGTGGAACTGAAACTGGAGAATGCGCGCGAGGAAGTAGCGCGCATACGGCACATTCGCCGGAATGTGGTACTTGGCTCCGGCATCGAACGAATCTTCCCCGCGCACGCCGGCCGGGACGATCCCCTGGTACTGCGTCCGCAGTTCCCACCACGCCTTGTTGTAGTCCGCGGGAGACGTTTCGCCGGAGAAAACACTCCAGCGCCACTTGTCCATCATGATTCCGAAGGGGAAGAACGCGATTTTGTCGAGAGCGTCACGAAGCAGCAGCGGAATGTCGGCCGAGGCGGGTGGCTCTTTGTCGAGCAGTCCGATCTTCACCAGGTAGGCGGGAGTTACAGACAGGGAAATCGTATCCCCTACCGCCTCATGAAAACCGTCATTCGCGCTGTTCTTGTAGAGGAACGGCTGACGGTTGTACGCGCGCTGATAGAAGTTGTGTCCAAGCTCGTGATGGATCGTGTTGAAGTCCTCGGCATTCTGCTCGATACACATCTTGATCCGCAGATCGTCGACATCATCGACGTCCCAGGCGCTCGCGTGACAGACGACCTCGCGGTCACGCGGCTTGAGGAACATCGAGCGCTCCCAGAAGGTCTGCGGGAGCGGGTCGAACCCGAGCGACGTGAAGAAACGCTCGCCGATCCGGACCATCTCAATCTCGTCGATGTCCTTCCTCTTCTGAAGAATTTCCGTGAGGTCGAATCCGGCCGTAGTCTTCGGCGGTGCAACGAGATCGTAGATGTTTCCCCACTCCTGTGCCCAGATATTGCCGAGGAGGTGTGCGGGGATCGGTTGTCCCGGAGGGACGACGTCCGCGCCGTATTTCTTCGTGAGGTTCCAGCGGACGTAGCAGTGGAGGGAGTCGTAGAGCGGCTTGACCTGGCCCCAGAGGCGATCCACTTCCGCGGAGAACTGCTCGGGGGGCATGTCGTACTTCGAGCGCCACATCGCACCGACGTCTGAGTAACCGAGCTCTTTCGCTCCGGAGTTCATCAACTCGACGAAGCGGGTGTAGCTCCCGCGCATGGGAGGGGAGATCGTGTGCCATCCCCTCCAGGCTTCGAGCAACTCCGCCG
>DASVLC010000321.1:0-3215 GCA_036385045.1 Thermoanaerobaculia bacterium | reverse complement strand
CCCCAGTTCCGACTGCTGTTCGCGAACCGCGGCGCGGGCCTGCTCGATCCGCGCGGCGGCCTGCTCGGCGGAAGCGCGTGCCGCTGCCATCTGCGCCTGGAGCGTCTCGAGCTCGACACTGCTGACGAGTTGCTGTTCCGCGAGCTGGCGCGTGCGGACGAGCTGCACTTCGAGTTCCCGGACGCGTGCCGCCGATTCCGCCGCCGCCCCCTCGGTCAGTCTCACATTCGCCTCGGCCTGTCGAAGCTGCTCGCGCGGTCGCCGGTCGTCGAGCCTGACCAGAGGCTGGCCGCGGCGGACGGCCTCACCGCTCCGGACGAAGACCTCCATGATCGGCGCGTCGATCTCGGCGCGGATGGCCACCTGATTCTCGGCACGAACCATTCCGCTGAAGCGTTCCCGGAGGGGGAGGGCGCCCGAGCGGGCCTGCACCGCTTCGACGGCGGGGACGATGGCGTCCTTGCGCTCATCTGAGCTGTCGCCGGAGCAGGCGAGGAGGAGGGTGGCGATCATGGCCGGCAGGAGTCGGTTCATGGTGAGGGGGATGATGACATAGACGGTGTGGGTGGATGGCCGCATAGCGGAGTTGCGCGCTGGAAGCGCGGCGACGCCACCGGAATGGATAGGGCCCCATCAACACGCGGCTTCGGCGGCTCGGGATGACAGGCGTGGTGCCTGGCGATCGTGGGCTTGCGCGCCTGCTCCACACAGTGGCCTGTCATCCCGAGCGGGCGGTGGGTGGGTGGCGAGGGATCCCGGAGTCGACGACCCGGCAGGGACGGGCGTGTTCGATTTCCTGGCGATGCGCGGTGAGTTGCCCTTCGGCAAGGGATCCCTCTCCGTCCTCCGCCCCTCCCGCCCACGCACCCGCCCCCGGGGCTTCGGCGGCTCGGGATGACAGGCGTGCTTTTTGGCAGGAGCACTCCAAAGCGCTTCGCGCGACTATCGCGAGCGCTGAAGAGACAGATGGTAGGAGCTAGCTGTGATCGTGGAGTAGAGGAAGCGATCCTGTACCATTCTTCCCGCAGAGATAGCCTATGGAGAGGATCGAGCGGGGCCGCGAGCTGGCACGTCTCGCGGAAGCGCGCGTGCGGGATGACTGTGCCGTTCGTCGCGCGGGACTGCGTCCGGCGAATGTCGGCACGGCCGCGTGCGTGCTCGTTTTCCTCCTGCTGTTGGCGCCCACCATGGCGCGCGGCCAGGCGCTCGACCTGCACAATCGCACCGCGGCGCTGACGCAGTACAGGATCGACGCCTGGCAGACCGAGCAGGGTCTTCCTCTCAACACTGTGCAGTCGCTGCTGCAGACACGCGACGGCTATCTGTGGGTCGGTACCGGAGGGGGGCTCGCGCGTTTCGATGGAGTCCGTTTCACTACGTTTCAACCGGCGCATGTTCCGGAGATCTCTTCGCGGTCGATCTTCGGGCTGATGGAGGATTCGAAGAGGAGACTCTGGATCGGGCACTCCAAGGGAGCGGCGATCTACGGCAATGGTCGATTCGAAGTGGGCTTTGGTGAAGAGATCACCGAGGGGCGTCGTGTATGGGACTTCGCCGAGACGGCCGATGGCGCGATCTGGGCTGCCACCGAGAACGGTCTGGTGCGATGGGCGGACGGAGCGACGAGAGTCTATCGGGAAGCGGAGGGGCTGCCGACGCGGAGACTCCGCTCGGTTGCAGTTGATAACGATGGAACCCTCTGGATCGGCACGACCGGTGGCGGACTCGTTTCGTTCGCCGGAGAGCGTTTTCGGATCCTGACGCCGTCGGAAGGGTTTCCTCACCTTGCCGTCCGTACCGTGGTCGCTGATCCTGCAGGCGGTGTGTGGGCGGCGACCGCCGGTGGCGGACTCGCGCACGTTGCCGATGGCCGCATTCGAACCTATACGGAAGCCGACGGCCTGCCGACGAATCAGCTCACTTCGCTCTCGCTCGATGCCGAAGGGGCGCTGTGGATTGGCACCTGGGGCGGGGGACTCAGCCGGATGCGACGTGAGCAGTTCACGTCGATATCGACCGGCGGCGGCCTCGCGGGAGGGCAGCTCTGGTCGGTATTTGCCGATCGTGAAGGGAGTGTGTGGGTCGGGACGTGGGTCGATGGTCTGAACCGGCTGCGGCCTCGAGACTTCGTCGTTCTCGGCACACCCGAGGGGCTGTCGCACGACAACGTGAGGTCGGTGATTCATACCGGGAGTGGGGTAGCGTGGATTACGACCGCGGGTGGGGGAGTGAATCGAATCGAGAAGGGTCGTGTCACGACGTTCCGGGTCAGCGATGGACTGCCGAGCGACGAGACTTCGAGCATCCTCGAAGCTCGTGACGGATCGATCTGGATCGGGACGTACACAGCCGGAGTCGCGCGCCTGCATCGCGGACGGATCGAGACGTATGGGAGTGCCAGCAATCTGCCGAGTCTGGATGTCCGCTCGCTCTATCAGGATCGAAAAGGCATTGTCTGGATCGGGACGACGTCGGGTCTGGCGAGGTTCGACGGCCAGGAGCTGACAGCGGTACGTGGGACCGGTGCACCGTCGGAAACCGTATCGACGATCCTCGAGGATCGTCACGGCGCGCTCTGGTTCGGGACCGGTGAAGGTCTGGTCCGTTTGCAGGATGGCGCGTTCAGGACCTTGACGAGGAAGGACGGTCTGCTTTCCGACTGGATCATGAGTCTTTACGAAGATGCGTCAGGGAGTCTGTGGATCACGACGAACGGCGACGGTATCAACCGATTGCGGGATGGACGCCTGTCGGCGATCCGCCCTTCCGACGGCCTCTGGGATGGGATGGCACAGGTCCTTCTGGAGGATCGCAACGGACATCTCTGGATGACGAGTAACCGCGGCTTCTACCGCGTTGCCCGCGCGGAGTTGGATCGCGTCGCCGACGGACGGGCGACGCGCGTTGCCTCGACCGGTTATGGCGTCGGTCATGGTCTGCGTAGCACTTCGTTTGCGGGAGGCCATCAGCCGGCAGGCGCGATCGACGGAGAGGGACGGATCTGGTTTCCTTCCTTCAGCGGCATTGTGATCGTCGACCCATCCGCTCTGCCGCGTTCCAAAGCGCCGCCGGGAGTCCGCCTCGAGGAGATCGTAGCCGATGGCGTCGAGATGGCCGCGGGTACAACCGTCGAGCTTCCGCCCGGTTCAGTGCCCCTTTCGATCCGCTACACCGCGGTGACCCTCCTCAATGCCGACCGTGTGCGCTTCCGCTAT
>DASVLC010000320.1:0-3415 GCA_036385045.1 Thermoanaerobaculia bacterium | reverse complement strand
ACGCAGTACGCCAGGTGAGCCGCGAGCGGCACACGCTTTTTGCGGGGTTCGTAGCGCAGGCGTCCTCGCCTGCCGTACCGCGGACGTCCTCGTCCGCCAGGGGGCGTCTCGCCCCCCGCACCGGCAACTTGCTCGTTTGTGGCCCTATTGCGCAGCCCCTCACCCGGCCCTTCGGCTTCGCTCAGGGCCACCCTCTCCCCGCTAAAATCGCGGGGAGAGGGGCGACGAGTCTGTTTGATGGTATGCCCGACACTTTCGAGAAGCCGGGCAGATTGCCGGGCTCTCGAGAAGGGGGTCCTTCATCGTCCTTTGCCCCTCCCGCCCTCACGCCCGCCCCCGGGGCGCCGGCGATTCAGGATGACAGCAAGGGTGAGTTCCCCGAGGAACTCCGAGGAACCGAGGAACTCCGAGGAACCGAGGAACTCCACTCCGAGGAACTCCGAGAAACTCCGAGGAACTCCGAGGAACTCCGAGGAACCCCGAGGAGCCGAGGAACTCCGAGGAACTCCTTATGTTCGGGGCCGACGATAGAATGCCCCCCGCGAATGACGCCTCTGCGCCGCCTGCTGCACTACTTCGGTCTCTACAAGAAACGACTCCTGACAGGCGCTCTCTGCGTCGTCGGGTCGGCGTCGTTCTCTCTTCTCAAACCGCTCATCATCGGCAGCGCGGTGAATGAGCTCGGCACCGGGTTCACGCGAGCGACGCTGGTGAAGTACGGGTTGCTGCTCATCGGGGCCGCAGCAATCGAAGGCGGGTTCCTCTACCTTCAGCGCTGGATCATCATCGGAACGTCGCGCTGGATGGAGTTCGACATGAGGAATGACTTCTACAGGCACCTGCAGAGTCTTCCTCTCCGCTTCTACCAGGAGCAGCGTACGGGCGATCTGATGTCGCGGGCGACGAACGACATGTCGTCGGTCCGGATGCTGATCGGTCCTGCGGTGATGCACTCGTTCTCGTCGCTGCTGATCGTCGGTGGAGCCTTCGCCATGATGATCCGGATCGACCGGACGATGGCACTGATCGCGCTGCTCGCGATTCCGGTCGTTGCCGGTCTGGTCCAGTACTTCGGCCAGAGGATTCATGTCCGCTCCAAGGCGGTGCAGGACTATTTCGGCGACATCTCGGCGCGCGTTCAGGAGAATCTCGCCGGAGTGCGGGTGGTCCGTGCGTTCACGCGCGAGGCGAGCGAGATCGAGACGTTCAAGCGGATGAACCGTGAGTACGTCGAGCGGAACCGCTCACTCATCCGGCTTACAGCGACGTTCTATCCGGCGCTGCACGCTCTCGTCGGCGTCATGTTCGTGCTGGTCTTCTTTCTCGGTACGCGCAACATCCTGGCGGGCACGATGACGCTCGGAGCGTTCGTCGCCTTCCAGTTCTATCTCGGCCGGATGATCTGGCCACTCATCGCGCTCGGCTGGGTGATCAATCTCTTCCAGCGTGGGATGGCGTCGATGAAGCGTCTTCACGAGATCTGGTCCGTAGAGCCTGATCCCGACGCGGCCGGAGAAAGCGACCTCGACCCGCGCGGTGATCTCGAGATTCGCGGGCTGACCTTCTCCTACGACACCGCTCCGGCGGATCCCGAATCCTCGCGGCGTTATGCTCTGCGCGATGTCGACCTGACAGTCCGTCACGGTGAGACCATCGGAATCGTCGGGAGAACCGGCAGCGGCAAGTCGACGCTGCTCGCGCTGCTCACCAGGGTATTCGAGGCGCCGCCCGGCTCCATCCTGCTGGATGGACGACCGATCGAGACGATTCCTCAGAGACAGCTGCGCGACTGGATCGGGATGGTTCCCCAGGAGACGTTCCTCTTCTCGGAGTCGCTCGCCGAGAACATCCGCTTCGGCCGGCCCGAGGCGACGGATGCAGAGGTCGACGCGGCCGCGGCACAGGCAGGACTCGAGACTGACGTCTCGACCTTTCCGACAGGGTTGAAGACGGTCATCGGCGAGCGAGGAATCACGTTGTCGGGCGGGCAGAAGCAGCGGACGGCGATTGCGCGTGCGTTGGTGCGGAACCCTTTGATCCTGATCCTCGACGACTCTCTCAGCGCGGTCGACACGCAGACGGAAGAGCGGATTCTGAATGCTCTGCGCGAGATCCGGCAGGGGAGGACGGTGCTGATCGTTTCCCACCGCGTCTCCTCGGTCAAGGATGCGGACCACATCGTCGTCCTCGACGAGGGGCGAATCGTAGAGCGAGGAACGCACGAAGCGCTCCTCGAGAAGGGCGGTTATTACGCCGATCTCTACAGGCGGCAGACGATTGAAGACGAACTGGATGAAATTGCCTGAACAGGCGATGGCCAACGGGTAGAAGCGAACCGACACCATGATCGAGCGACACGAAGACGAAGGAGCGAAGGCGTTCGACGCGCAGCTGACGAGAAGGCTGCTGCGCTACCTCCGGCCCTACCGCCTGCGAGCCGGAGCTTCGGTCCTGCTCGTAATCGTCTCCTCGCTCTTCGAGATCGCCGGTCCGGCGATTACCGCGATCGCCATCGATCTGTTCGTGAAACCGGTCGAAGGGAGCGGTCCGCTCGGAGTGAGCGGCAAAGTCGCGGCGTGGCTGGCCTCCAACGGGATCCAACTCGAGCCGCTCGCCGGAATCAACATCGCCGCCGGCCTCTACCTCATCACACTGATTGGCGGCTTTGCGGTCCTCTACACGCAGATGGTGCTGATGAATCTGATGGGGCAGTACATCATGTACGACCTCAGAAAACAGATCTTCGGACACCTCCAGAAGCTCGACGTGAGGTACTACGATCGCAATCCGGTCGGACGCCTGATGACGCGCGTCACCACCGACGTCGACGCGCTGAACGACCTCTTCACGGCCGGATTCGTTGCGATCTTCGGCGATATCTTCGTGCTGATCGGGATCGTCGCCGTGCTGTTCTGGATGGACTGGAGGCTGGCGCTGGTGCTCTTCTCCATCACCCCCTTCATCATCCTCGTCTCGATCTGGTTTCGTCGGGGAGCGCGCATCACCTATCGGCAGGTGCGAGCGAGGATCGCGGCGATCGGCGCATTCCTCCAGGAGCACATCTCGGGAATGTCGACCGTTCAGCTCTTCAATCGCGAGGAGAGGGAAGCGACGAAGTTCAGCGAACTGAATGAACGGCATCGCACGGCGAATATCGATTCGATTTTCTACTACTCGGTGTTCTACCCGGTCATCGAGCTGATCGAGACGATCGGCCTGGCGCTGATCGTCTGGTACGGGGGAGGGCAGGTCATTCAGGGAACGCTCTCCATCGGAGCTCTGGTCGCGTTCTTTCAGTATTCGCAGCGGTTCTATCAGCCGATCTCGGACCTCTCGGAAAAGTACAACATCCTTCAGGCAGCGATGGCCGCCAGTGAGCGGGTGTTCCGGCTGCTCGATACGCCGGTCGAGATTC
>DASVLC010000319.1:0-6143 GCA_036385045.1 Thermoanaerobaculia bacterium | reverse complement strand
TGGGTCGTCGACCTTCTCCTGAGCGCGCCGATGGCGAGCCGCCATCGGCGATCGCGCGAGCCGCGCGACCCACAAGCACTACTTCGCCCCGCCCCTCGCTGCCCTCTCCTTCGCCAGATACCGCTTCGTTTCCGCGACGATGATGCCGCTGAGAAGGAGCAGACCGATGAGGTTCGGCAGGGCCATCAGCCCGTTCATCAGATCCGACACCGTCCAGACGAAGTCGAGGCTGTAGACCGTCCCGAGAAAGACCGCAATGACGAAGAGGATTCGATAGGGAAGCTTCGACCGCTCGCCCAGCAGATACTCGATGCTCTTCTCGCCGTAGTAGCTCCAGCCGAGAATCGTCGAGAAGGCGAACATCGAGAGACTCACCGCGACGACCCAGCCGCCCCACTCACCCGGCAGACCGGTGCGGAACGCCATCTGGGTCAGCGCGGCACCGTTCTCACCCGATGTCCAGACTCCCGTACAGAGGATCGCGATCCCGGTAAATGTGCAGACGACGATGGTGTCGATGAAGGTCTGCGTCATCGACACGAAAGCCTGTCTCGCCGGTTCCTTCGTCTGGGCAGCGGCGGCCGCGATACCGGCTGAGCCGAGACCCGACTCGTTCGAGAAGATTCCGCGCGCGACGCCATAACGGATTCCCTCGCGCACTGTGGCACCGGCGAAGCCACCCACGACTCCGGTGGCGCTGAAGGCGTTCGTGAAGATGAGCCGGAACGCTTCCGGCACTTCGCTGATGTTCAGGACGATGATGACGCCCGCTGCAATCATGTAGGCGACGATCATGATCGGTACGAAGAAGCCGGTGAAACGTCCAATCGACTTGATTCCGCCGAGAATGACCGCCCCCGCGAGAACGGCCAGAATGAGGCCGGTGATCCAGGGAGCGACACCGAACGAGGTATTGATCGCGCTGGCGACCGAGTTCGACTGCACCATGTTGCCGATACCGAAGGCAGCGACGGAGGCGAAGAGGGCGAACAGAAACGCGAGAGTCGATCCGAGCGGCTTCCACTTGATGCCATCACGGAGGTAGTACATCGGGCCGCCAGACTGCTCACCCGCCAGATCCGTGATTCGATACTTCACCGAAAGCAGCGCCTCGGAGTATTTCGTGGCCATGCCGACCAGACCGGTCATCCACATCCAGAACAGCGCACCCGGCCCGCCGAGCGCGATCGCAGTCGCGACTCCGACGATGTTGCCCGTACCGACGGTGGCGGCCAGCGCCGTCATCAGCGCCTGGTAGTGGCTGATGTCTCCTTCGGCCCCCTTCTCGTGGCGCACGATGAGCGCGAGCCAGAGGGAACGACCGAGTTCGCGGAACTGAATTCCGCCGAGAACGATCGTGAGGTAGAACCCTGTGAGAAGAAGAAGAGGGATAAGGACCCACGGTCCCCAGACGAACCCCGAGGCCGTGTCCACCCACTGATGAATTTTCTCCAACGCTGGCTCCTCTACGCGTGAATCGCGTCAGTATAGAGGAGAGGGGGTTCTGCTGATCGGGGAGGGGTTCGATCCGAGGCGATGGTTGACGAACGAGAGCCGTCAAAGGAACGAGAGGCGCACGGCCGGTTTCATCGGCCGCCGCGCCGGCGTCAGCTCATCGGTGTCCAGGTATCGCGCAGAACGAGTTTCTTTTCGTTCTCCGGCCAGGCCATTGCAGCCAGGTAATAGTAGCCGTCGCCGAGCCGTCGGACCTTACCCGACAACTCCGTCAGGCTCCGGCAGATGCCCTGCCGGCCCCTGATGCTCGTCCGATCGGCTGTATTGCCTGTCCGTTCGGCGATCCCTTCGTAGACGCTGATCTCGTCAAACGTCTGGTGGCTTCGTTGCAAGGGACTCCTCCATCCTCGTTTCGAGCGGTCGATGCAGACTGAACCGCCGCAGGAAGCGAACGTTGCAGCATTACAAAGCCGATCACATGCCAACAATATATCGCGTCACGCGAACTCAGCCGTGTCGCTCACGATCTTTCCTTCGGCGATCTCGCGCACTCGGTCTACCGTCGCTTTGCTCGTAAGAACAATCAGCCGGTCGCCGATCTCGAGCCGCGTGTCACCATCAGGAACGAAGAACTCGGCGCCGCGGTACAGCACGAGAATCAGCGCCTCGCGCGGCCAGTCGGTGAGCTCCACCACACGACGTCCGGCAGCGTGTGCATCCGGCGCCACCGCAATAGTCACCAGTGAGCTCTCGGGCCGCAGCGCCAGCGCCGGCACACTCGGCGGACGGTCCTTCGACACCGCTACATCGAGCTTAAGCCAGCGCGCCACCGTTGAGATCGTCGTTCCCTGTAGCGCTACTGACGCGAGCACGACGAAGAAGATGATGTTGAAGATCGTCGTCGCCTTCGGAACGCCGGCAAGCATCGGAAAGGTGGCCAGAATGATCGGCACGGCGCCACGAAGCCCGACCCAGGAGATCAGAATCTTCTCGCGCACATTCATTCGGGCGGCAGCCAGCGAGATGAAGACGGCGACCGGCCTGGCGACGAAAATGAGCACGCCCGCCACGGCGAGACTGAGCCCTGCTACATCGGGCAGGCTGGACGGATAGACGAGCAGCCCGAGCACCAGGAACATCGTGATCTGCATCAGCCAGGCGATCCCGTCATGAAATCTCGTGATGCTCCGCCGCTGAATGAAGTTGCGGTTTCCCATGACGATGCCGGCAAGGTAGACGGCGAGAAACCCATTGCCCCCGGCGACCTGGGTGAAGCTGTAGGTGAGCATCACGACGGCGACCGTGAGGACGGGATAGAGCCCGCTGTATTCGAGCTTCATCCGGTTCAGCACCCAGGCTGCGCCGAGCCCCGCGGCGACGCCAGCGGCGGCGCCTAACGACATCTGGCTTACGAACTCGAGCCCCAGAATCCACCAGTCGTCATCCCTGGGGTTCATCAGCAACTGGATGGCCGCTGTCGTCAGGAAGACGGCCATCGGATCGTTGCTGCCCGACTCGAGCTCCAGCGTTCCCGCAACCTTCTGGTTCAGACGAACCCCACGCGAGCGAAGGATCGAGAACACCGCTGCGGCGTCCGTGGAGGAGACGATCGCCCCCAGCAGGAAGGCCTCCGCAAACGTGAACGGCAGCACCGTGGAAGCGAACGCCGCGATCACGAGTGCCGTAACAGCCACTCCGACGGTCGCCAGCGACGTCGATCGCCGGACGCTTCGACGAACGAAGGACCAGTTCGTCTCGAGACCACCATCGAAAAGAATGAAGGCGAGCGCTACGACGCCCAGCCACTGCGCCGTCCGGATGTCGTCGAACGGAATGCCCCCGAAACCCTCGGAGCCGGCCACCATTCCGAGGCAGATGAACAGCAGCAAGGCAGGGACACCGAGCCTCCCGGACGCCTTGCTCGCCACGATACTCAGCAGCAGCAGCAGTCCGATTCCGAGCAGAAGATGCTCGACACTCTCGAACGGTACATTCGCGAGACCCTGCATGTCGGGCACAATATAGCCGAGGCGCCTTCGTAGAACCGTTGCGCTTTCCAGAGGAGAAACGAATGGCATCACGCTCAGGCGGAAGCGACCGGATTTCGACGAAGAGCAAGTTGAGTCGAGAGCTCGTCATCCTCGGCGAGATCCTTGTTTCCGCGCGCGAACGTGCCGGCCTCCTGCAGGCCGAAGTAGCGTCCACGCTCGGCCTTCCGGCTTCCTATCTCTCGAAGATCGAGAGCGGATCCCGCCGTGTCGACCCGATTGAACTGATCAGGATTGCCGAAGCGATCGGCGAGGATCCCGCCGAACTGATTCGGGAGCTTCAGCACGAGTTGCGCGGGGGCTGAGCCGGGTACGAGAGTCGTCGAGACCAACTGTAACTGTCATCCCAATGACCTTAACTTTAGGCCCACAAGGCTGTCATCCTGAGCAAGGGACGGCGGTGCGCCGCGACTGAGGAAGATGACACAACAGTAGCCTGTCATCCCGACCGTAGGGAGGGATGACGGGAAGCCGAGTCCGGGTCGCCTGCTTGTTCGCAGCGCACGCCCCCTCCAGGAATCTCGAACCCCATTCCGACTCTTAACCCGAAGATGCAGATGAGACACATCCTGGCCTCTCTTCTCCTGATCACCGCCTGCCGGACGCCAATGCAGCCGCCACAGACGCCTGAACCTGCAGCCGTTCCGCCGACCTCGCAGGAATCGAACGTCGGGGAGGATCCGTATCTCTGGCTCGAAGAGGTCGATGGCGAGAGGGCGCTCGCATGGGTGGCCGAGCAGAACGAGCGGACGGCGCGCTCGCTCGCCTCGGATCCGCTGTTCGAGGAGCTGTATGGGCAGGCGCTCTCTATTCTCGACTCGGAGTCACGCGTCCCTCGCCTCACCTTCCGAGGTGAGCATCTCTACAACCTGTGGCGGAGCAGCGAACATCCGCGCGGGATTTACCGGCGGACGACTCTCGCCGAGTTGAAGAGTGGTACGCCGCGATGGGAAACGGTGCTCGACATCGACCAACTTGCGAAATCGGAAGGGAAGCCGTGGGTCTTCTCGTCGATGACCTGCCTGTCGCCGGAGAACCGGCAATGCCTCGTCTCACTCTCTCCCGGGGGAGGTGACGCCGTCGAGATCCGGGAGTTCGATACGAAGGAGCTCAGGTTCGTTTCTGAAGGGTTTCATCTGCCGCTCGCGAAGACGAACGTCGGTTGGATCGACGCCGACTCGATCTTCGTCGGTACCGATTTCGGCGACGGGACTGTGACCGGGTCGGGCTACGCGAGAATCGTCAAGCGCTGGACTCGCGGCACTCCCCTTTCGAGCGCGGTCGTGGTGCATGAAGGTCGGCCCGATTCCGTATCGGTCTCTGCTCAGCGAATCAGGACGACGACGAGTGATATCGACCTGGTCAACGAGTCGAAGACGACCTGGAGCTCTGAGCGGTACGAATTACTCAATGGACAGCTTCATCGTCTGGCGCTGCCCGAATCGGCTCTGCTCAGCGGCGGGTTTCAAGGAAGCCTCGTCATCCGGCTCACCGAGCCCTGGACGTTCGGCGAAAGGGCGATGAAGAGCGGCTCGGTCATCGTCGTCGATCCTGCAGTGCTTCGCGGGGAAGCGGGTAAACTCGAAGTACTCGCCGAGCCGGACGTTGATTCGACGATCGAGAGCGTGACCGTCATGGACGACGCAATTCTCGTGACTCGACTCGAGAACGTCCGCGGACGGCTCATTCGCTACACTCCGGCGGCGCACGGATGGAGTCGGGAGGTCATCGCGTTTCCCGACAACGGCGCGATCTCAGTGATGACGACGCGCGGCTCGACGGGCGACGCTCTCGTCCAGTTCGAGTCTTTCGTCACACCACCTACTCTGTTCCATGCAAAGCCATCTTCGAGACAGCCGGAGATGGTTCTGTCGCAGCAGGCGACTTTCGACGGATCCCGCATCTCCGTCACCCAGAACTGGGCCGTCTCGAAAGACGGCACCCGCATCCCGTATTTCGTCGTAGGCCGCAGCGATCTGCGCGCTGACGGCAAGACTCCCGTCCACATCTTCTCCTACGGTGGCTTCCGGGTCTCGCTGACTCCCGCCTACTCGGGTTCGTACGAGGAGCACTACGGCGCCTACGGAAAATTGTGGCTCGAGCGGGGCGGAGTCTTCGTCCTGGCGAACATACGCGGCGGAGGGGAGTTCGGGCCGGAGTGGCACTCCACGGTCCTCCGTGAAAACCGGCACAAGGTATTCGAAGACTTTGAAGCGATAGCCGGCGACCTCGTGGCTCGCGGCACTACCAGGCCCGAGCTCATCGGCATCGAGGGCCGCAGCAACGGCGGTCTCCTCACTCTGGGGACCATGATCCGCCGCTCCGACCTCTACGGAGCGGTGATCAGCGGTGTGCCCCTCTCGGACATGAAGCGCTACCACCGGATGCTGGCCGGAGCCAGCTGGGTTGCGGAGTACGGGAACCCCGAAATCCCGGAGGAGTGGTCATTCCTGAAGGAGTATTCGCCCTACCAGAACTTCCGCGCCGAGGCCGCCTACCCGCCTCTGTTCGTCTACACCTCGACGCGTGACGATCGCGTGCATCCGGCGCACGCGCGCAAGACGGTGGCGCGGCTGCAGGAGCTCGGTCACGAGGTCTGGTACTACGAGAACACCGAGGGAGGACATGGGGGCAGCAGCA
>DASVLC010000318.1:0-9994 GCA_036385045.1 Thermoanaerobaculia bacterium | reverse complement strand
AAGGCGAGTGCGGTGCTGGCGGCACAACCGACGAAGGTTCAGGCATGACGCGTCCCGTGCTGATCTACATACTGCGGCCTGTCTGCCGCCCTCATCTGAGCTGATAGCTATGTCGAAAACCAACACAAAGAAAACCTTTCGGGTCGGTCTGCTCGTTACTGCTGCTCTGTTGATACTGATGGTCTTCGTCTTCTTCATCGGTTCCGAGCAGAAGGTGTTCGCGAGGAAGCACGACTACGAGGTCAGGCTGTCCAACGTGTCCGGTCTGGCGCAGGGCAGTCAGGTGCGGATGTCGGGCGTAACCATCGGCGTGGTCCGCGACATCACGCTCCCTCGCGATCCGAAGCAGAAAGAAGTCGAGCTCACGGTGATGATCGACCGTAAGTTCGCCGAACGTGTCCGCGGCGACTCTCGCATCAGACTCAAGAAGCTCGGTCTGCTGACCGGCGACGCCTACATCGAAGTCACGCCCGGCTCTCCGCGATTTCCGGCGCTCGAACCGGGCTCGATGATTCCCTCTCAGCGAGGCACGGACGTCGAGGCGCTCATCTCCTCGGGTGAAGA
Source organism: Thermoanaerobaculia bacterium (assembly GCA_036385045.1). Classification (GTDB taxonomy): domain Bacteria; phylum Acidobacteriota; class Thermoanaerobaculia; order Gp7-AA8; family Gp7-AA8; genus QHVT01. Next base: position 9,430 of record DASVLC010000318.1, on the reverse strand, counting down.
TCTCGTCGAAAACTTCGTTCAGATTTCTTACTCACTCAAGAACATCCTCGCGCGAGTGGACCGCGGTGAAGGTCTGCTCGGAGAGATGACTACTGCGCCAGAGACCAAACAGCGGATCACCGACACGGTGCTGACGACGCTCAACAAGACCAACGCAGCACTGACTCACATGGAGAGTGGCAAAGGAGTACTCGGCAGGCTGATCTACGACGACCAGTACGGAGCCGAGCTGACGACTTCAATCGGTGACGCAGCGAGGTCGCTCCAGAGCGTGAGCTCGAACCTCCAGCGCAGTTTCGAGAGTGGTGAGGGCCTCGTCCCGGCGCTGCTCAACGATCCGCGGGGACGGGAGAGCCTCGACGATCTGGTGGGTAATCTTCGGACGAGTTCCGCGAATCTCGCGACCTTCACCGAGTCCCTTCAGAGTGGAGAGGGCCTCGTCCCGCGCCTTCTGAATGACCGCGCCTACGGGGAAGAGGCGCTGACGGAGTTCTCTCTCCTGATTCGTCAACTCAACGAGACAGTACGGAAGATCAACAGCGGCGAAGGCACGGCGGGACGCCTCGTCGCGGATCCATCTCTATACGAAGCGGTCAACGACATCCTGATCGGAATCAACGAGTCACGAATGCTTCGTTGGATCATTCGCAATCGACAGCAGAGCGGTATCGTCCGTCGAGCTGAGGAGCTCGAGAAGGTGCCGGGCACGCCGGTGGCCCCGGCGCCGGACCCGCCAGCGGACGCGGGTGCTCCACCGCCGGGAGCGCTCGAGCTGCAGTCGGAGGTCGAAGCCGAGGCTGATCGTGCTGCAACGCCGGCGGCCACGACGACAGCTCCGCCGCCGCCGGTCGAGGAAGTTCCTCCTTCGTCGACCACGAATCCGCCTCGGTAGCGGACGGAGTGGCTTAGCGGTGGCGTCGCTGCTGCTCCGCTGCGGGCCTCTGGGCCAGCGGCACTTCTCGCGCCGGGCACGTCGTCGGAGAAACGAGGAAACCGAGGAACTCCCGAGGATTTCGGGTTCCGCGCCGGCAGGCGCTGTTGCCGGTAGCCAGGGGTCGGCGCGCCAGCGCCTACCCCTGGACTGCATCCGGCAGCGCCGTTTGGTGCCCCGGCAGGGGCACATGCCTCGCAGGTTCGGTCCACGCACGTGCCCCTGCCGGGGCACCATCTCGTTCGCATGATTTCCAGGGGTAGCGCGCAAGCGCGCAATCCCTGGCTACCGGCGACAGCGCCTCCGGCGCAGGGGAACCCCAGCGCAAGCATTCCATCCACTGACGCCAACGCCAAGGAACTCCGTCCACGCCGGGGAACCGCGGAGGAACCGAGGAACCCCGAGGAACTCCGAGGAACCGAGGAACTCCGAGGAACCGAGGAACTCCGAGGAACTCCCCCCGGACCTCACTGGCACGTCTAATGAGTTGCGATAGGATGCGCCGCGCGCCGCGCCCGCGGAGACGGTGCAGATAACCTTGGAGGCTTGCAAGTGGATATTGCAGTGATCGGCACCGGATACGTCGGCCTGGTGACCGGCGCCGGACTCGCCGACTTCGGCAACGACGTGGTCTGCGTCGATGTCGATGTCAGGAAAATTGAGGCGCTGCGCAATGGCGTCATTCCGATCTACGAGCCCGGCCTCGACACGCTGGTCAGCAAGAACGTGAACGAGGGCCGGCTTCGCTTCACCACCGAGCTCGCCGAGGCTGTGAGCGGCGCGCGGGCGATCTTCATTGCCGTCGGAACGCCGCCGAAGGCAGATGGTTCCGCCGACCTCCGCTACGTGAAAGAGGTGGCCCGTTCGATCGCCGAGCACATGAACGGTCCGAAACTCATCATCACCAAGTCGACCGTGCCGATCGGTACGGGGAAGATCATCGGCGAGATCATCGAGTCTTCGGGGACGCCGCATCGCGCGTCCATCGTCTCGAATCCCGAGTTCCTGCGGGAAGGCTCGGCGATCGAAGATTTCATGAAACCCGACAGGGTCGTCATTGGTGCCTCGGACAACGAAGCGGCGGAGATGATGAAGGAGATCTACGCTCCTCTCCACTCCCTCGAGATCCCCTTCGTCGTCACCAACGTCGAGTCATCGGAGCTGATCAAGTATGCCTCCAACGGTTTTCTGGCGACGAAGATCACCTTCATCAATGAGATCGCCGTCGTCTGTGAGGAGGTCGGCGCCAACGTGCAGGACGTGGCGATCGGTATGGGACTCGACTCCCGGATCGGCCCGAAGTTTCTTCAGGCGGGGCCAGGCTTCGGCGGCTCCTGCTTTCCGAAGGACACATCGGCGATGGCCGATATCTCCCGGCAGCATGGCTACGAGTTCCAGATCATGGAGGCGGTTCTCCGAGTGAACGAATCGGTCAAGCTGCGGATGATCGACAAGATCGTCGCCGCTCTGGCTGGAGAGGTGGAAGGCAAGACGATCGGAATCCTTGGCCTCGCATTCAAGCCGGAGACCGACGACATGCGCGACTCTCCAACGATTCCGCTCATCATGGGACTGCAGCAGCGCGGCGCCTTGATCCGTGCGTACGACCCGCAGGCAATCGAGAACTCGAGAACGATTTTCGAGAATGTAGAGTACTGCGAGGATGCCTATCAGACGGCGGCAGGGGCGGATCTTCTGGTGCTTGCAACCGAGTGGAACGAGTTTCGTGCGCTGAACTTCGAGAAGATCAAGAAAGCGCTGCGCCAGCCGGCTCTGGTGGATCTGCGCAATGTCTACGATCCGCACAAGATGGCGGCACTCGGCTTCGATTACTTCTCGGTCGGTCGTCCCGTCGATCGCCCGAAGGGGTCGAACTGAAATGAAAGTGAACTGACGAACATGGCGCGTGCACTGATCACCGGCGGAGCCGGGTTTCTGGGGTCGCATCTCTGCGATCTGTTTCTCTCTCGCGGACATGAAGTCGTCTGCATGGACAACTTCATCACCGGGAGCCCGGACAACATCCGGCACCTCTTCGGTCGTGAAGGGTTCATGTTCATCAAGCAGGACGTCACCGATTACATTCACATCGACGGGCCTCTCGACTACGTGCTGCACTTCGCTTCGCCCGCCAGTCCGATCGACTATCTCGAGAAGCCGATCCAGACTCTCAAGGTCGGTTCGCTCGGAACGCACAAGACGCTCGGAGTGGCGAAGGACAAAGGCGCACGCTATCTGATCGCCTCGACGTCCGAGGTCTATGGCGATCCGTTGATTCACCCGCAGAAGGAAGATTACTGGGGGAACGTGAATCCAGTTGGCCCTCGTGGCGTCTACGACGAGGCGAAGCGCTTCGCCGAGGCGATGACGATGGCCTATCACCGCTTCCATGGCGTCGAGACCCGGATCGTCAGAATCTTCAACACATATGGGGAACGGATGCGCGTGAGGGACGGCAGAGTTGTGCCGGCGTTCATCTCACAGGCGTTGCGGAACGAGCCGATGACGGTGTTCGGCGACGGCTCGCAGACACGCTCGTTCTGCTATGTCTCGGATCTGATCGAGGGGATTTACCGTCTGCTCATGTCGGACGAGGTGGAGCCGACCAACATCGGCAACCCGCGGGAGATGACGGTTCTCCAGTTCGCCGAAGAGATCAAGCGGCTGACCGGGTCGAATGCGCCGATCGAGTTCCATCCACTTCCTGAGGACGATCCGAAGATCCGCCGTCCGGACATCACCAGGGCACGGACGCTGCTCGACTGGGAACCAGAGGTGGAACTCGAAGAGGGCCTCAGCCGGACGATCGAATACTTCCGCGGCGTGGTCACCTGACGCCCGGTGGCCGGCGCCGCATGGTGGCCAGGGCCACGCCGGCGCGCCTCCGAAGTGTTGCTTCGATACGCCGGCCGAAATGCGTCACCGCCCGTATGACACGTTTCGCGGCTCGTGTGCAACGGCTCCATCGAGCGGCGCGCGCATACGCCAGCAGCGCCTCGGCCTTCGTCTCAACAGGCTGTGCGACGACGACAGTGTGATACGGCGCAGCTCCCTCGGCGAGCATTGTTCTCTCCTGCCGGATCAGTGTCGCCACCAGGTCCTGCTGAGCCTCGCTCCAGTCGACCACCGGAAAGAGGACCGAGAGCAGGTTGCCGCCGTAGTCGCGCTGCGCGAGGATGCGGAACCCGATCTTCAGCCGGTCGATGATCTCGCTCGAACGCACGGCCTCAGAGGGATCGTCTGGCTGGATCGGCAGCAGAAGCTTCTGCTCGGCGCGGGTCCGCTCGGGAAGCCCATCGTAAACAGCACGGTGTGGTCGAATCAGCGCCTCGTCCCAATCGAAGCGCGAAGGGCCGACGTACTCGTCGATGTAGAGAAGCCCACCGTCCCGCAGCGTACTCACGATCGCAGCGTAAAGCCGTTCGAGCTCCGTTACATGGTGGACTGCCTGATGCACGAAGACGATGTCGTACGTTTGCTCGGGTAGTGACGGGTCATTGAAATCGGCGACGAAGTAGTGGACCTGTTTCGCGAGGCCGGCGTCGACTGCTTCCCTGCGTGCAATCGAGAGCGAGGCGAGCGAGCCGTCGAATGCATCGATCCGTTCGCAGATCCCGCGGCGGATCAGATCGCGTTCCAGCGCTCCCGCGCCGCAGCCGATGCTGAGTCCACGTCCGAAGCGGCGCGGAAACTGCCGCTGAAACCAGTCGAGAGCACCACGCTCCTCATCGCCGGAGATCGACCGGTTGATGTAGCGACGAACTTCAGCGCTCGCGAGCCAGGAGATGTGCGTCGGGTCGCCCGACTCCCGATCCCAGAAATCGAATGCCGCGCGCATGAGGCGATTCTAGCCCGCATGCGCGAAACGGATGAGAGGGAGGCGAAGTCGGCATGGTGAGGATTAGACGAATGATGCCCGCTGAGACGTCCACGCCTGCCTGTGCGACACTCATCGGCGGAGGCTTCGTCGATGTTCATTCGCGTTCTGGCTCTCTGCCTGCTCGTCGTTACCCCACTCTCTGCGCGAGTCGTTCGCGTCGATGTCACCTCACGCGCGGATCTCGCGTTCGGCTACGAAAGGATCGACGCGAAGGTTTTCTTCGAAGTCGATCCCGCGAATCCTCACAACAGACGGATCGCCGATCTCGACAGAGCCGACTCGCAGATCTTCTCCGCCGATCTCGTTCTCCTCCGACCGAAGTGCGGCGGCAATGACGTGCTGCACCTCGAGATCCCCAATCGAGGCGGACTGGGACGCAGCTCCAACGCAGGTGTGGATGACTTCCTGTTCCGCCGTGGCTACACGATCGGATGGCTCGGCTGGCAGTTCGATGTGCGCGACGAGCCGGGACGCCTTCGCCTCTATCCGCCGGTGGTGCGCGGCCTACGCGGCCAGGTCCGCTCGGACTTCATTGTCGAGACGATCACGGAGGAGCACACGATCGCGCACTTCATCGGCGGCGCAATCGGCGGCAAGGGTTATCCGGTCGCCGACCGCGCCGACCGGAAGAATGTTCTGACCGAGCGTGACGACGTCACAGCGGCGCGACGCGTGATTCCCCGTAAGCGGTGGCGCTTCACGAGCGACTCGACGATCGCACTCGAGGACGGTTTTCAGCCCGGCAGAATCTACGAGATCGTCTACACGGCCGCCGATCCGGCCGTCGTCGGTACCGGCTTCGCCGCCGTCCGCGATCTGGTGTCGTATCTCAAGTACGATGAACAGGCGATTGCGTCTGTGAAGACCGCCTATGGCTTCGGAATCTCACAGAGCGGCCGCTTTCTGCGCCATCTCGTTTACGAGGGATTCAACGCTGACGAAGAAGGACGACAGGTGTTTGACGGGTTGCTCGTCCACGTCGCCGGAGCAGGTCGCGGCAACTTCAATCATCGGTTCGCGCAGCCATCGCGCGACGCACAGCCGATCGTCCCGGCCTTCTATCCCGTCGATGTGTTCCCCTTCACTGATCTTCCAACGACCGATCCGGTCAGCGGGCGAACTGCCGGTCTGCTCGACCTCGCCACCGCCGATGGCGTCGTTCCGAAGATCATCTATATGAATACCGGCTACGAGTACTGGTCTCGAGGCGCGGCACTGATTCACACGACACCCGATGGACGGGCAGATGTGGAGCCCGCGCCGACGTCTCGCATCTACGTTCTCAGCGGACATGGCCACATCGGCGGCCCATTCCCGCCCCAGCGGCCGGTAAATGCTCAGAACCTGCAGAATTTTCTCAACTACTGGCCGCTGACGCACGCGCTCGTCGACGCACTCGACGCGTGGGTGCGCCATTCGACCGAACCTCCACCCAGCCGCTACCCTCGCATAAGTGACGGCACACTCGTCCCTGCTGAAACTCTCACGAATGCTCCACGCTTCGCCTACCAGCCGTTCCGCATCGACACGACGACTGAGCCGCCCCGTATCTCCGGCACGTATACCGCCCTGGTGCCGATGAGCGATGGTGACGGAATCGAGATCGCCGGTGTTCGGATGCCGTTTCACTCTGTTCCGCTCGCGGCATTCACCTCCTGGAACCTTCGCACTCCGTCGGCCGGCTTCCCGCAATACCGCGCCAGCTTCCTCGGCTCGATCCTCCCTTTCCCCGGCCCCGTCATCGAGGCGCGCTACCGCTCCCACGACGAGTACATCGGCCGGTTCACGGGCGAGACGATGAAGCTGATCGAGGGCAGGTACCTGGTTCCCGAGGATCTGCATGGCCTCGTGACCCGGGGGACGGAACTCTGGAATTGGGTGATGCAACGAGAGTGACCGCGCCACGCCCGCGGTGGACCTCCTCTGTCGCGATAGACTGCTCGGCGAGTGGTTCGAAGGCTCAGGAAGCACCGCGGCGCACTGGTCGCCCTTCTCTTCTACAACTTCGTAGTGTTCTTTCCCGTCGTCTTCATGGGACGGGTCGTCTCACCCAACGACGTCTTCTATCACTACAGTCCCTGGAGGGAAGCGAGAGCCGATCAGACGGTGGCGCAGAATGCGTTGCTGAACGATCCTCCGACCTCCTACCTCACGCTGATGTCTCTGGTGAAGGAGGACTGGAGCGCGTTTCACTGGAACCCGTACATCGCCTCCGGTATCCCCGGCTTCGGCTCCTCGGCCGCCGCGATTCTCTCGCCATTCATTCTGCTGCCGGCTCTTCTGCTGCCGCTGACGTGGGTCTACACCGGCATCCTCTTTCTGAAGCTCAATGCGGCATTCTTTTTCGCTTACGGCTGGCTCCGGGAGGAGAGGCTTGGGCGATACGGTGCCGCGGTCGGTGCGGTCGTGGTGGCAGGGGCGGGCGTCTATGCGGTGCACTGGCTCTGGCAGATCACCAACGCGACCGTGCTCTATCCCGCGCTGCTCTGGATCGTCCGGCGGGCGATGAACCGCCGCCGAAACTCGATCGTGTTGATGGCGCTCGTGGCGCTCGCCTACGCTCTTTCGGGCTTCCCTTCGACGATGGCCTATGGTGCGTGGCTGGTGACGATCTACGCCGTCGTCATCATGCTGCGCGAGAGGATCTTCCCCGTCAAACAGATCGCGGCCGGAGCGATCGCGGTACTCATCGCTCTGTTGATCGCTCTTCCGTCGCTGGTTCCCTTCGCGCAGTTGCTCGGCCGCAGCGGCTATCTGGAACTGAGAGCTGAATCGAGCGTTACAGGAGTCTATCCGCTGAGTCACTGGAGGGGCTTCATCGAGCCGGACCGTTTCGGTCATCCGGTCTACAAGAACTGGACGGGCGATCCGCAGAGCCGGATGACGAGCAACTACGTCGCCGCGACGGTCTACCTCGGGTTACTCACGCTGCCGCTCATCCTGCTGGGGATCTTCAATCGGCGCGCGCGATCGAGGCTCTTCTGGTTGCTGGCCGCCGCGGTTCTGATTGCCGCGATGTTCGGCGCACCGATCGTTGCGCGGCTGATGGCGGAGTTGCCCGGAGTGCGTTACTCCCCACTCACGCGGCTCGGATTGCTCCTCCCACTGGCCGCCGGCTACCTCGCCGCGGCCGGAGTGACGCTGTTCCGCAGACACCGATCGACGATCGCCGCGATCGTCGCAGTGTTGATTGCGATCGACCTCGGCATGTTCGCGGGCCGTTTTCATCCGTACCTGACGCCCTCGGAGTCGACCATCGCCGAGACGTCCATCGTGCGATTCCTCCAGGCGGAGCCTGTGCCGTTTCGTATTGCTCCCTTCTTCGACTTCCTCTGGCCGAACACATCGGAGCTGGTGCGACTCGAAGACGTACGGAGTCACTTTGGTTCCGAGGCGGCGTATCGCAGGATGCTGCAACGACTCGACCCGAGCGCATGGAGCGGCAGGTCGACGGTGATCACTTTCAACAGTCTCAATTTCAATCTCACCGATCCGCTCGCGGGGCTTCTCGGGATTCGCTGGTTCGTGGAGCAGCCCTCGATCGACATCGTGAAGTGGGGCACGTTCGCCGCGACCGTCCCGGGCGTGACGGAGACTGGGACGCTGCCGCTTCTCCCGGGTGATCGTCTGCATCGAACGATCACGGTCGGGAACGGACCGTTCTGGGCGATCGAGTTTCCGGGGTACATCGACGAAGTCCAGACCTCAGGCGCACGCCTGATTCTCGAGCTGGCAAGGGATGGCACAGTGGTCTGGTCGCGCGCTTTCACTCAGGCCGAGGTGAACCTGCTGAGCAAGGTCTACGTGCCGCTCCGTCCTTATGCGCGGGAGGGAGAGAGCGTGGAGCTCCACGTCCGCTCGCAGGGGGTACGTGGCTGGGTTCTCGAGGGGGAGAACGTCGCAGCAGGTGAGGACCGGCTGTTCTACGGGCGGGTCACGACACCTGTGATTCTCGATCGGGAGCTTCCGGAGGGACGACTGTTCCGGAACCTCGCCGAGATCCCGCGCTTTCGAGCAGTGTCGCGCGTCAGAAAGCTGAACTTCGATGAGTTTCTTGCGGCGCGCGATCTCGATTTCGAGCGCGAGACGGTGATCACCGATGATCCTGTCATGCCGCCGGAGAATCTCGGCGGTGCGGGACGCGTCGAGCTCGTTCACTACTCACCGTCCGAGCAGAGGGTCGTCACCGAATCGCCGGCTCCGTTCTTCCTGGCATCCACAGAGAAGCTGACGCCCGAACTTGCGATCACGATCGGCGGGAGAAACGTCGAGCCGATTCAGGTCGATGGCATTTTCGCGGGCGTAACCGTCCCGGCCGGACGTCACGAGATCGTCTTCAGCCGGCGCCTCGCGCGCGGCTGGTGGTGGGCCTTCTATGCGGGCGCGATCCTGCTGGTCGGGGTTGCCGTCGGCGAGGTCTGGCGGGGATGGAGGCGCAGAGCCGGCGGCTGAGTTCTAATTTTTGAGGCAAGCTGTCATCCCAATGGCCTTAACTATAGGCAAAGCCGCACACCCACCTTCACATTTTGGCCGCCTCCCAGCGAGCCACCCCACCACCGTGTGCGTCGGGTCAAGGCCCTGTCATCCCGAGCGTAGCGAGGGATCTGGGGGATGGGCGG
>DASVLC010000317.1:0-8376 GCA_036385045.1 Thermoanaerobaculia bacterium | reverse complement strand
CGATGAAGTCAGCGTCGATCTTCTCGACGTGCTTCTCTTCGGTCTCATTCAGCTTCTGCAGGAAGAAGTGCGAGAAGAGAGGAATGTCTTCGAGGCGTTCACGGAGCGGCGGCACTTCGATCGGAAAGACGTTGAGGCGGTAGTAGAGATCCTCGCGCATCTTGCCATCGACAATCGCCTTCTGCGGATCGCGGTTCGAGGCGGCGACGATGCGGGCATCGATGTTGATTTCCTCGTTGCCACCGACGCGGCGGAAGCGGCCCTCCTCGAGCACGCGGAGCAGTTTGACCTGCAGCTCGATCGGCATCTCGGTGATCTCATCGAGAAAGACCGTGCCGCCCTTCGCCATCTCGAAGTACCCCTCACGCCGCTTGATCGCGTTGGTGAATGCACCCTTCTCGTGTCCGAAGATCTCCGACTCGATCAGGGTGGGGGAGATCGCTCCGCAGTTGAAAGCGATGAATGGCTTGACCCGCCGCCTCGAAAGGTAATGAATGGTGTTGGCGACGACTTCTTTTCCAGAACCCGACTCACCGACGATGAAGACGTTCGCATCGGTGTTCGCCACCATCTCGATCTCTTCGAAAAGCCGCTGCATTCGAGGAGACTTTCCGACGAGGTGTCCGAGCGCGCCCATCTTCTGGAGCTGGCGGCGCAGTTCAAGGATCTCCTGCTTCATCGCCTGCTTGTCTTCAATCGTCTGCAGGATCACCTGAAGACGGGGCAGGTCGACCGGCTTGGTGACGTAGTCCTCGGCGCCTACCTTCAATGCCTTGACGGCGGAGTCGACGGTCGCATGGCCGGTGAGGATGATGACCGAGACGTCCGGATAGGTCTCCTTGATGCGGTGCAGAAGATCGAGACCGGAGCCGTCGGGCAGTTTGAGATCGACGATCGCCACATCGGGAACGAGCTTGCTGACGGCATTCCAGCCGGCCTTCACCGTATCGGCGAGCTCCGGCTCGTATCCCCACTCCTCCACGACGTCGGCCATTCCGGCACTCGTGGCGCGGTCATCATCGATGATCAGGACTCGTTTCATTGTGCTCCCACGGGCAACGTCAGGCGAAGGGTGACATTATCACTATTCTCTAGCACGTTCAGTGTGCCCCCGTACGTCTCTATGATGAGGCGCGCCATGGATAGAGATAGATCGGCGTTCCCTTCAGGGTCGGTGTAGTAAAACTTGAAAATCCTGGCGAGCTCTACCCCTGCTGCCGGCTGGCCCTCCACGCTCACGGTGTACACCGATTCGTCGCTTCCGGCGTCCACCTGACGCGCTTCCGTCACAAACAATCTGGAAGCGCCTTCGAAGAACAGCGCGAGCGCCTGTCTGATTCTCGATTCGTGCGCCTCGATGAGAAGACGCGGCTGAGGGCCGATCTCGAAACCGCCGGCCTCCGCCGCCGCGGAACAGAGTCCGGCCAGGTCGACCATCTCCGGCGATTCATCATTCTTTGGAGGCGTCGAGAGGATGAAGAACTCGTCGAAAATCTTTCCCATCCTGCGCAACTCGCTTTCGATCGCGCGCGAATAGCCCATGAGCTTCTCGTCGTCCTCACCATCGCGGAGCTTCCGGAGCCGCATTCGCAGCAGCTCCAGATTGAGCACCGCAATGTTCAGAGGAGTCTTCAGATCGTGCGCGGTGTCGGCACTACGAGCAAAGTTCGCACGCGCAAAGCGCTCCTGCCATGTCTCCATGAGTGAGGCGAAGCCTAATGCAAAGCCGGGGCCGGTTGGCAACTCGTATGGCCGGACTGCGGTTTACGAACCCTCGGCTCTCATCTCTCGGCCCTCGGCCCTTCTTCAGTCCCGTCCCAGCCCGATCTTTGCGATCGACTCCTCGAGACGTGCCTCGACCAGAACGAAGCTGGGATCGTGAGACGAGAGATCCTTCATCTCCTTCTCGGCTTCGAGCCGCTCCTGTTCGGCCAGGCCGCGATCGACTTCACTCGGGAGGAAGCCGCGTTCCGCAAGGACAATGACCCGCTCGGGGAGCACTTCGGCAAAACCCCACGAGATCACGAGCCGCGACACCGTGGAACCTGTGCGGTAGCGTAGCTGTCCGATCCGCAGCATCGCCAGCAGAGGCGTGTGGCCGGGAAGAACTCCGATCTCACCATTGGTCGACGGGAGTACCACTTCGTCGACCTGAACGTCGACGATCTTCCGCTCGCGCGTCACGATCGTGAGATTGATTTTCGTCGGGGTCTCTGCCATGGAACGATCCTTCGTCGCGACGGCTTACGCCGCGTCCCGCTTCATCTTTTCGGCCTTCTCGAGGACATCCTCGATCGTCCCCATCAGCAGGAACGCCTGCTCCGGTACGTCGTCGTGCTTCCCGTCGACAATCTCGCGGAACCCGCGGATGGTGTCGGCAATCTTCACGTAACGGCCCGGAATGCCGGTGAACTGCTCGGCCACATGGAACGGCTGCGAGAGGAACCGCTGGATTTTGCGCGCACGCGAAACGATGACTTTGTCTTCTTCCGAAAGCTCGTCGATTCCGAGAATCGCGATGATGTCCTGAAGGTCCTTGTACTTCTGCAACACCGCCTGCACTGCGCGCGCAGTGTTGTAGTGCTCGTCGCCGAGAATCCGCGGGTCGAGAATCTTGGAGGTCGATGCGAGCGGATCGACCGCGGGATAGATCCCGAGCTCCGCGATCTGACGCGAGAGAACCGTCGTCGCGTCGAGGTGAGCGAACGCCGTCGCAGGCGCCGGATCCGTGAGGTCGTCGGCGGGGACGTAGATCGCCTGGACCGAAGTAATCGAGCCCTTCTTGGTCGAGGTGATGCGCTCCTGAAGCTCGCCCATCTCGCTCGCGAGGTTCGGCTGGTAACCGACGGCGCTCGGCATGCGGCCGAGAAGCGCCGACACTTCAGATCCCGCCTGCGTGAAGCGGAAGATATTGTCGATGAAGAGCAGCACGTCCTGCCCTTCCTGATCGCGGAAGTACTCGGCGACGGTCAGCCCCGTCAGGCCAACACGAAGACGCGCTCCCGGCGGCTCGGTCATCTGGCCGTAGATCAGGGCCGCCTTCGACTTGGAAGGATCGCCCGGGGTGATGACGCCGGTCTCCTCGAACTCGAGGTAGAGATCGTTCCCCTCGCGCGTCCGCTCTCCGACTCCGGCGAACACCGAAAAGCCGCCGTGCTGCTTGGCGACGTTCGTGATCAGCTCGAGAATCAGAACGGTCTTGCCGACTCCTGCGCCGCCGAACAGGCCGGTCTTACCGCCCTTGGTGTAGGGCTCGAGGAGGTCGATGACTTTGATGCCGGTCTCGAACATCTCGACCGAGGTCGACTGCTCGTCGAACGCCGGTGCCTCGCGATGGATCGACCAGCGGTGCTCGGTCTCGACAGGACCACGCTCGTCGACCGGCTCGCCGAGGACGTTGAGGATACGTCCGAGCGTGTTGCGTCCGACCGGAACCGTGATCGGCGCTCCGGTGTCGATGGCCGCCATTCCGCGGACCATCCCGTCGGTCGGCTTCATGGCGATGCAGCGGACCTGGCTCTCGCCGATGTGGTTCGCCACTTCAACGACGACGTCGATCGGCACTTTGCCCAGCTCGCCGTTGTCGAGAACGCGGATCGCGTTGTAGATCGCCGGCAGATGCCCTTCCTCGAACTGAATGTCGACGGCTGGACCGATGATCTGTACTACACGACCGACCTGCTGCTTGCCTGCTTCCGTTGCCATGATGTCTCTCCGAAATGTTTCTGAGTCGCTGATGTCGTCGAGCCGTCGATTCGATCCGGCGCGACTGAACCGCGACGCTTTTATTTTCCTGCTGCTGCAGCCCCCGACACGATCTCGATGATCTCCTTGGTGATCGCGGCCTGACGGATCCGGTTGTAGGTCAGCGTCAGGTGGTCGATCATCTCGGAGGCGTTCTTCGTTGCCGACTCCATCGCCGTCATTCGCGCTCCCTGTTCGGCCGCGGCCGACTCGAGCAGAATGCGGTACAGCTGAAACTCGATGTGCTTTGGAAGAAGATCACTGAGGATCAGCTCGGGGCTGGTCTGATAGAGGTACTCGGTCGCAGGCGTCGTCGCGTCCACTGCTTCACGATCGAGCGGCAACATGCGAGTGAGTGTTACGGTCTGCGCCATGATCGACTTGAACTCATTGAACAGCACGTAGACCGCGTCGAACTCACCGCTGGTGAAATCGACGATCAATGACTGCGCGATCTCGCGGGCGGTTTCGAGCGAGAGTGCCTGGTAGACGTGGGTCTCCTGGCGGCGGATCGGGATCTCGCGACGCTTGAAGAAGTCGTTGGCTTTGCGGCCGATCGGAAGGAGGTGAACTTCCTCCCACCTCTTCTCGGCCATCGCATTCTGGGCCGCGCGCAGGACGTTGGTGTTGAAAGCGCCGCAGAGACCACGGTCTGCCGTGACGACCATCAGGAGGACTTTTCGTTCCTGCTCGCGCTCCTGAAGCAGCGGATGACGTGAGATGTCGACGCGAGTGGCAACCGAGGAGAGCACCTGGCGCAGAGACGCCGAGTACGGCCGCGCGGCCATCATCCGCTCCTGCGCGCGACGAAGCTTCGCCGCGGCAACCATCTTCATCGCCTTGGTGATCTGCTGCGTGTTCTTGACGCTGCGGATCCGGCGCCGGATATCGATCGTGCTGGGCATTGGTCGTTACGCCGCGAGAACGTTCGCGTTGTCCTTCACATACTGCTCTTTGAATTCGGCGATCGCCGAGCGAAGTTCGCCTTCAATCTCCGCGTCGAACTTCGTAGAGGTCTCCAGCTTGTCGAGCAGTGCCGCACGCTCGTCGCTGAGCCACTGGTGCAGCGCCGCTTCGAACGGACGGACCGCCTCAACCGCGAGATTGTCGAGCATTCCCTTCGTGCCGGCATAGACCGATGCGGTCTGAAGGCTCACCCGCAGCGGCTGATACTGACCCTGCTTGAGAATCTCGACGAGACGCTTGCCGCGATTCAGCTGCGACTGCGTGACCTTGTCGAGATCGGAGCCGAACTGCGCGAACGCCGCCAGCTCGCGGTACTGCGCGAGATCGAGCCGCAGTGTGCCCGACACCGACCGCATCGCACGGACCTGCGCCGAACCGCCGACGCGCGACACCGAAATGCCAACGTTGATCGCAGGACGGACGCCCGAGTGGAAGAGATCCGTCTCGAGGAAGATCTGTCCGTCCGTGATCGAGATGACGTTCGTCGGAATGTACGCCGAAACGTCGCCAGCCTGGGTCTCGATGATCGGCAGCGCCGTCAGCGAGCCGCCGCCCCGCGCATCCGACAGCTTGGAAGCGCGCTCTAGCAGACGCGAGTGGAGATAGAAGACGTCGCCGGGATACGCCTCACGGCCCGGCGGCCGGCGAAGCAGCAGCGAGATCTCGCGGTACGCCGCGGCATGCTTCGAAAGATCGTCGTAGATGCAGAGCGCATGCTGACCGTTGTAGAGGAAGTACTCGCCCATCGCGCAGCCGGCGTACGGTGCCAGGTACTGCAGCGGAGCCGCCTCGGAGGCCGACGCGTTGACGACGATGGTGAAGTCCATCGCGCCATGCTCTTCCAGCGTCTTCACGACCTGTGCGACGGTCGACTTCTTCTGACCGATCGCCACGTAGACGCAGATGACGTTCTGCCCTTTCTGGTTGATGATCGTATCGACCGCAACGGCCGTCTTCCCCGTCTGACGGTCGCCGATGATCAGCTCGCGCTGGCCGCGGCCGATCGGAATCATCGCGTCGATCGCCTTGAGACCGGTCTGCAGCGGCTCCTTGACCGGTTTACGGTCGACGACACCGGGGGCGAGACGCTCGATCGGGTAGTACTCGGTCGCGGCCACAGGACCCTTGCCGTCGATCGGAATCCCGAGAGCATTCACGACGCGGCCGACCATCGCCGGACCTACCGGAACCGACATGATGCGGCCGGTGCGCTTGCACTGATCGCCTTCCTTCAGCTCGTAGTAGTCACCGAGGAGAACGACGCCGACGCTGTCCTCTTCGAGGTTCAGCGCGAGGCCGGTGACGTTGTGAGGGAACTCAATGAGCTCGCCGGCCATCACGCGGTCGAGACCGTAGACGCGCGCGATTCCGTCGCCGATCGAAGTGATCGTTCCGACCTCTGCGACGTCGACGCCGCGTCCGATACCCGTCAATTGCTGACGAATAATCTCTGTGATTTCTTCTGCCTTCAAGTCGACAGCCATATGTTCCCCCGAATCGGAACGATAATCAGTAATGATTATGCGTTCGCGAGCGATTCACGAAATTTGTTGATCTTGCCAATGACCGACGCGTCCCAGATCTCGCTGCCGATCTTCACGACGAAGCCTCCGAGAAGCGAGGCGTCGGTGCTGATCTCGAGCTCGACGCGCTTGCCCACCTTCTTCGACAGCGTTTCGGTGAGCTGCTGAATCTCTTCTGAATCGAGTGCCGTCGCGCTTCGTACCTCGGCGACGGCGACTCCGAGCGCCGCGTTCACGTAATGGGCGAGCCCGGCGATGATCGCGTCGATGTCGTTGATCCGATGATTACGCACGAGAACCTCGAGCGTCCGCAGGCCGAGGTCCGAGGCGCCCGTTCGCTTCGCAATGTCGCGTGTGATGCGAAGCTTCGACTCCTGGTCGATCGCCGGATTGGCGTAGACCTCGCGCAACTCCGTTGAGGTCTTCAGCGCGCCGGCGAACCGAAGGAGCTCGGCCCGGATCTCGTTCGCCTTCTCCGGCGAACCGGCGGCATCCGAGATGGCGCGCGCGTAGGGACGTGCGAACCGTCGAATCATGAGCTCACCTCACCAACCTGCTGGAGGCTGTCGCGGAAAAGTTTCTTCTGGTCCTGCTCGGTGATCTCTTCTCTGAGGATCGCTTCGGCTCTCTCACTCGCGAGCTCCCCCGCATAGGCGGTCAGTTCGCTGCGCGCGTGCTTGAGCCGGTTGTCGACCTCGTTACGCGCGGCCTGCAGGATCTTTTGCGATTCCGCCTCCGCTGCCGCGATGAGCTCCTTCTTCTGGCGCTCTCCTTCGGCCTGCGCGCGCTCGTGAATCGCGTGTACCTCGGCCTCGATCGCGGCCAGACGATCCTGGATGTCCGAAGCCATCCTGTCGGCCTTCACCCGGCGCTCGCGTGCCTCTTCGTTCGCTCTCTGAATCGCTTCGCCACGTTCGCGGAACGCCTTCTTCACCGGACCGGAGACGAAATAGAACAGGATGCCGACGAACAACGCCATGTTGGCGATCTTCAGGATCCAGCCGGGGATGCCGAAATAGGTTTTCTCGGTGTGGTCTCCGTCGGCGTGCGGCGGCTCATCCGGGTGCGCGATCTCATGTGCCTGACTCTCGGCACCGTGTGCCGCGGTCGCACCCGTGGTGTCCTGCTGGGCGAACAGAGCCGGCGTCGCGAGCAGCAGAAGGATCAGAACGAGACGGCGCATCAGACAGCCCTCCCGAGCAGGCGTTCGGCAGCCATCCGGGCGAGGCGCTCGGATTCCTGCACGATGGTCCGTTTCGCGACCGCTACGTCGCTGGTCAACTTCGCGTCGGCTTCCGTCAGGATCTGACGCGAATCGCCGTTGGTGCGATCGAGCACCGACTGGCGGTAGGTCGCTGCCTCTCCGCGATACTGGTCGCGAAGCTGTGCCGCGTCACGCTTGGCAAGGTGGAGCTGGCTCTCCATCTGCGCCGCCGCCTCGTTGAAACGGCCGAGCGCGTCTTCGTACAGCTTCTCTGCCGTACGCGTCTCGGTCTCACGGGCATCCAGGATTTCGCTGATCGGGCGGAGAAAGAACTTCCGCACGACCAGGTAATTCAGGATGAAGATCACCATGATCGCGAGCAGAGATGGATCGGGCGCTAAGTGAATTTGCATATGCTTGTCGTGGATTGCACTGCTCAGGACGCGTGGCGAGGGGGGTACCTGGGAGCGCCCACGTCTCCAAAGCCGCCGCTGTATACCACATCGGAAAGAAGCTTGTCATCCCGCCGGTTCTCCCGAGTCCGGTGGCTGACGATCGTTATCATAGGGTACTCGAAAAGGCGGACCTGCATTTCAGGACCGTCGCGAACACCCAGCCACAGAACCTCCAGTGCGGTGCTGGCTGTTCCCTCTGCTGTTACGGTCTTTTCGAGATCGGCTCGGGGGATCTGCCAATCATCTCGGAGGGACTCGACGCGATGGAGCCGGCGACGCGGCATCAAGTCGTCTCCCGCGCCCTTGCGATCGTCACGGAGATGAAGCATCCGAACCTCCGGGAGTGTTCGAGCGACGACAAGGAAGCCTTCTTCGAGCGGACCAAGGCGACGCCATGCCCAAACCTGGACGAAGCGGGCCACTGCGTCATGTACGCGCATCGCCCTCTGGTCTGCAGAACTTTTGGACTTCCCCTGCGTGATGG
>DASVLC010000316.1:0-8095 GCA_036385045.1 Thermoanaerobaculia bacterium | reverse complement strand
ACGAGAATGGGGAGCTGATTCCCGACCGCCGCGGCAGGCCGTACCGCCAGTGGCGTGAGCAGATCCGCTCGCCGCAGGACATCTGGGACGAGATCGTGCGCGCCGGTCGGATCCCCGGATCGACGAGCGCTCCGAAACTGCAGCCGATCGAGACGCGACTGGTCATGCTGCAGACCGGGATGCGCGCGCCGATGGGAATCAAGGTGCGCGGTCCCGACCTGGAGACCATCGAACGCACTGCGGTTCAAATCGAAGCGATGCTTCGCGAGGTGCCGTCCATCGACGCGGCGACCGTCAATGCCGAACGCGTCGTCGGTAAGCCGTACCTCGAGATCGACATCGACCGCGAGGCGGCGGGGCGTTATGGCCTCAGCGTCGTCGACGTGCAGAACACCATCGCCATGGCCATCGGAGGGATGGAAGCGACGACTACGGTGGAGGGGCGCGAGCGGTACAACGTCCGCGTCCGCTATCCGCGCGAGCTGAGAGGTAATCCGGAGGAGATCGGCCGCGTTCTCGTTTCGGCGGGTGGTGGTGGCGGCGGAATGACTTCGGCTGCCGGGGGCGGAATGGGCGGCGGTACGCCCGCGCGTGCCGCGAATCAGACGGCGACGCAGGTGCCGCTCTCCGAGGTCACGCGGATCGACTATGTGCGGGGGCCGGAGATGATCCGCTCCGAGAATACGTTTCCGGTCGCCTACATCACGTTCGGCGCCCGGCCCGGAATGGCGGAAGTCGATGTCGTCGAGCAGTCACAGTTATTCCTCGACGAACAGATGCGGACCGGACGGTTCGCCCTTCCGGCCGGCGTGAGTTACACCTTCGCCGGCGCTTATGAGAACCAGTTGCATGCGGCAAAGACGCTGCGCGTCGTGTTGCCTCTCGCGCTCGCGATCATCTTTCTGATCCTCTACTTCCAGTTCCGTAGCGTGCCGCGAACGCTGATCGTCTTCAGCGGCATCGCCGTCGCGTGGGCTGGCGGCTTCATGATGATCTGGCTTTACGGCCAGGGGTGGTTCGCCGACTTCAGCCTATTCGGCACCAACATGCGTGAACTTTTCCAGTTTCACGCGATCAATCTCAGCGTCGCCGTATGGGTCGGCTTCCTCGCCTTATTCGGGATCGCCTCCGATGACGGCGTGGTGATGATGACCTACCTGGAACAGAGCACGGACGAGCGCCGGCCGGGAACGATCGCCGAGGTCCGGGAAGCTACGGTCCAGGCGTGTCTCCGTCGTGTGCGGCCATGCCTGATGACGAGTGCAACGACGATCCTCGCGCTTCTCCCCGTGCTGACGGCCACCGGACGCGGCGCCGACATCATGATCCCGATGGCGATCCCCAGTTTCGGCGGGATGAGCCTCGTACTTCTGACGATGTTCACCGTGCCTCTGCTGTTCGCCTGGCACGAGGAGCGGAGGGTTGTGCGAGCAGCCGCGTAGCGGCTTCGGATCGTAGCCGGGGGTGCGAAGCGTAAGCGGAGCACCCCCGGTTGCCGCATCCCATCAGTGTGCCGCGTAGCGGCAGCGGACGAGACACGTGCATTGCCGCGTGGCTTTGGTGGTGGTCCGGTGCCGCGATGCGGCACACTGTTTATTCGACGTTGACCGGGGGTCTGAGCGCTGCGCGCTCAGACCCCCGGCTACCATCCGAAGCCGCTACGCGGCTTGCCGAGGGAGAGAGATGCGGCGTCGTTGAAGAGCCGCTACGCGGCTTGGCTGAACTCACTTCGCGGCCGGCGCAGGAGCTTCCGGCACCGCGTCAATCGCCTCGAGCCACTTTGCCGTGTCGGTGAGCTGCCGGAACTCGACGAGCCGTCCATTCTCGAAACGCCATATGTGGGCGAACGGCGCAACGAAGGCGCGACCGCTGACGCGATTGGTGCCGCTGTACTCGCCGAGCACGACGACGTGATCACCGGCCGGGATGTACTGCTTCGGAGTCGCGGCGAACGGCTGCCAGTCTCGTCCCAACCCCATGAAAACGTTCTGCAGCACGGCGTCCGGGCCTCGGTGAATACCGCCGTAGGGAAGCGATTCCGCTTCGTGCCATATGATCTCCGGTGACATCAGCCCGAGGACCACAGGGACGTCGCCACGGGCGAAGGCGTCGTAGCCGGAGCGAGCAAGTTCAGTATTGCGTGCACCGACGTCCTCGGCGGTTTCCGAGGCTCCTGCAGTACAGGCAAGCAACACGAGCAGCGGATAGACGAAAAACCACCTGCGGGGTGCAGACATGCGGATCCTCCTTACGGATCTTCAGGTTTCAAATTGAGGGAACCGGTCGATCATACAGCACCGGTCTTGCTTTCACCCGATAGCCCCCGCAGTTAAGGAGAAAGAAATGAAGCTGACGAGCACGTCATTCGAGCACAACGGTCCGATTCCTACGACAAACGCGATGGGAGTCCCTTCGCCATCGGGTCCCGTTGCGGGTCCGAACCGAAACCCTCACCTTGCGTGGAGTGATTTCCCGCCGGCGACGAAGTCGTTCGCGCTCATCTGCAGCGACCCCGACGTTCCCTCCCGCAAGGACGATGTCAACAAGCCGGACCGCAAGGTTTCGTACGATCTGCCACGCATCGACTTCTACCACTGGGTCCTCGTCGACATCTCCCCCGATATCACCGCGCTCTCCGAAGGGGCCGATTCGGATGGGATCACCGCGAAGGGAAAGACACCCGGCAGAACTGATCTGGGAGTCCGCGGCATCAATGACTACACATCGTGGTTTGCCGGCGATCCCGAGATGGGCGGCGACTACGGCGGCTACGACGGCCCCTGGCCTCCGTTCAACGACGAGCGCCTGCACCACTACCACTTCACCCTCTATTCCCTCGACGTTCCGTCACTGGAACTGCCAGAGCGATTCAGCGGGCCGGAAGCGCTCCGCGCGATGAAGGGACACATTCTGGACGAGGCGACGGTGGTTGGTACGTACACGCTCAATCCGGAAGCGCGGGGGTGACGGGGAGGCTCCCGTGGGGGTCGCGCGGCTCGCGCGATCGCCGATGGCGGCTCGCCATCGGTTGCGCTCAGGAGAAGGTCGACGACCCATTGTGGGGGTCCGGGAAGGCGATTCACCTCACGCAACGGTCTGCACCTGCAAAGCCCACCGCCGGCCAGCGGCCGGCGGGGATCGCGCGAGGCCGCGCGACCCCCACAGCTTCGCCTTGCGCCGCGTCAGCGCTACATCTGCTTCAGCTCAGCCGCGATCCCCTGCAGCGCCTTCTTGGCGTCGAGGAAGAGCATCATCGTGTTCGGATACTCGAACAGCTCGTTCTTCGTATTCGCGAAGCCGGCTCCAAGAGACCGTTTGACGACGATGACCGAGCGTGCGTTCCATACCTGAATCACAGGCATGCCGGCGATCGGACTCGCGGGATCTTTCTCCGCGGCCGGGTTCACGACGTCATTCGCGCCGATCACCAGCGCCACATCCGCCGTACGCAGTTCGCGATTCGAGTCGTCGAGCTCGAGCAGTTGCTCGTAAGGTACGTCGGCCTCGGCCAGCAGGACGTTCATATGTCCCGGCATGCGGCCGGCGACCGGATGGATCGCGTAGAGCACCTTCGCCCCCCGCGCCTCGAGGAGGTCCGCAATCTCGCGCACGGTGTGCTGAGCCTGGGCGACAGCGAGTCCGTAGCCCGGAACGACGATGACCGTCTCTGCGGCGTCGAGCAGAATGGCCGCTTCCTCCGCGCCACCCGACTTGACGGGGCCATACCCGGTGCCGGCACCCGCCGCTCCCTCGGTGATCGCGCCAAACCCTCCGAACACCACGTTCGTCAGCGAGCGATTCATCGCGACGGTCATGACCTTGGTCAGAATGAGACCGGACGCTCCGACCAGCGCGCCGGCAACGATGAGCATCATGTTGTTGATGACGAATCCGGTCGCGGCCGCGGCAAGACCCGAGTATGAGTTGAGCAGTGAGATGACCACCGGCATGTCTGCTCCGCCGATCGGAATGACGAGCATCACACCGAGGACCAGGGCGAGCGCGACGACCGACCAGGCGAGAATCGCCGTTGTCGTCGGCTCGAGTGTGCCGACCGCAAACCAGACACCGACCACCAGCGGGATGACGAAAAGAATCCCGTTGATCACATGGCGTCCCGGAATCAGTACCGGTTCGCTCTTGACGATCTTCCCCTGCAGCTTCAGGTATGCGATCGCACTTCCGCTGAGAGTAACGCCACCGATGAGAATCGAAAGCGCCATCGTCAGCGCGGAAGAGGCGCCGATCACATCGGCCAGGCGTTGCGTATGTCCGGCTTCGAGATAGACGACATACAGCGTCGAGACGGCGACCAGCACCGAGGCTCCGCCGCCGAATCCGTTGAAGATGGCAACCATCTCCGGCATCATCGTCATCGGGACGCGCACCGCACTGATCCAGCCGATCAGCGAGCCGATCGCGACACCGGCGATGATCCAGCGATAGTCGATCCGGCCGGCCTCGAGCAGCGTCCCGATGATCGCGAGCAGCATGCCGAGGGCGGCGATGCTGTTGCCGCGCCGCGCCGACTTCACTTTCGTCAGCCCTTTGAGGCCGATGATGAAGAGCGCGGCCGAGATCAGATAAAGGACCTGAGCAAATGTCTGCATGACCTGGTCGTTCATGCTTTCTTCTTCCCGAACATCTTGAGCATCCGGTCGGTGACAGCGAATCCACCGACTACGTTGGTCATGGCGAAGACGATCGCGATGAATCCGAGAACGTTACTCATCGTGACGTTTCCGGAGTCCGCCGCCAGGAGAGCGCCGACGATCGTGATGCCCGAGATCGCGTTGGCACCCGACATCAGAGGCGTATGCAGCGTCGGCGGAACCTTGGTGATGATCTCGAACCCGACGAACATCGCCAGGACGAAGAGGTAGATACCGATCAGTAGCGGGCCCACTAGGCACTCCCTTTCAGCAGTTCGGCGGTCGGTGCATGGACGACGTTTCCGTCGTGCGTCAGCAGCGAGCCGCGGATGATCTCGTTGTCGAGGTCGATGTTGATCACACCCTTCGGCGCGAGGTCACCAAGAAGAGAGAGGATGTTCCTCGCATAGAGCAGACTCGCATCGTGTGAGAGCGTGGCGGCCAGATTCGCCAGTCCGAGGATCCGCACGCCGTTGTGGGTCACCTCTCCGGGCTGCGCGAGTTCGCAGTTTCCACCCGCTTCGACCGCGAGGTCGAGTATGAGTGAGCCGGGCCGCATCTTCTCGACCATGTCTCGCGTGACGAGCACCGGCGCCTTTCTGCCTGGCACCAGCGCGGTAGTAATCACGACGTCGGCCGCGGCGATGTGCCGGGTGAGCACCTCACGCTGCTGTCGCAGAAAGTCGGCGCTCACCTCGCGGGCATACCCTCCGGCCCCTTCGCCGCTTTCTTCCATCGGCAGGTCGATGAAACGGCCTCCCAGCGACTGCACCTGCTCCTTGACGGCAGGCCGGATGTCGGAGACTTCCACGACCGCGCCGAGTCGTCGCGCTGTGGCAAGCGCCTGAAGACCGGCGACGCCCGCCCCCATGACCACGACCTTCGCCGGCTTGATGGTGCCGGCAGCGGTCATGAGCAGTGGGAAATAGCGCGGCAGCTCGGTCGCGGCGATGAGTGCCGCCTTGTAGCCCGCGATGCTCGCCTGCGAGGAGAGCGCATCCATCGTCTGCGCTCGCGTCGTCCGCGGGATCAGCTCCATCGCGAGACTGTCGATCCGAGCCTCCGTGAGCGCCCGCACGAGCTCTGTGTTCCGGTGCGGCGCCAGCAGCGCGATCACGATCGATCCCGCACGCATCCGCCTCACGTCATCAAGAGAGAGGGGGCCGACGGCGGTGACGAGATCTGCGGATGCAAGACCGGCGTCCCGCGTCACGATCGTTGCTCCGGCCTCGGCGTACGCTGCGTCCGGCAGGAAGGACTTCGCACCCGCATCGGGCTCGACCGAGACCGTGATTCCCGTCTTGATCAACGCTCGTACCGTTTCAGGCGTCGCGGCGACCCTGGTTTCCCCGGCGGCTTGTTCTTTTGGAATGAAGAGATTCGGCATCGCGCGAATCGTAGTGCACGAAAGGCTGAGATTGCATGCGATCCGTCACATCATCTGCACGGCGACCTGTTTTATGGGCGCCGCACTCCCGGGAACTCCGCCTGGAACTGCAGCGACCGCTTCATCAACGCTAGCCGTCACCTTCGATGGTGCGATTCGCCAGCGACAGACCGCTTCAATCGGATAGTGTTCGCATCTATGTCGAGCAAAGGAACCATTGCCATTCTCACAGGGGGCGGCGACGTCCCGGGACTCAACCCGGCCATCCGCGCCATCACGATCCGGGCACTCCGTGAGGGATACCGAGTCATCGGCATCCGGCGCGGCTGGGCAGGACTGGTCGACCTGATCCCCGACCGCGACGCCGACAACTCGGACAACTATCAGGTCCTGACCGAGGATCTGGTCAATCGCGCGGGCCGCACCGGAGGAACATTCCTTCACAGCTCCCGGACCCGGCCGTCACACCTGCCGAAAGCGTCGGTGCCGATTCACCTCCAGGACAGCTACACCGACGACATCAATGACGTCACCCCTGCGGTCCTGAAGAACATCGAGTGGCTCGGAATCGACTATTTCATTCCGATCGGCGGTGATGACACGCTGAGCTATGGCCAGCGCCTGCACGAGGAAGGTGTTCAGGTCGTCGCGATCCCGAAGACGATGGACAACGACGTGCCGGGAACCGATTACTGCATCGGCTTCAGCACCTGTGTGACCCGAACGATCGAGCTTTGTCATCAGCTCCGTACCACCGCCGGCTCACACGAGCGCTTCCTGGTGATCGAAGTCTTCGGCCGCTACGCAGGCTTCACCGCGCTCCTGCCGACGATGGCGGGAGCCGCCGACCGCTGCCTGATTCCGGAGCATCCGTTCGATGTCGAGCATCTGACCGAGTTGCTCGTCTACGACCGTTCCCGCCACCCGAGCCGCTACAGCGTGGTACTCGTCTCCGAAGGGGCGCGCATGCTCCATGAAGGGGACATGTCGTTCGAGGGCGAGGAATCCGATCAGTATGGCCACCGTAAGCTGGGCGGCATCGGCGACAAGGTGTCATCCCGGCTCAAGGATCTCTCGACGAAGTACGCCGAAGGCCGCCGGATCAACGTCGTCAATCAGAGGCTCGGATACATGGTCCGCTCGGGCGAGCCCGATGCACTCGACTCGATCGTTCCGATGGCGTTCGGCAATCTGGCCCTCGACCTGATCCTGCGCAATACCGCGGGTCGCCTGGTCGCCGTCCGCAACGGCATCTACGACAACGTGCCGATCGAAGTCGTCACCGGCCGCAAGAAGGTCGTCGACGTGACGCGCTACTACAACGCCGATCGCCTGCGCCCGATCTACGACTTCCATCGCCAGCCGATCTTCATCATGACGAGCGACGATTAAGGGGAATGGCGGGCCTGGGGTCGCGCGGCCTCGCGCGATCCCCGCCGGCTGCTGGCACGCCTGAGGAAAAGAAACGGTTCAGCATCACGCAACCCGATTTCTTGCGCTAACGCGACGCCTTCGCCAAGTATGAGATTTGTCGCCCCTCCCCGCGATCTTAGCGGGGAGAGGGTGGCCCTGAGCGAAGCCAAAGGGCCGGGTGAGGGGCCGCGCAATCGGCCACACACGAGCAAACCGCAGATGAAGGGTGTTTGTTCGCCCCCCCTCATCCGCCTTCGGCACCCTTCTCCCCCCGCAAAAAGCGCGAGGGGAGAAGGGCAACGGTGGCACGGGCAAGTAAGGACCGACAAGAGGGGCCGGATCATGAAGTGCGCCTTCGCGCACGACGGACTTACAGGAGTGGCTTGCAAGTGCCGCAATGTGAACGCGGTACAAGTCTCGTCGGGTTTCCCAAGGAAGCCCATCAATGGATCGTCGACCTTCTCCTGAGCGCAACCGATGGCGAGCCGCCATCGGCGATCGCGCGAGCCGCGCGACCCCCTCGGCTCCGGTGGCTTCGCGGCGCTCAGCGCGCACGCGACGGGCACGACAACGATTTTCAATGCCTCGCGTAGAGATGGATGTACAGTGGTTCCTTCACTCCGGCTCTCGAGTTGTGGTCGCG
>DASVLC010000315.1:0-3441 GCA_036385045.1 Thermoanaerobaculia bacterium | reverse complement strand
GTGATGCTTCCACGCCGGGAAACCGGCTCGTACCGGGCGATGCGAGATGGGCTCCGATCTCGAACAGATCGCGCTGAACGTCGGCGAGGGTAGCCTCGGTCGTCGCCGGCAGCGAGGCCGCGCGTGCAAGCCCGAGGTGAGAGCTCAGTTCGTCTACGGTGCCGTAGGCCTCGATGCGAGGGTCGTGCTTCGCGACACGCGTGCCGCCGAACAGCGAGGTCTGCCCCTGATCTCCGGTGCGGGTGTAAATCTTCATTCCGGGCTACTCGTTCTCGAGCTGCCGGATCCGCTCCTTGACGATCATCTCGGCCATGTCGGGGATGACCTCCCAGGCGATGTTTCTGACCACCTGATCGGACATGAGCTCCACGACCTTCCGCGCAATACGCTCGACCTGTTCGTCGGTCAGCTCGATATACCGGGCATCTCCCTCCGGCGCCGCTGCTGCCTCGGCAGACGGCTCGGGTTCCGGTGCGATGACTATTGGAGGTACCGGTGGCTCCCAGCGATCAGCTTCGGCCTCCGCTGCCTGTAGTGGAGGCCATTCTGGCTCGGGAGCCGATGGCTCTGGCTCCGGCTCCGGCTGGGGGGCTTCCTCAGACGAAAATGGTTGAGCTACTTCCCGCTCGAGCGTTTGCTGCGAAGCAAATGGAAGATCTTCAGAGCTTGGCGCCGTCTCGAACGCCAGTACGTCCGGCTCGCGCTCGGTCGCAGGCTCGGAGGAAAAGTCCTGATCCTCGGGCATCGGTTCCGATACGGATTCGGACGTGAACGCCAACTCCTCGCGGTCCTCGGTCGATGAATGCTCCGGAGTGGAGCCCTCGATCGGTGACGGATCATCGAAAGAAACCAACTCTTCGTTCGAGGCCCACGCCGGCGCCGGCTCGTCCGCTGACGGCATTTCGGGCTGTGCCGGTGTCAAGACCTGTTGCTGGAGCTCCTCAAAACTCAATTTTGGGAAAGCTCGGGTCTCGCCGCCGAATGCCATCGGGGCGGGTTCCTCGTCCCACGGCATCGCGCCCTGAGATTCTGGCTCTGCTTCAGGTGTACGTTGCTGTTCGCCGAAGGACATCCCGCCTTCGAAGACCGGCGAAGACGGCTCGAACGTATCACCGCCGAATGATTGCGAGTCGAACGAGCGAGACTGAAACGCTGGCGGCTCGAACGCGGGTGGCTGCGAACTGGACGGTTTGGACGACGCGGTGTCTTCTTCTTCCCATGGCAGCGGCTCTGGTTTCTGCTCCGCGACCTCAGGAGGAGGGGCCGTCTCGGCCTTGTGCTGCGCAGCGAGCGCTTCCATTTTTTGAATGTCGGCGAGCGTCATGCGCGGAAACGCGCGCGTTTCGGGGCTGAACTCCTCGGCGTCAGGAGGAGCGCCGAAGGGCGACTCGAGATCCGACTCGGAGGATGCCATGTCGTCGGTCGCCTCATTGCTGAACGCCAGCGGCGAAGAGTTGTCTGGCGCTTCATCCCACGGCGAGGGCGCGGCCGCCGGCGGCTCAGGTTCACGGCGCGGCGGCTCGACCATCTTCTGCATCTCTTCGAACGTCATCCGCGGAAACGCTCGTGTCTCGCCACCAAACTCTTCGGGGGGAGAGTCGAAAGGAGACTCGCCTGATGTCTCGAACGCGAGCGGCGGAGGAGGAGGCGCCGTCGTTCCACCGAAAATGTCGGCCTCATGGGTGAACGATGCAGCGCCTGCATTGCTCTCGGAGCTTTCGTTCAGGAACGAAGATGCCTCGGGGGCGGGAGGCTCTTCAGTCCAGGCTGCAGCTGCCGGCGGCGCCTCGGGCTCTTCGATCGCAGGTGAAGCCGACTCGGAGGCGCTTCCCCGCGTCTGTGCAATCAGTTCTTCGACTTTGTGGATCAGGCTCTGCGATTCGAACGGCTTGGTAACGACGGCGTCGCAGCCCGCCTTCTCGGCACGGTCGGGGTCGAATGGCTCGAAGGTGCCGGTCAGGAGGATGACGGGCAGGTGCCGGAGCTCGGGATGCGATTTCACGTACTCACAGACTTCGTAGCCGTTCTTCTCCGGCATGATGATGTCGGAGAGGACGATGTCCGGTCGCATCTCACTCAGTTTCTGGATCGCTTTGGCGCCATTGTTGACGGCGGTGACTTCATAGTCACCGTCGGAGAACGTCAGCTCGACGACCTTCTGAATGGTGATACTGTCGTCCGCTAGAAGGATCTTCTTAGGCATTGATCTGGCTCCGCTGATTGTGCAGCAACGTACCACGTCGATCTCGAGCGGACAAGGGTTTGCGGATGCCTGAACACTTCCTCATTTACGGTCATCGCGGCAGTCCAACGCGATTTCCCGAGAACACGATCGCCTCGTTCGAGGAGACCCTCCGCGCAGGCGCGGATGGATTCGAAACCGATCTCCGGCTTCTCTCCGACCGCACCGCCGTTCTCTTTCACGACGACGAGCTCGTCGAGTCGGAGGTCGAAACGCTGACACTGGCGGAGTGTAACGAACGCGGAGCGTTGCTCGAAAGGCTGGCGGATCTCGGACAGTTCGCCGGTCGCGCGACCATGATTCTCGAAGTGAAGCGCCGCCGCTGGGAGGAAGCTCTGATCGACGAGATTGCCAACTGGCCCGACGTCATCGTCGCCTCCTTCGACCATCAGGTGATCCGCGAGCTCCAGACCCGTGGAGTCCCGTTTCCTCTCGGTATCACCATCGCCGGCTATCTGGTGGATGTAGCAGAGTACGCAGAGAAGCTCGGTGCGACCTGGTGTTTTCCTCGGTATCGCTACGTCGATGAAGAAATGGTCGCCGCGCTCCATGAGCGTGAAATCCGGGTCGTTCCCTGGACCCCGAACCGGCGGCAGGAGTGGGAGCGCCTTCGCGAGATCGGCTGCGACGGCATCATTACCGACTATCCGGCCGAAGCGGTGATGTGGTGGGAAGAGGGCGATAGTCGATAAGTAGATTACCGCCAACCTATGAGTTTGCTACACTTGCCGCTTCAGCAATCAGCTGTTGCCGGGAGGGAGTGCGGACCATGAAGACCTGGGAGTACAAGATCATCAACGTCCGGTCGGAGAATTACTCGATGGATCCGCGTCGCGCCGAGGAGCTCAACCGCCTCGGAGATGATGGCTGGGAGCTGGTCAGCATTACCTCGATCAACTTCAAGACCGGCGCGACCGATCATATCGGGATGGTCTTCAAGCGCGAGAAGCAGACGCCGGCTGCGGGTTAGGGCATTCGGTGCCTTCCAGCGCCGGTAGGCGCGACGTAGCTGTAGCCCAAGGCGCAAGCCTTGGGATCAAGGCCGCTCATCCGGGCTCGACCTTCTCGTAAACCGTGTCCCCGGCCTCGAGCCGGAGCGCCACAGGCGTCGCGCGAAGCGCTTTGGAGTGCGGCGGCCTCAGACGCCGCTTTCCAATCCCACACACGCATCCCGAAACGATCTCGATCGCCCAGGTATG
>DASVLC010000314.1:0-12496 GCA_036385045.1 Thermoanaerobaculia bacterium | reverse complement strand
GTCGACGACAGGAGCGAATGGGCCGGCGAAGCCCGTCGCAACATGGAGACGCTGACAAGCCAGCAGCCACTCATCCGCGACGAGATGGAAGGCCATTATTCGCAGCTGGAAGCCGGTGACGTAGCAGTAGCCGATGCTTTCGCCGAGCGAGACACCGGTGAAGTCCGCCGATTCTTCCAGCACGAGGTTCTGGGTGGATGGGGCGACGCGGTGCTCGGCGGCAGGGAAAACGATGCCTCACGACACCTCACCGCCGCTCGGACACTGGCCGATGCGGTCTCGCGATCCACCGGAGATGTGTCGATGCAGAAGACGGTTGCCGCGATCGATAGCGGGCAGCACGAGCGGCGCGAGCAACTCGCACGCGCGCACGTCGCGTTTCGCGACGGCCGGCGAACGTTCCACGATCGCAAACCGGCCGCATCCGAGCCGCTCCTGGCCTCGGCCGCGGCAGACTTCACGCGCGGCGGCAGCCC
This sequence comes from Thermoanaerobaculia bacterium, assembly GCA_036385045.1. Lineage (GTDB taxonomy): Bacteria > Acidobacteriota > Thermoanaerobaculia > Gp7-AA8 > Gp7-AA8 > QHVT01. The sequence continues at coordinate 12,020 of DASVLC010000314.1, read as the reverse complement.
GATGGCTCATGACGCGAACGTCTACCGAGCCGGCGCCGTCTTCGGCCAGAACCGCCTCGCAGAGGCCGAGGTAATGTTTCGGCGGCTGGCGCTCGAAGTACCGGACGACCAGCCGGCATTGCGCGCCTACCTCGATTGGCAGATTGCGTCGTGTCACATGACTCGTGCCGACTGGGGCACCTCGATCGATCTGCTGTATGGCGTCATCACGACCCTCGAACGGCTGCGTGAGACGAACAATACGGCATACGTCCGCGACATCCTGTCTCAGGTCTATGACATCACGGGAGACCGGCGGCGCGCGTGGCAGCATCGAATCGCCGCGCTTCGCGAGCTTGGCAAGTCCGTTTCCTACCGGCTCCAGCACCTGATCTCCGGACTCGGCTATGACGCTTCGCAGAGGAAAGACTGGCGCGCGGCCACTTCCTTTCTGCAACTCGAGATCACGCTCGCGCACACTGTCGGCGACCATGAGCTTCAGACCGACGCCTTGTTGCGGCGCGCACTGGTTCGAGCGCGTCTGAACGATGACGACAACGCCGTCCGCGATCTCCGTGCTGCAAAGCAGGTCATCGATTCCGTTGAGGATGCGACACTACGGGAACGCCTCCGCGCCAATGAGCTCGCAGCGGCGGCGCTGATCGCGAGCAGCCCGTCCAGCGCCGTAGACCTTCTCTCCAGAGCCATTCAGTTTCACGAAACGAAGGGCTGGCGGATGCTCGTCCCCGATCTCTATCTCCGACGCGGTCGCGTATTCCGTCAGCTCGGTTCGACCGATCGCGCGGCAGAGGACTTCGAACGTGGCATTGCGGAGATCGAAACCCACCGTGACTCGCTCCCAGCCGGGGAGCTTCGATGGGGGGTTCTCGACTCCGCGGAGTCACTCTTCGAGGAAGCCATCGACTTGTGGCGCGCTCGCGAGCCGGCGCGGGCACTCCAGTACGCCGAACGGCAACGCGCGCGGGCACTCGCCGATGCAATCGCTCCCGGCGGTCTGGCGCTCGACACGAGCAGCCTTCCGCCCGATGTCGTCGTCGTCGAGTACTCGGCGCTTCCGGACAAACTGGTGATCTTTACGGCCGACCAGCGCCACCTTGCGGCCGCCGAAGCTCCGATTCCGCGAAGCGAGCTGATATCGCTCATCGAGGCCCTGCAGACCGAGGCAAGCAGCGGGGGCAAGGACCACACCCAGGCGCGTGCAGCCTACGAGACGCTCATCGCTCCCGTTCGTGAACGGATCGCCTCGCATCGCAGGCTCGTTTTCGTACCCGACGCGACGACGGCAGCCATTCCATTTGCAGTGCTGGTCGATCCCGCCTCGGGCAGCAGGCTGCTCGAGCAACATACGATCTCCGTCTCGCCGAGTGCCGGCGCATACATCCACACGCAATCACGAGTGCTCGCGCAGCGCCCGCGGACGCTTCTGATGATCGATAACCCGGCCGCGGGAAGTGCGCCTCCTCTTTCATTCGCTCGAGCCGAGGCCGATGCGATCGGCGCCAACTACGTCACAACCATTCGCCTCTCGGGCAGCGAGGCAACGGTGGACGCGCTCGTCTCGAGTGCTCCAGGTGCCGACGTCATTCACTTCGCCGGTCACGGCACCACGAACAGTCATTCCGCCGCGCTGATGCTTGCAGCAACGCCCGAGTCATCGGGGCATCTCGATGCCGCGGCGATCTCACGCATGCGCCTGCCGCGCTCGAGTCTAGTGGTCCTCGCGGCCTGCGGCAGCGCCCGAGGACCCATTCGCAAGGCGGAAGGCGTACTGAGTGTCGCCAACGCTTTCCTCCACGCCGGCGTGCCGAATGTCGTTGCGACTCTGTGGCCGATCTCCGACAGGGACGCATCCGACTTCTTCCCGCGCCTCCACGAACGTCTGGCCAGCGGCACGTCCCCGGCGGACGCGGTGCGCGAGACGCAGCTCGAGTTCATGAGGATGAGGCCGGGACAGACCGGCCTCTGGGCTTCGGTGCAATCAATCGGACGTTGACAGAACGAGGGAGGCGAAACGATGACGAGACACCTGGAGATCATTTTCTATGGTTTGGCGTGCTTTCACTATAAAGATGACGGCACACTCGGCGTACTGTTCCCCGACGGCCGCAATACTTCCAACATCGGCGACGTGGACGCACATACCGCCGCCCTGTGGGTCCGCGGTCGAGAGGCCATCGCCACGGCGCGATGGCCGTGGCCTGCGTCCCGCAACGACTTCGAGATTCAGGAGCCTTCGACGCTGGAGATTCACGGCCTGAAACCTACCCCTCTGAATGTAGGAGACCTGCGCGATCACCTGCCAAGACTGACCGATGCCGACCCCGCCTTCAAGCTCAGCCCGCAGCCTGACACGATCCTTAAAATGACTGTCGATCGTGGATCGCTCACGGCACACGTGCTGGGCAAGGGCATGATCCTGACGCGGTGGGGCGTCGAAGCTGATGGCGATGCGCCGATCAAGTTCGCCTGCGGTCAGTACTCACTCGTACTTGCTCCGGACACCCACCAGGTAATGATCGCTAATGTCGCCTTGAACGGGGACACCGGCAGCAACCACTTCCGTATTTACAGGAAGCTGGGCACAAACCAGGAGGGCGACCTGGAGGTCCCTGATAGACGCCTCGCTGCTCAGTCTGGGGGGCTGAATCTGGACGATCCTTCTGACGGCTACAGTGAGAAGGTTTTGACGCCGCGTATCCCGTGCTCGAACGCATTCGACAAGTAACGAGCCAGGCTGAAGGCGTACGAGTGATGCGGCCGGCGGATAGCCGGCCGCATCGATTCTCAGGCCACGCACGGCGGGCACGCAACGTCTCACTCGCCGCCGCCGCCAAAGATTGGCAGGTTGTCGAGAGTCAACGAAAGGGCAATATAGGGACGGCCGCTCCATCCGTCGCGGGTCGCGAGCTCGTCGGCACTCGTCAGGTCGTCCTTTCCGACGAACTGCCCTTTACGCAGCTTCGTGACGCGCTGGAACGTTTCGCCTATGCTCACCTTCGCATAGCGGCCGAGGCGTACAGCAACCCCCGTGAAAAGCGCGGGGTTTGAGGTGTCCAGCCCGAATCCGATCTGACCACCAACGCCCCAGGGCCGATCCTGCCCGAATGTCGCGAACAGCGCCACTTGACCCGCGCGCGTTTTGCGATCTTTCTCCCTGATGGTGAACGTTGTGTCGGCCTCGCCGTCCTTGATTGCAGCAAACGTGCGCTCGCTCACCGTGGTGTACGTGACCCCTGTGTCCAGATCGATGTCGAGCGCGTTCCTGCGGAGGTGGAACTTGCCCGCCACATCGTCCCGACGTCGCTCGACTTCCGAGGCAAACGTCGGCCGAACTGTAACCGTGAATTCCTCGTTTCGAACTTGTGTAGGCCCAACCTTCAGATCGTCGTACTCGATGATTCGAACCGGAATGACGCCCGTGAGAAACTGGCATCCATCTCTATCGAACTTGCGCTCGTCGCGAAGCTCGAGAAAGCGGGCGATCTGCACCGACTGCCGAACGGCCTGACTGCTCTTTCCGAGAACACCCTTTGCGGCCGTCACGGCACCGTCACGTTTCTTCACGGCGGCAGTGAATCCATCGGCGGCTTTGAACAGCGGCAAGAGCGCCGTGGCCGTGGAGGTGTCCGACGGCCTGTTCTGCGGTGGGTGCGTTGCGAGCCATCGGCCGATCTCGAGGATGGGCGCCGCGACATCCTCATCCTTGCACTCGCTCCTCGCCGACTGAAGTGTCCCGATTATTTTGTCCCATCGCTCACGATACTCGACGGAGTCGAAGTGCGCCTCAGGCACACCGTCAATCTTCCAGAGCAACGCCTGACGCAGGGCATCGACGGTTCCGGGACACGGCACGCTGACAGCCGCTGCATCATTCGCAGCGCCCTCGAGCTCTGCAAGAGCTGTCACGATCGACTCGGGCTCAATATCGAGCTTCCGGAGACTTTCCCGGGAAAAGCTGCCCGGCGCGTTCTCGATGAGTTGAAGTTGCAAAGTAATCGCATCACGCGCCGTCCCGATACTCGTAACGACTTTCTCCAGATCCTTTGCTTCTTTGAGAAGGGGCACCGTCGCCTTTGCAACCGACTCTTTGTGGAGTTCCAGATGGTTCGCGAGGTCCGTTGCATTTCGAGCGAGTCGCAGTGGTTCCTCGAGCTTCTTCGGTATTGGCTGGCTGAGAATCTCATGCTGCGTTTTATGCAGCAGGCCCGCTGCGCTAGCTAGCGTCTCAACGTCTACCGTGTGCCGCGCTGCGCCGATCTGAATGCTACTCGAGATGAAGCCACCAAATAGTCCGAGGAGCTTCTTCAGATCAGCGATCGAGTCGATGTCCTGGACGGTAACGGCCTTCTGTTTCGCCGCGTACAGGAGAGGATTGGTATCGACGAGAAACACCCCTGCACGGCCGTCGGAGGTCACGACCAGCGTCGGATCATTCGACGCCGGAACGACGAAGGCGGGAGGTCGGAGATTCCTGTGCAACTTTTGCCCATCCCAGGTGAACGCGTGCCACTCCCCCGTAGTGTGATCGAGCGCTGCGACGCGCATCGGCGCCTCATCGTGATGATCGAGATACTCGCGCAAACTCTTCTCCCAGTCGCAGTTTCTCTCCTGACCATCTGCTACCGCGCAGAACATCAACACGGCTGCAATCAGCCCCCCGGACAGAAAGATTTTCATCGCGTTCTCCTTTTCTCCCGCAATGTTACGGGTACCTGCTGGTGAAGCACAGAAACGATGCGGCGGCTACAGTCCTTTGTGGCATCCGCATCCGGCTCCCCACCGCCTTGGGGAGTCGGCATGCGACACGGATCTCTTTGATTCGGTTGGACGGCCGAGCTGTCAGAATTACCCACTGGCTCGACGGAAACTATGTTTGACCAGCCAGACAAGCCTCCAGGCAACCGCTGTTCGCTATGCCTGCCATCACATCGTCTCGGCGCCGGGTCGTCGGCAGCCGGATCGTCGCCCCCGCGCAACACCGTGTCGAAGTTCGGCGTGGGAACGATAACGACCCGCCTCGAGCGCGGCCGTTGGCTGAAATCGCGGATTGCTGTCCGTCCAACCATTCGAACCGAGCCAAGCACTCCAACTGCCATCGTCGTGGAACGTGAAGTAGTTGCATCGGTACCTAACGGTCATCACCCGGAAAGGAGGTCACCATGCGCCCGATTCGATGGAGGACCAACGACTGGAGCGTCACCAGCATCACAACCCTGGAGCGATCTTCAATAGAAGATCCTCTGGTCCGAGAGTTGACCGAACGGGCCGCCGCTCGTGAGATCAGCGTCACCTGCGAGGAGTTCCTCGCACAGGCGAGGAGTTCGGCCGGCGGGGGTACAGTCGCGGCCGATGTCGAGTTGGCTGCGGCTGACGCTTGTATCGTGATGTCGCGTCATCCGACGGGAGCCGTCCGCTTCCACCAACCGGAGTATCGAGCTGCAGACGCCGGCAGGGAGACTACGCGTGTCGCAGAATTTCTCATTCGGCTCGACGCAAGCGGCAATGCGCGCGCTCTTGGCAGCAGCGTTCGACTCTTTCTTTTTGTCTTCGGTCCGATCGTCGACCGGGTGATCGCACGTCTCGCCCACTCGTGGGAGGAGGCTCAGTGGCGGAGCGCTGATCGACATCGTGGCTGGGTCACCGTCGATCCGCAGAGACTCGCCGTTAAAGCTCCCTTGCAACCCATCGATCCAGCTGCCGTCGCGGCGGCGTTCAGAGAAGACAAGCGCATTCTCCTGCTCATCCACGGAATTCTCTCAGACGCCGAGACAGCATTTCGCGGGCTGGCCTTGCCCTCTGACGGTCCTTCGCTCTTCAGTGCACTCTCAGGTCGCTACGATCACATCCTCGCCTTTAACCACTCTACGATCTCCGAAACCCCACAGCAGAACGCGACCGACCTGCTGGCGTGCTTTGAAGGCAGATCGAGCGCCGCGGTTGACGTCATCACGCACTCCAGAGGCGGTCTCGTATTCCGCGCAGCGAGTGAACTGGCGGCAGCCTCGGGTCAGGCCGCTCTCGCCGTCCAGCGGGCGGTTCTCGTAGCGTCTCCAAACGACGGATCCCCGCTTGCAGCACCCGAGCGACTCATCAACTTCCTGAACGCAGTTGCGAACCTGGCAGAGATGTTCCCAGCGACGCCTCTCGCACACGGCATTTCGTTCGTCGCTGAAGCGGTCGTCTGGGTCGCGCACCGTCTCCCGCAGGCATTACCGGCGATCGAAGACCTCGCGCCGAACTCCGACTTCGTTCGAGCAATTCAGCATGCTCCGCTGCCGACTTCGACAATCTGGACTATCGGCGCGAACTACGAACCGATCGGTAACGGCTGGCAGCGTCTGGTCGATGCCGGCGTCGACGAGGTGTTCGGTACATCAAATGACCTTGTCGTTCCAACGGCTGGCTCGTGGAACGTCGATGGGGCAGCAAACGCCGTCCCGGTAAGCCGGATCGCCAGTTATGGCCGCGGGGGAAACGTGTCGCCCGCAACCGGAAACGAAGTCATTCATACGAATTACTTCTATCAGCGCGAGACGATCGACCTGATCGCGCGGGCATTCTCCGGACGAAGCTGGACGCTTCGCGGGATCGATCCGCACAGTGTGCCTCCGTGGCGGGGTTCCGCTCAGCCTCCGGGTGGCAGTGCGGCCCGAACGCCACATCCGAGTCCGGCTGTTCAGAAGCCGGACGCTGCAGCCTCAGCACCGGCGACGATGGCGCAGCTTCCTTCGCGCTCAGATTCTCTTCATCTCATGCTTCTACCTTCAGGGAAAGGCCATCAACTCGTCGCTCGCTACCGAAACGCTTTCGTAACCGAGAACTTCGTTTTCGCCCGACATCCAAATCGAAAAGGCAGCCTCGCCTCATATCACGATCAGATCCGGCAGTTCGTCCTCGGCGATACGTCGGCACGAATGCCCAGCAGCAAAGAACTGCTCCAGTACGGGCAACTGCTGTTTGAAACGCTATTTCCGGGAGAAGTGCGGAGACTCTACGACGTCGCCCGCTCGATCGACAGGACGCGCGCTCTCGATGTCGTCTTCGTCTCGACTCTCGATCAGATCGCCGATATCCCCTGGGAGTTTGCCTGGGATCCCTCCAGACGATCCTACCTCGCAACCGATGTCGTGAACTTCACTCGTAACGTCTTCACGCCAGTCCCCGGAGACCCCATCACTCCCACTTCATCGATTCTGCGGATCCTGGTGGTCTCGGCCCAACCCCTCGATCACGGATTTCTCTCCATTGACCAGGAAGAGGAGGTCATCCTCAGCGGATTCCTTCCTCTCATCGAGACAGGACTCGCAGAAGTCAAGGCTCTGCGCGGCGCTACGCCTGATGTTCTGCACCGTTATCTCGAAATGGGTCGATGGGACATCGTGCACTTCATCGGCCATGGAGTATTCGACAACGAGCAGGGCACCGGCTGCCTTCTGTTCGAGGACGAGGGAGGCGGTGAGCATCGAGTTCCCACGGATACGCTGCGCAGCCTCTTCTGCAGAGCTGGTGTGAAACTGGTGTTCCTGAATGCCTGCGAGAGCGGTCGTGGTGCACTCGCCGACTACAACCGCGGCGTTGCGCCCGGCCTGATGGCCGGCGGAGTCCCCGCGGTCGTAGCGAATCAATACGCGGTGCTCGACCATTCGGCTACCGCGTTTGCGCGGAGATTCTACTGGTCCATCGCGCACGGCGCCTGCCTGGGCGACGCCGCGCGTGAGGCTCGAATTGCTTTGAATTACCAGATCCACGGTGAGGCGATCGACTGGGCGGTTCCCGTGCTCTTCACCCGCGATCCATCGGACCGTCTGTGCGCTCCTCGCGAGGCCGCTTCGATCGCATCAACGACGATCAATGGTTCGCAGGCAGGGCGCCGGGGCGATCGTACTCGCATCCGGTTCGCATTCTGGGATGTGAACGGGGTAATGCCCGGGCTGAAAGAGCTCGCGGCGCAGATGTCGGCCGCCCAATCCAGGTTCTCATTCGAAGTCGTGAGAATCACGGCGCCGCTGGGAACCTGGCGCCAGACACTACGCGCCGATGACGGTTCCTCCGTCACGGCGTACCTCGATGCGAATGAAGTGGAACGGCGGATCGGAACCAAATCTGCCGAGCTCGGAGTCGATTACCTCTTCTGTATTACGACTCTCCCGCTCAGCGATGGAAAAACCTTCAATCTCTATCAATGGGACTCTGAACCCTCGAAGCTGACAATCCTGTCGGTCTCCGACATCTTCCCGAAGATCGCTGAGGCGCGGCTCTCACGCAACGCAGCCGTAATCAACGCGACCGTCGGCACACTGTCAGCGCTCACCGTCCACGAGGACGGGAAGGTCTCCTGTCCCATGCACTTCAATCCCGAGATCGATGTGGCTTACCTCGGCAGCCGCATGTCCTTCGATGAAATTTGCGAAGAACGTCTCGAGGAGGGGCTCGCCAGTGGAGTAGTGACGTCTGCCGATCTCAACGCCATCAGGTCACTGATGCAACTGACATAACCCGCAAACAGGAGGACACAATGAGCGATCCAAAGCCGGAAGACACCCTTAACCGCTATTTCATCCGCACAGCGGGCGAATCGCCGGAAGGCATTTACCGTTCGACCGTCGAGAAAGGCAGACCGCTGGTTCGGGCGTTGACGAGCCCCGACATTGCCTTCGCATCTCTCCCGGCTAGCGAGGCAGCGTTGCTCCGCTCGCGGGGGGCCGAGGTAATCCTCAGCCGCCGATACGAGCCGGTGGCCAGCATGGCGGCCGTGTACAGTCCAATGGCTGCACACCCACGGAACCAGAACGACGTCATGCAGCACATCCGGGCGCCGCAGGCCTGGACGCGATCGAGGGGCCGCGACATCTCGATTGCAATCATCGACACAGGCGTCTGCGGCACGATGGCCGAGTTTCCCAGCACGAAGAAAAACGTCACCGACTCCTGGAACGGCGTCGCCTCATGGACGGACACAATAGGGCACGGCACGATGACGGCTGCCGTTGCCGCCGCAACGAGTAGCGACGGCGGTCGGTATGACGGAGTCGCTCCTGATGCCACCATCCTCGCGTGCAAGACGAACTTCGACGAAACCGAGTTGTTTCAGATCTACGAGCATCTCATCGGACTCATTCGCGCGGGCAAAGCAACGCGGATCGTCACCAACAACTCCTACGGCATGTACACCTGCAAGCCCCTGGGCTACGCCGCAGACCATCCCATGGTCCAGATCATCAGAGAGGCAGTCAGTGTCGGGATCGTGCCGGTGTTCGCCGCGGGTAACAACCATGTCCAAGTCTGTGAGAACGATCCAACCGCATGTGAACCCGGAACGATATGGGGAATCAACTCACTCGACGAAGTCATCACTGTCGGCACCGTGAACGAAGCAGAACGGATGGACCAGACCGCACAAAAACCGGGGAACTACTCGCATTGCGACAGCAGCCGTGGACCGGGAGAGCTCGCCCAGATTTTCACGAAGCCCGACTGCGTGGCTCCGACCTACGGCGAGGTCGTATGGGGCTGCGGGTACCGGATCATGGAGTGGTGGGGGACGAGTGGCGCTGCTCCTCAGGTTGCCGGCCTCGCCGCGCTCCTGCTCAGTCTCGATCAGAATCTCACCGTGGCCGAGGTTGCCGAACGGATCCGTTCCACATGCCGCGATGTCGGTCTCGGCAAAACATGCGCAGGCAGTGGGATCATCGATTGCGAAATGGCCGTCTCATAACGGACGTTCCAGTTAGGTATGAACGGGTTCCTGGTCTTTCCGGATCGCATGTCAATGGACTCGTTCCTTCGCTCCGCGGGCCCGGAATGCGGGGTCGACCTGAAGGTGTCGGCGACGCAGCCGACCGTGGTGTTCCGCGAGGTGGATGCACCTCGACTCGATCGACTCCGCACCGCGGCCGAGCAGTTCGGCGGCAGGCTCGAGCTGGCACGCCGCTATTCGCCGTTGTAGGGTCCCGTCTGATGCCAGGGCCCGAGTAGCAATCCCTGACGCCTCCGGGTCAGTCATCACCGGAGGCTAACGGTGGCCACCCAAGGACCGAGACCATCGCAGAAGGATTCGCGCGTCTGCCATCCTGCCGGCCTGAGGCGGGAACTCATTCAAGGCTCCAGCGTCACCTGCCACACATCGGTGTCCAGCGATCGCGTCGAGTCGAGGAAGGTACGTCCGTTCGTTGCGATCGAGGCGGCGTTCGTTTGCGCCACGGCCGACTGCGTTTTCTTCACCAGGTCGACGAGCAGCAACTGCCCCTCGAGTGACTGGAAGACGATGCGCTGATCGTCGATCCATCTGGCGTTGCCAAACGTCCCGCCGGTGGCGTCGTTCGTGTTCGAGACCGACACGTCGCCGCCGGGAGTGAGCGCTTCGTACGTCTTGTCAGCGATTGAATAGACGTACAGACGCTGCCTCAACCCCCACTCGGTTCCGGCGAGCCGCGTCCCGTCCGGCGACCAGGCGGTCGGCACGAACTTCTCCGTCGTTCCCGGCAGCGGAGGGAGCCACTCCGCCGTCGTCGCCACCGCGCCGTCGATCGTCGCGATGCCCGCGCGTTCAAGGTCGTACAACGACAGACGCTTCCCGTCGGGAGAGATCACCGGAAAGTTCACCTTCAGGCCTTGCGTGAGCTGCGTCAGGCCGCTGCCATCGATGCGGATGCTCCAGGCGTCGTACTGGCCGCTTCGCGCCGAATAGAACACGACGCGCGATCCGTCCGGCCACCACGAGACGCCGCGATCGCGGTCCGCGTCGTTCGTCAGCTGCCGCATTTCGCTGCCGTCGCGCCGCACCACGAACACATCCTCCTGCCGCCCCTCGGTCGTAAACGCAATCCACTCTCCGTCCGGCGAAGGCTCGTGTGTTCGCAGCACCATCGTCCCCGCCAGCACCGGCTGGGGATCGATCACGCTGCGTCCGGTGGCCGGATCCAGCGTTCCGCGGCGCGTCGACTGCGTGAGAGTGCGTGCCGTGTAGACGAGCTGCCGGCCATCCCGCGAAATGCTGATGTGACCCGCCCATGTCGCAGGCACTCCCAGCGGTTGCGGCTCGCCCAGCGCGCGGCCGCTCTCCTGATCGATCGGCATACGCCAGAGGTTCACCGTTCCGCCGCGATCGCTCGAGAAGAAGACCGATTTCCCATCCGGCGCCCAGATGCCGTTCCAGTCGAGCGCTGCATCATCCATCGCCGCTACGATCGTCTTCTCATCCCCGGAAACGGCGATGCTGTAAAGATCGCGCTGTCCACCTCTCCCCTTCAAGCCCCAGAACAGCACGCGCTTTCCATTCGGAGAAAACACCGGCTGCATCGCATCCTGGCGGCAGAGCACGCGCAGCGCGCCGGTGGCCACATTCACGATGGTGAGCTGGCTGATCGAGTTTCGACTGGTGGGAGAGAGCATCTCCTCGCTGGCGAAGACGATCTCTTTTCCGTCGGGAGACCAGGAGGGATCGAACCCTTCCGAGGAGACGCGGCGGACCGATTCTCCGGTGGCGCCCATCACGAAGATTCCCCCTCCGTCGCGCGAGGAGCGGAAGGCGATCTGACTGCCGTCCGGTGAGAAGGCGGGAGCGCGGTCGTCGTCGTCCGGCGAGCGGCTCAGAGGGATCGCGGTGCGGCTGTCGACGCGCTGGAGGAAGATCTGCCGTCCCGGCGCGAGGCCGCGCACGAACGCGAAGGTCTTCCCGTCGGGCGCGATCGACGCGGCGCTTTCGTTGCCGGCGTCCGTGGTGAGCTGCGTGAACGTCAGCCGCGCCGGCTTCACGGAAGTGCGACCCATCCGGTATGCGATCCAAGCCGTCGCACCGGCGATCACCACGAGTGCGAGCAGCGCCCAGGCGACGTTGACCTTCGTCCGCCGCGGCGCCCCCTCGGCGGCGGGCATGCCATGCGACGTACTCGAGCTGGTGACCGCCTCGAGTGCGAAGGCGAGATCGCGCGCCGACTCGAAGCGCTGCGCGCTCTCCTTCTCCATGCAGCGGCGAATGATGCGGTCGATGATCGGCGAGACGTGCTGGCCGGATGAGTTGT
>DASVLC010000313.1:0-17555 GCA_036385045.1 Thermoanaerobaculia bacterium | reverse complement strand
CCGAGAATTGAGAATTGAGAATTGGGAATTGAGAATTGAAAAGAGCCGGCGAGGAGGAGAACGCGTGACGTTTTCAATTCTCACCCTGGAGCAGGCTCGATGAACGACGCGCTCATGACGTACCTGGTGTGGCCGGCGATCAAGTTTTCGATCGCGTTCGTCATCGTGATGCTCGTCATCGTCGCGATGACGTGGATCGAGCGGCGGTTGCTCGGCCTGATGCAGGTGCGGCTGGGACCGAATCGTGTCGGACCCTTCGGGCTGTTTCAGGTCATCGCGGATCCGGTGAAGCTGCTCCTGAAGGAAGACATTCTTCCCGCGCGCGCCGAGAAGGTTGCCTACTTTCTCGGCCCGATCATTCCGCTGTTTCCGGCCTTCATCGTCTTCTGTCTCATTCCCTTCGGGCCGCCTCCGACTTTCATGGTCACGCGGGTGAACGTCGGCATTCTGCTGATCCTCGCCTTCAGTTCCACCGCGGTTTACGGGCTGATCCTCGGCGGCTGGGCGTCAAACAACAAGTTCTCGCTGATGGGTTCCCTCCGTTCGGCGGCCCAGGCTGTCTCTTATGAGGTGCCGTTCGGCCTTTCGATCATCGGGCTGCTGATGATGGCGGGATCGCTCGATCTCGTTCAGATCGTTCGCTATCAGGAAGCGAACGCCTGGAACTTCGTCCCGCAGATCGTCGCCTGTTTCATCTTCTTCGTCGCGATGAACGCGGAGAACAACAGGACACCCTTCGATCTCCCCGAGGCTGAGTCGGAGCTCGTAGCCGGATATCACACCGAGTATTCAGGGATGAAGTTCGCACTCTTCATGATGGGTGAGTACGCGATGATGATCGTGAACTCCTCGCTGATCGTCACGCTCTTCTTCGGCGGCTGGTCGTTCGGGATGTTCGGGTTCGGTCTCACCACCGAGGTTCTCACCGGGATGGGCCTGCTGGGCGGACTGCTCGGCGTCGGCATCTTCTTCACGAAGATGATGATGTTCATGCTGGTGTACGTCTGGTTCCGCGCAACCTTCCCGCGGTTCCGGTTCGACCAGTTGATGGACCTCGGCTGGAAGTTCCTGATTCCTCTCGCCCTCGCGAACATCTTCGTCACCGGTCTGTTCATCCTCGCCGGTCAGGAGCGCTCGATGAACCTGATCGGGCTCGCTGTGATTGGCGCGGTGGTGTTCCATCTCGCGCGCAAGCCGGGGAAGAAGAAGTCGAAACCGGCGCCTGGAAAGGTGATCCATGCGAGTTGAGCGTCCCAAAGAGACGTGGTCCGACAAGTTCCTTCTCCTCGACATGTTCGAGGGGTTGAAGACGACACTTCGCGCACTGTTCAAGCCGAAGGTGACGATTCGCTATCCGGAGGAACGTCTCGAACCGGCGGACCGCTTCCGCGGTATGTTCCGCTTCTCCTACGACCGCTGCATCGCTTGCAAGCTGTGCGCGGTCGCATGTCCGATCGACATCATCTACATCGATGTCCACGACGACATGATCGAAGAGGGCGGCAAGAAGAAGAAGGTCAAGGTCCTCGACCGTTACGACATCGACGTGAAGCGCTGCATGTTCTGTTCGCTGTGCGAAGAGGCGTGCCCCACGAAGCCGAAATCGATCTGGCTGACGACAAAGACTTACGAGCTCGCCAGCTACGACCGCAACGACCTCTATTTCAACATGCAGGAGCTCGAGTACTGGGACGAGCGGCCGCGCTACACGGGGCTTCCCGAGGAAGAGACGCCGGAAGAGCTCGAGTCGAAACGAAAGCTCATCGAAGGAGGATCGACGGACCGGTGAGTGGACGGGAGGACGGCATACCGTTGTCCGCCCCTTCACAGTCATCGCTGATCCCTCGCGAATAACGATGGACGCAGTCACGAGCCAGATTCCTCTTCTCGTCTTCCTGGTCATCGGGACCATCGCGGTTGGCGCGTCGATCCTCGTCGTCGCCATGCGGAACCCGGTGCACTCGGCCGTTTTTCTGCTGCTTACGTTTCTCTGCGTGGCGGTTCTCTTCGTTCTACGGTCGGCCGAGTTCGTCGCGGCAGTTCAGGTTCTCGTCTACGCCGGCGGCGTCATGGTCCTGTTCCTGTTCGTCGTCATGTTGATCAACTACAGACAGCTGCCCGAAGAGCGAGTCATGTCGCCGGTCTGGATGGGTGGCATCGGTGTCGGACTGCTCGTCTTCGTACTGTTCGCGACGATCGTACGAACGGGCGTCTTTCACGAGCAGGTGCCCGACGCCGATCGAAAGCTGACGACGGTGACGGAGACGTATCTGACGCCGCATCCGAGCGATCCCGAGAAACTCGTCCGGAGAACGCGCGAGCTCGCCAACCGCAACTCCGAGGCGGTCGCGATGGCGCTCTACACCGAGTACCTCGTCCCGTTCGAGATCATCTCGCTCTTCCTGCTCGTCGCGATGATCGGAGCCATCGTCATCGGCAAGCGTGAGCTCTCGGCCGATGAGGAAGAGGCGACCCCGCAGTTCATCCTCGATCGAGCAGAGACGGAAAAGGAAATGAAGGATGCGGCGAGTGCGTGAGAACAGGGCTGAGGGGTTAGGGCCGAGGGCCGAGGGCCGAGGGCTGAGAACCAAGGGGCTGTCAGATCGATCCATCGACTCATGGCGCCTCGCCAGTCCTCAGCCCTCAGCCCTCGGCCCTCGGCCCTTGGCCCTCATCCCCTCTGCCCTCACAGGAGGACTCCATGCCGGGCACTGAAGCCTACCTGATGCTCTCCGGGACGTTGTTCGCTGTCGGACTCGTCGGAGTAATCGTTCGCCGGAACATGATCACGGTGCTGATGTGCGTCGAGTTGATGCTCAACGCCGTGAACATCAACTTCATCGCCTTCTCCCACCATCTCGCAAGTCTGGACGGGCAGATTTTCACCGTCCTGATCATCACCATCGCAGCAGGCGAGGCTGCCGTCGGTCTCGCAATCATCATTCAGCTCTACCGGCTCCGCTCGACTCTCAACGTCGACCAGGTGAGGACACTCCATGGGTAGCCGCACAAGAGACAGAGCAATGGATGCTCGAGTCATGACCGGATGCCGGCAACTCGTCGGGCTGGGGGAGCCGTCGCATGTCTAGCGCACTCGCTCTCGTCGTTCTGCTCCCGCTTCTCGGCGCGCTGATCAACGGCATTCGCGCCTTCGCGAACCCCAGCACTCCGAAGAACCGTACGGTAACGAACGCCGTCGCCGTCGGTTCGACTGCTCTCTCGGCGCTCATCGCGACGTTCGCGGTAGTCCTGCCGTTCGTGCGGCACGGCCAGCCGCTTCAGTTCTCCTATTACGAGTGGATCCCGGCGGGGATGGGGACCGCCGGCGGCTGGCTGGCCAATTTTTCGGTCGATCTCGCGTTCCGCGTCGATCCGCTCTCCTGCACGATGCTGATGATCGTGACCTGGATCGGATTTCTGATCCACGTCTATGCGACCGGCTACATGTCGCACGAGACCGGCTACACGCGGTTTTTCTGCTACCTGAATCTCTTCATGTTCATGATGCTGGTGCTCGTCCTCGGCGCCAACTACATGGTCATGTTCGTCGGCTGGGAAGGGGTAGGTCTCTGCTCCTATCTGCTGATCGGCTTCTATTACGACAAGAACTTCGCCGCCGACGCGGGGAAGAAAGCCTTCATCACGAATCGCATCGGCGACTTCGGCTTCATCCTCGGGATCTTCCTGATCTTCAACACCTTCGGCACCTCTGACTACGCGAAGGTCTTCGCGATGGCTGCCGAGGGGGGGATGGCTCAGTACGGAGGCATCGCGACGGCGATCTGTCTGCTGCTCTTCGTCGGCGCATGCGGCAAGTCGGCGCAGGTGCCGCTGTATGTCTGGCTGCCCGATGCGATGGCGGGCCCGACTCCCGTTTCGGCTCTCATCCACGCCGCCACGATGGTGACCGCCGGCGTCTACATGGTGGTCCGCTCGAACGTACTCTTCCGGATGTCACCGGATGCACTGCTGGTGGTGGTGATCGTCGGAGCATTTACAGCGATCTTCGCGGCATCGATCGGTCTCGTGCAGACCGACATCAAGAAAGTCCTCGCGTATTCGACGGTCTCTCAGCTCGGATACATGTTTCTGGCGATCGGGGTCGGCGCCTACACCGCCGCGATCTTCCACGTCATGACGCATGCCTTCTTCAAGGCCTGCCTCTTCCTCGGCGCCGGCTCGGTGATTCACGGCTGCGGCGGCGAGCAGGACATGAGGAAGATGGGTGGCTTACGCAAGTACATGCCGAAGACGCATCTGACGATGCTGATCGCCACAATTGCGATCGCCGGCATTCCGCCGCTCGCGGCCTTCTTCTCGAAGGATGAGATCCTCGCCAACGCCTGGTCGCATCACAAGCCAATCTGGCTGATCGGCATCATCGCGGCAGGCTTCACCGCGTTTTACATGTTCCGCCTGTACTTCATGACCTTCCACGGCGAGTACCGCGGAGCGCACGTCGAAGGGATCATCGAGTCGGAACCGGAGCATGCCGGGCACGATCTGATTCCCGATCACCGGAATCTGGACGAAGGCGACGCGCACTCACCCAAGGGCCACGGGCATCACGCTCATTCGCACGATCCGCACGAGTCGCCGTGGAGCATGACCGGCGTGCTGTTCGTACTCGCGGGATTGTCGGTCGTCGGCGGATTCGTCGGCATCCCGGCGGCGCTGGGTGGCGCGTTCCCGACCTGGTTCCAGCAGTGGCTCGAACCGGTGCTGCTTCCGATCGGCGGTACCGCCTACGAGTGGCACCATCTCTCGCACGCAACCGAGTACGCGCTGATGTTCGTTTCGGTCCTGGTCGCCTCACTGGGAATCTTCCTCGCCTGGCGCTTCTACGGACGCGACCCCTCCTGGGCGACGCCTAAGAGACTCGCCGCGAAGTTGGGCGCGGTCCACCGGCTGCTCGAAGACAAGTACAGGGTGGATGAGCTTTACAACGCGACCGTGATCGCCGGGACGCTGGCATTCAGCCGTCTCCTCTGGTGGATCGACCGCTGGATCGTCGACGGCCTCGTGAACGGCACACGGCATTTCACCGTGGTCGTCCTCGGCTACGGCTCGAACCTGATCGATCGGTACATCGTCGACGGCGCCGTGAACGGCGTCGCCTCGAGCGCAAAGAGCGGATCCAACATGGTGCGGCGGGCCCAGAACGGGCTCGTTCAGAACTACGCCATGATCATGGGGGGCGGGATCGTCCTGATGGCGCTCGTTTACCTGTTCATGAAGCCTTGAAGAAAGCAGTGACGCAAACACGGACTCGAGTACCGGAGCCGGGCAGTTGATCGAGGAGATCTGAATCGATGGGTATTCTCAACATCATCACCTACATCCCGCTGGTGGGGGCGCTGCTCATCCTGTTCTTCGTGAACAGGAGTAACGCGCGACTGATCCGCATCGTCGCCACCGCAACCGTCGGGATCGACTTCCTCGTATCCCTCTACCTCTGGCCGAACTTCAATCGGGCTGGTACGGGCGACGGGTTGTGGCAGTTCCGGGAGACCTACGACTGGATCCCGGCGCTGGGCGTGAAGTACGACTTCGGCATCGACGGCATCTCCATGCTGCTGATCCTGATGACGACGTTCTTCGGCATCATCGGCGTCGTCTCCTCCTACAGCGCCATCCAGCATCGGGAGAAGGAGTACTACTCGCTTCTGCTCATGCTGCAGACGGGCATGATCGGCACGTTCTGCGCCCTCGACTTCTTCCTCTTCTACGTCTTCTGGGAAATCATGCTCGTGCCGATGTACTTCATCATCGGCATCTGGGGCGGTTCGCGAAGACTCTACGCCGCCATCAAGTTCTTCCTCTACACCCTCGCCGGCTCGGTGCTGATGCTGCTGGCGATCCTCGCGCTCTTCTTCTTCAACAGCGGGGGGATCGAGTTCCTGAATATCGCGGGCCTCGGAAACGAGCCGTCGTTCAGCGTCCTGCAGTTCCATGAAGTCGGCAATCTGATTCCGGCGACGCTGCAGTTCTGGATCTTCATCGGCTTCTTCCTCGGGTTCGCCATCAAGGTCCCGATGTTTCCGTTCCATACGTGGCTGCCCGATGCTCACGTCGAGGCTCCGACGGCCGGCTCGAT
This sequence comes from Thermoanaerobaculia bacterium, assembly GCA_036385045.1. GTDB lineage: Bacteria > Acidobacteriota > Thermoanaerobaculia > Gp7-AA8 > Gp7-AA8 > QHVT01. Next base: position 11,458 of record DASVLC010000313.1, on the reverse strand, counting down.
CATCCTGGCGGCCGTTCTCCTCAAGATGGGAACCTACGGTTTCGTACGATTCGCCCTGCCGATTCTTCCCGATGCGACACGGCAGATGATCGTGCCGATCGCGGTCCTTTCGATCATCGGTATCATCTACGGCGCTCTCGTGTCTCTGGTTCAGAAGGACATGAAGAAGCTGGTCGCCTATTCTTCTGTCTCACATCTCGGGTTCGTCATGCTCGGCATGTTCGCTCTCAATCCCATGGGACTCCGCGGCTCGGTCATCCAGATGATCAACCACGGGATCTCGACCGGCGCGCTCTTCCTTCTCGTCGGGATGATCTACGAGCGGCGCCATACACGGATGATCGCGGACTACGGCGGGCTGGCTAAACAGATGCCGATGTATGCGACGCTCTTCCTGATCGCGGCTCTTTCATCGATGGGACTTCCCGCGTTGAACGGATTCATCGGTGAGTTCGCGATCCTTCTCGGTACCGCCAACTCGACCGCATACGGGACGATCACCTACGCCGTCTTCGCGGCCGTCGGCATCGTGCTCGGCGCGGCTTACCTGCTCTGGCTCTACCAGCGTGTGTTCTGGGGACCGCTCGACAATCCGGCAAACGCGAATCTGAAAGACGTCAACGGCCGCGAGCTCGGGATGATGCTTGCCCTCGTGGCGCTGATGGTCTGGATCGGGATCTATCCGAAGCCGGTGTTCGACGTGATGGAGAAGCCGATCGACTACATCGTGGAGAAGGTCGATCCCGGTTACTTCGACCGGCAGCTGATTACGTATCCGGACGCGCCAGCCCAGCAGCCGATCCCGAATGAGGTAGCCGAGAAATGACCTGGGGCGACACGCTCTTTCTCCTTCCGGAGATCGTACTCATCATCGGGGCGTGTCTCCTGCTCATCGCTCCGGTGACGTTCCGTCGCGGCGTGGGTGAGGCTCGTCGCGGGCCGTCGGCTGTTACCGCCAAATGGGCGACACTCGGCGTACTCGGTGCCACTACCGTCACGCTGTTTCTCGCCTCGTACCTGGTTCAGAACCTCGAGCAGACTCCGATGTTCGCGCGCATGTTCGCGCTCGATGCCTTTTCGATCTTCTTCAAGCTTCTGTTTCTCGTGACGATCGCGCTGGTCGTCCTTCTGTCGGACGGCTTCCTGCGCAGCTCCTCCTACTCGGCCTGGGAGTACTACTCGCTGATGGCCTTCGCCCTCTGCGGGATGATGTTCATGGCCTCGGGTGTTCATCTCGCGTCGATCTACGTAGGCCTCGAGCTGATGTCGCTTTCGAGCTACATCCTTGCCGGTTACTTCAAGAACGAACAGAAATCGACCGAGGCCGCGATGAAGTATTTCATCCTCGGCTCGGTCAGCTCGGCGATCCTGCTGTACGGGATCTCGCTCATTTACGGTGTCACCGGGTCGCTGAACCTGCTCGACCTCTCGGCATCGATGTCGACCCTGGTAACGAACGACGTACTGGTCTTCGGGATCATGTTGCTGGGTGCGGGACTCTGCTTCAAGATCGCAGCGGCACCTTTCCACGTGTGGACCCCTGACGTTTACGAAGGGGCGCCGACGCCGGTCACTGCTTTCCTGTCGACGGCGTCGAAGACCGCCGCATTCGCGATCTTTGCCAGAATTTTCTACGTCGGGATGCATCACTTCCAACTCGACTGGCAGTACGTTCTGGCAGTCGTCGCTGCGCTCTCGATGATCGTCGGCAACCTCGCGGCGGTGACTCAGACCAACATCAAGAGGCTACTCGCATACTCGTCGATCGGGCACGCTGGGTATGTGCTGCTCGGCATCATCTCGATCAGCGAGATGGGTTTACGCGGGGTTCTGGTCTACTCGGTCGTGTACGTGTTCGCGACTCTTGGCGTATGGGCAGTCGTCCTGATGCTTGCGACGAGCGGGTATGCGGGAGAGCAGATCAGCGACTTCGACGGCCTGCACCGCCGTGCGCCCTTCTGGGCGTTCGGGATGATCGTCTTCCTGCTTTCGCTCGGCGGCATCCCCCCGACCGCCGGATTCATCGGCAAGTACTTCCTTTTCGCCTCGGCCGTAGGCGCCGGATTCGGCTGGCTCGCGATCATCGCCGTTCTGATGTCGGCGGTCTCGATGTTCTACTACCTGCGGATCGTCGTTGCGATGTATCTCCGTGACGGCGAGATGACCAACATCGTCGGGAAGAGCGGAAGCCTGCGGCTCGTCGCAGCCGTCTGCCTGCTCGTCACGCTGCTCTTCGGCATTCTCCCCTCACCGCTGATCCAGCAGGTGTCCGTCTCCTCCGGTTGGGTGGCGGCCCGGATCGTCGCCCATGGCGGAAAATGACAAGCGGCGTGAGGCCAGGGAGCTCATGGAGGCCGCGTCCATCGGGTGGATGTTCCCTCTCGCAATCGGAATCGGAGCACTCTGGGGCTGGGGGATGGATCGCCTGTTCGGGACCTGGCCCTGGCTGACCGCAGTTTTCGGCGTCTTCGGCATCATTGCCGCGTTCGTCAACCTCTTCCGGATGGCTGGGGGAGGGAAGTGATGCGGGTGGGTGTTCGAGAGGAGTCGACCTACGATCTTGCGCGACGCGACACCTTTGCCAAACATGAGATTTGTCGCCCCTCTCCCCGCGACTCTAGCGGGGAGAAGGTGGCCCTGAGCGAAGCCGAAGGGCCGGGGGTGAGGGTGCGCGCGATCGGCCACACGCGAGCAAGTTCCTGTCATCCCGAGCGTAGCGAGGGATCTGGGCGGATGGGCGGTGCCAAACACGTGCATCGCACCGCCCGCCCACCCAGATCCTCACGCTACGCTCAGGATGACAGTCATGTCGTTTCACTCAGTCGCGGCGCCGCCGCCGTGGCCCTGCTCAGGATGAAGGGCGCCCCGATCTCCCGTGCCGGTGGAGCCCGCTGATGTCCGAGCCACCCACTCCCTGGTACGAGACTGAGACGCCTGCCGACGTTCTCCGGCGTATCAAGCGAACGGCGGTGGGCGCGTACGTCGTTTTTGCGGCTTTTGTGGCGCTTTTCGCCGGATTTCAAGCATTTCTCGGATTGACTTGCAGTGCAGCGGTGACTATCATCAGCTTCCTTTGGCTGGAGGAGATCGTTGACGTTCTCCTGCAGCCAGCGGCACACCTGCACGCTCGGAGGCTGACGCTGCGCACCCTGGCGCGCTTCGCTCTCCTTGGTGTGGCGCTCACGGTCACGATCATCATTGCTCGTTTCAATGCGGTAAGTGTGCTGCTGGGGTTCTCGATCATCGTGGTGGGAATCTGCGGCGAAGCTCTGTACTCGGTGTACAGAAGCTTCTCCGGCTGAGAGGTTACGCAGAGCTTCATGGAACATCACTATTCAATTCTGTACGAGCCGTTCAACAAGTACATCTGGCGCCACGCGTTCGGATTCGACGTCCCCGATCACGTCATCATGGCTCTGCTGGTGCTCATCATCAGCCTGATCGTCTTTCCGCTCATGGCGAGCCGGATCAGCAGGGACAATCCAGGCGGCTTCCAGCAGTTCCTCGAGGTGATCGTCGGGGGGCTCAAGGGGCTGCTTCACGAGATCATCGGACCTCACTCGGAGCGGTATCTCTACATCATCGGCGGGTTCGCGGTGTTCATCTTCTTTTCGAACATCATGGGGCTGTTCTTCTTTCTGCAGCCGCCGACCGGCAATATCAATACGACCTTTGCGCTCTCACTGACAGCCTTCCTCTACTACAACTGGCAGGGCATCAAGACACAGGGCCTCGGGCACTACATGGCCCATTTCGCGGGACCGATCTGGTGGCTCGCGCCGCTCATGTTCCCTATCGAGATCATCGGTCATCTCGCCCGCATTCTCTCGCTCGGCATGCGCCTGTTCGGCAACATCTTCGGTGAGCATACGGCCACCGGCATCTTCATGGGGATGCTGCCGTTCGTCATTCCCTGGCCGATGATGGGCCTCGGTATCTTCGGCTCCTTCCTGCAGACCTTCGTCTTCATCATGCTGACGATGGTCTACATCGGCGGCGCCGTAGCGGCGGAAGAACATTGAGATCCCCGCATCAGGACTGATAACCGACAAGCACGAAACAACGGATCACCAATCGTCACCTTTCGACAATCAAACAAGGAGGAAGTTCAAGTGAACAAGAAGCACATCATGCTGTTCGTCGTCCTCGCGCTGACGAGCTTCTCGGCGTTCGCGCAGGAGGCGGCGGCTACCACCGCAGCACCCGGCGTCGCCTGGGGCGTCATCAGCGCTGCGTTCGTTCTGGGTATCGCAGCCGCGGCCGGCGCCATCGGTCAGTCCCGAGCCATCGTCGCCGCCTGCGAAGGCATCGCCCGCAACCCGGGTGCCGCCGGTGCGATCCGACTCGCGATGATCATCGGTCTCGCGCTCATCGAGTCGCTCGTCATCTACGCGCTCATCATCGCGTTCATCGTCCAGGGCAAGTAAGCAGCGCGGAAATCGTCCCGGGCCCGGCTACCTCGTGGAGGTGCCGGGCCTTTTTTTTTAGGGCCGAGGGGAGAGGGCCGAGGGCCGAGGGGGAGAGGGGAGCGAGGGAAAGAGGGCCGAGGGCCAGAGTGGCCTGTCATCCTGAGCCGCCGGAACGCCGTGGGCGGGGGCGTGGGTGGGAGGCGTGGAGGACGGTCGAAGGATCCCCTCATCGTGCGCGAGGGGGGCGGGCGGTGCTTTCTTCCGGGTCGTCGGCAAGGGATCCCTCTCCGTCCTGCGCCCCTCACACCCGCGCACCCGCCCCCGGGGCTCCGGCGGCTCGGGATGACAGCAACCCACGCGGGCGTCGCCCTTCGGCCCTCGGCCCTCGGCCCTCTGCCCTGCCTCTCCATGGCACCTTCATTGCTGACTCCGCTCCAAGGAGGTACTGCTTTGAACTGGTTCAACCTGTCATTCATTGGCTGGATGATCGTCATCATTGCCCTCGGGCTCATCGCCTGGCGGTTCGACGTCGCTCCGTTCTGGATTGGCATCGGCGCGCTGCTGCTCGTCGGCGTCGGGATCATCACCTCGGTCAAGAACTCCAAGCCGCGCATCTGACGCACAAACAAAAAGACCGGCGCGAAAGCGCCGGTCTTCAGTTGTGAACGTGCTTTTTCCGCGTCAGTGTTCGACGACCAGGCGGCGGAGTGCATCGACTGCGGCTCCCTCCGTGATCTGCTTGTCGAGTGCGATCGACCGGGTGACCACCCATTTATTGCCTTTCAGCAGTGAGTACTCGATCATCCCGGCGTCCTTCGTATAGAGAAGAAGGCGATCGCTGTCGCCGAAGATGCCTTCGACCTGTCCGTTCGCGGCCGTTGCGAACTTCGGCGCAGATCCAGCCGCACCCTCAGTTCTGCCGACCGGCACGCGGAGACGTCCGTCTTCGACCGGAGGCTTGACCGGGAAAATTCTGACGCGGTTGAGCTGCTGCGTCTTCATGTCACCGAACAGCAGAAGCACGCTCTCCTGATTGGCGGAGGGGAAGAGTAACGGCCGCTTCACGATCGGATTGACGGTCGTGACTGAGTCCACCGGTGCCTCGGGATCGAAATCGGCGACGATTGCGGGAGCAGTGAACTCGGCCAGATCGAGAACTTCGATTGAACTGACCCTGCCCTTGTCGATTGACAGCATCGCGTACTCAGCGGTCTCTCCGCCGTCGAACGAGTTGAACTGCCACCAGGTTGCGTGCACGGTGACACCCAGCCCTACTGGATTCTCGGGGTCGGCGGTCCGAACCTTCCGCGTCACTGCGATGCGGAGGTTTTCGCGGAAGTCGTAAGGACTTCCGAACGCCGTCGCCGGGGCCCATATACCTTCACGGTCGCGCGACGCGAACACCAGTTCGTTGTACATGAGGCCGAGGTGACGGATCCAGAAGACGAAGAGCATTCCGGACTCCGACTCGTAAGCCATTGCCGGATTGATGTGGACTCCGCGCTCCGCGGTGGCGGGAACGACTTCGCTCCACGACTTCTCCCCCTGGCGTCCATGCAACACGAGATGCATCTCGCCGATGCCATCGCTGTGCTCATCCGGCTTCTGCATCTCGAGTGTAAAGAATGTGCCGTCGGGTGTCAGCAAGGCATCTGCGGACTGGGCGGAGGCCAGTGAAGGCAGAAGCAGGATGCAGGCGAACAGCAGGAGCTTTCTCATAATTTGAAATTAACCATCGAGCGAAGATCGATCGCGAAGAGAAGGTTCTTGAGATTGCGGAACTCGGGATAGTGCTTCGCCAGTTCGTCGAAGTGGTACGAAGCTCCTTCTGAGTCGCCGGCCTTGTAGCACGCCTCTCCCAGCAGGTAGTGAGCATTGCGGATCTGGCGCGAGTCCTTTGCCAGCTCGAGCGCTGCCTCACCGTATAACTGGGCTCTTTCGAACGCACCGATCTCGACGTATCCGTAGCAGAGATCGACGTAGGCCTCGGCGCGGCCGATCGGATCGGACAGCAGTTCGAGTGCCTGATGGATCATTGCGATGCCCTGGTCGACGCGACCTTCGAGCAGGTGACAGTAGCCGAGATTCTCGAGTGCGTAGCTGTAGCTGAGGTCCTTGTCGCGGTTCGTCGCCGATTCTTCGGAGATGGCCAGCGACTGCGTGAAGAATTCGATTGCCGATGGGATCTGTGAGTCGAGCTCGCAGATGACACCGAGCTCGAGGAGGACGATCCGCCGCCACGATGGCTCGCTGGCATCTTCCGCGGTGCGCAGCGCGAGCTGTCCGTAGAAGCGAGCCCGCTTGAGATCGTTCTCGATTCGGTACTTGTACTGGAGTGCGTAAGCCGCGAGGTAGACGTGCCGGAGATTCCGGCGCCTCATGATGACGCGTGGAAGCTCCTGCACTTCGGGTCCGGAGCGCTCGATGGCAATCATCGCGTCCGCTTTGTTGATCGTGATCAGTTCGCGTGCGTCGTCCTCTTCGACAAGTGCCAGAGCCTGGTCATACAGCCCGAGGGCTTCCTCGTACTCACCCTGTCTCACGCTCTCGAGCGCTGACAGGCGGATCTCTTCGGCGCGACTGACATTCAGATCAGACATCGGACTCTCCACCCTCCACCCCGTCGTACTCGTCGTCGCCTTCCTGGCTGCGCTTGAACTCGATGAAGCTGTCGACTTCCTTCTGCGCGGCCATGCTCAGCGAGCGGTACTTCTCCATCACCGTACTCGTGCGATTGTTCTCGTCGAAAAAGTCACCGATGCTCAGATCGAAGCACTGCAGAATCTTGAGCAGAGTGTCGAGGCCAACCTTATATTCTCCCTGCTCCATGCGAGAGAGATCGGACTGATGAATCCCGATCTTCTCGGCGAGTTCCACCTGAGTCAGCTTCCGCTGACGGCGGAGTTGCCGGATCTTTCGTCCCACGAGCTCGAGTTGTGCTGGCCTGTTCATGCGGTCTACGTTGACTTTTATGCTATTAGACAATAACGTGCAAGTACTTTCAAGGAGTAGTATCCGACAAGACATGGCGGGGAAGAAACAGTTTCCCCCTTCCAGGTCCCCGGCGGGACGAGACAGGCCGAGCGGGCTCGCACGGCCGGACGCCCGAAATCCCCGCGCGAATCAAGCTCAATACCCGGAACCGGGGGAGTCCTCCGGTCCGAGGACACCTGCAGGGAGCAGCCACGTACTCCACACTCCACCTTCTTCGTGAGCTGATCCGTCGCGACGTCCAGGCGCGGTTCACAGGTTCGGCTCTCGGCGTCACCTGGGCCGTGATCCAGCCTCTCAGCCTGGTGGCGCTCTACTGGTTCGTGTTCACGTACATGATCCCGGGCGGGCGCCTGGGGGTCGGTGGTGACGCCTACGTCTACTTTCTGATCGCGGGACTGCTTCCCTGGCTCGGATTCAATGAGAGTCTCACCCGCTCGACCACGGCGATCGTCGACCATGCGGCGGTCGTCCGGCGGTTGCCGCTGCGGAGCGAACTGCTCGTGGTCGTCCCGAACGCCTCGGCCATGATCTTCCAGGTCGTCGCACTGACACTCTTTCTGGTGATACTTCTCATTCGGGGGATGCCTCTCCACCAACTCTGGATCCTCCCGGTCGCGCTCTTCGTGCAGTTCACGCTTCAGCTCGGCATCGGCTTCATGCTCGCCGCCGTCTACGTCTTCTTCAGAGACCTCGGGCAGCTGATGGGGTTTCTGCTTTCCGTGCTGTTCTATCTGAGTCCGATCCTTTATTCGGTCTCCGGACGGTTCGAGGCGTACTTTTTCTGGAATCCCCTCACCCCGCTGCTTGGTTTGTTTCGCAGCGCGATGCTCGCCTCACCGTTACCTGACGCGCCGTCGATCGTCTTCTTACTGACCGTTGCGGCCATGGTGTTCGCGGGCGGACTCTTTTTTTTCCGGCGACTGCAGCCCTCGCTGGTCGACATCATCTGATCTCAGGAGCCACGAATGTTCTCACGCAAGGTTTTGCCCTTCGCTACCCTCGCCCTATCCATGTTGTTCGTCGTAGTACCTCAGGGGGCCGCGCAGGCCGCACCCGCGGGGCCGGGCGAGCAGATCGCGGGGCAGGAGGGTGTCCCCGAGGGCGGAATGCCCCGCTACATCCGTCCCGAAACACCTGAGGAGCGCCGCGAGCGGCTGGGGACGGCCCAGGATCCCGGGATCGATCCCGATCCCGACACCATCCATCAACGATTCGGACGATCATTTCAGATCAAGCGGTTCGACAGGTATTGGGCCGAGCACGTCGACTCGAACCCGGGATTCGTTCGTCCGTTCCGGGGAGTCAACTTCAGCGAGGAGCTCTATCAGGAGAATGACAAGTACGTCTGGGTCTGGATGGAGGTTGTCGACCGTGAGGCGGTGAGGGCAGAGAGGCTGGAAGAGCTGCACACCGAGATCAGTCCCGAGGCGCGGCAGTTCCTGCGCGACATCCGGCCGGACTTCACGCCGCTTCAGCCGCCGATGTCAGATGTGCGCGTCCGGTTCGAGCCGGCGTCCAACGGCCTGCCGACCTCGGGGAACTTCCGCAACTCGCTGGCGGTCGCTGACATGAACGGCGACGGCTTTGCCGACCTCATCGTTCCGCCGCGTCGCACCGGCGACGGTATTCCGACCATCTATCTCGGAGACGGGAAAGGCAACTGGAAGGTGTGGGACGCAGTCGTCTGGCCAGAAGTGGGGCTCGACTACGGAAGTGTCGTTGCTGGCGATTTCAACAAGAACGGGAAGATGGATCTCGCGTTCGGAGTCCATCTTCAAGGCGTCGTCATCATGCATGGTGACGGCGCGGGGAAGTTCGAGGTCGTTGCGGAGTATCGTGACTATCCGACCCGTCGCCTGCGACTGGCCGACGTCAATGCGGATGGCTGGCTCGACGTCGTCGCGATCAGCGAAGGGCCGATGGCCGGGGGACCTGCCGAGTACGGAAGTCTGCGCGCGTACATCAACCCTGGTCGGAAGAAGGGGGCGCGCTGGACGGGACGGAACATCGCTGAGCCGGGACAGGGAATCAGCGGTGACTGGCTTGCCGTCGGCCATTTCAATGGCGACAAGTACCCCGACTTCATCGGCTCTAACGTCTACTTCAACTCGACGCGAAATCTCTTCCTGAGCCAGGGTTCGAAGTGGGCTCCTCTCGAGGGGCATAACATGGTCATCCCCTTTTACTCATACTACGGGGCCGTTACGTCCGGTCGATTCAGCTCGCCGAAGCAGGACGACGCAATCGTTACGTCGTTCCGGATCTGGCCGACCGAGGTTCCGGGCGACATCGTTCCTCTGCCTGCCCTCGAAAGAGTGGTGAGTATCGACCGTGTGAGCTTCAAGGGAAAAGAGCCGGTGCGTACTCCGATCATGCGGTGGAAGGCGGGCGAGATCCTCATGGGAATCAACCGTGGTGACTTCAATGGGGACGGGCATCAGGACATCATCTTCACGCACACGCATCCGCGAGAGGTCGTGCTGCTTCTGGGGGACGGGACCGGCAAGTTCCGTCGCGCGACGGTGGAAGGTCTCGAGCTCTCCGATCTTCCAAACTACGACCTTGAAGTCGCTGACATCGACGGCGACGGACGGCCCGATCTCATCATCATGTTTGCGGCGGAAAGTGGAACGGCGCTCTCGCGGGAGTACGGAAGTATCGAGGTCTTCCTGAATCGCGGAGTGGTTACTGGGGATTGAGGCATCGTTCGTGGATGTGCAGTGCCGAGGACGCGAAGGGCAGGATTGGTGGTTGCGGCTCGACGGTCCGGCGAGGTATATTCTGCAGAACGGCTGGCGCGATATGGCGCTACCCCATAAAATTGCGTTTTGGCTATTGACTTTATTGCTGTTCCGCCGTAGTTTTGACCAAGTTCACAGCTTCCCGTATTGAGTTTCGTTCAGAAGAATGAAAAATTTCAGTAACGGAGGTGATCATATCGTCTGGATCGGGTGAGCAAGCCTTCGTTCGTTTCGCAAAAACTTGAAGTGTAGGAGATTAAAATATGAAGAGACTTACCGTTTGGGCCCTTCTGGCCACCCTGGTGGTTGCGGGCTCGGCGTTCGCCGCACCGGTGAGGATCGCTGAGAATGCGACCTTCGCCAGTGGCTCGCCGGCCACCACCAGCAATGACGACAGCTGCGACATCGGCACGGCTCCGGCCGCGACGCTGCTGCTGCCGTATTTCGAAGTCAGCTCGAATCCTGCTGGCGAGACGACGATCTTCACGATCACGAACGTCTCCCGCCTTCCGCAGATCGCGCACGTCACGCTTTGGACCGACCTTACCTACCCCGTCATCGACTTCAAGATCTACCTGACGGGATACGACGTGCAGAGCATCAACCTGCATGACGTGATCTGGCGCGGAATCATCGCTCCGGACGGTCCGGGAACGAGCCCGACCAACACCACGATCTCACCGCGTGGTGCGCTGTCGGCGTTGAACTCCGCGAACGCCGCCGTTGACTTCAGCGGCTGCGGCAACCTCCCGGGCACGATCCCGCAGGCATACCTGACCCGTATGCAGAACGCCTTCACGATGGGCGTTGGCACGACGGTTTCCGGAACCCAGGACTGCGCGGTCGTTGGAAACGTTCACACCAATGCCGTTGGATACGCAACGATCGACGTCGTTCGTAACTGCCTCTTCGGTCTGCCGGTCAGCCTCAGCTACTACCAGAACGAAATCGGCTTCGACAACGTTCTCGTCGGTGACTTCCAGCAGGTCGACAGCACCAACAACTTCGCCCAGGGCAACCCGATGGTTCACATCCGGGCGATTCCGGATGGTGGCGACGCGTTCACCGAGACCAACCTCCCGCGCACGTTCTACCAGCGTTGGAGCGGTGGTATCGATCGCCGTCAGCCGCTGCCGGCGCGCTTTGCATCACGCTGGATCAACGGTGGTACCGGATCGTTCCAGACCTCGTTCAAGATCTGGCGCGAGGGTGTCGCCACGGGTGCAGTTGGCTGCCCGAACTACGCAACCAACAACACTCTCTTCACCGAGATGCTGACGTTCGACGAGCGTGAGAACCATTGGGGCATCACCG
>DASVLC010000312.1:0-11726 GCA_036385045.1 Thermoanaerobaculia bacterium | reverse complement strand
GGAAACCCGCATAAACACTGGGAGTTTCCTGGAAGCTAGGGAGGGCGTGGCGCCGCGATTAAGAGAAAGAAACGTGAGTCCGTTGTGCGCGAAGGCGCACTCCACAATCTTGCCCCCGGCTTTGCCGGGGGGAAATGGTTGGCCCCCGGACTCGTGACCGCGGAGGCGGTCACCACAGGCGGTTGCACGCGTTGTGGCGGCCGCCTTCGCGGCCGCAGTCTCACGCTGGCCATTTTCCCCCGGCCGAGCCGGGGGCCAGCTTGTCCTCCGCGCCTCCGCGCGCAACGGGACTGGCCTCACCGAGACGCGCTGAAACCCGCATAAACACTGGGAGTTTCCTGGAAGCGGGAGGCGGGCGGTGGCGAGGGATCGCTGAATCGACGACCGGGCAGAAAACTTCGCCCACCCCCTGGCGCACGATGAGGGGGTCCTTCGGCCGCCCTCCCGCCGCCCTCACACCCACCCCACTGGCTGCGGATGACCGCGATGACAGGGTTGCCGGTTTCGTTTCGGCCTCCTCGCGGGTCTTACTTCACGAGGAGATTTTCCATGAACACTCTTGATCTCGAGAACATGCGGAACCCTTCCCGAAGGGCGGGCCGCCTTTCATCCTGGCTCGTCGTTTCCGTGCTGCTCGTCGCACCCGCGGCACTCGGCGGGCATCGCCCAGCGGATCTGGACGTCGTCGTGGACGGCAATTCCCGCCAGAAGCTCGTCCACAACGGCATCACGTACGTGGAGGCGCTGCGGGGCCGCGAGTACGCGCTCCGACTCACGAATCCGACAGGTGAGCGGGTTGGCGTAGCGCTGTCCGTCGATGGATTGAACACGATCGATGCGAAACACACGAGCGGTTTTGCCGCCGCGAAGTGGGTGCTGGCTCCGTACGAGACGATCGAGATCGAAGGTTGGCAGGTTAGCGATCGCGCCGCACGGCGGTTCGTCTTCACGGGCGAGCGCGCCTCCTACGGCGCATCTCTGGGAGAGACCGAGAACCTCGGCGTAATCGAGGCCGTCTTCTATCGCGAGCGCCGGCGTCCGGTGGCGCGCTATCAGCCTTCGCTCGAGCGGCAGGGATCGAGTCGTGACAACTCCGCGGCGAAGGCTGCTCCTGCTCCGACCGCGGCGGCGGAGGCGCAGAGCGCGCTCTCCGACGACTACGCGGCCACGGGAATGGGGGGCCGTACGCGGCACGAGGTGCGACGAGTGTCGCTCGATCTCGATCCTCAACCAATTGCATCCGTTCGAATCCGATACGAGTTCCGGCCGCAACTCGTGAAGCTCGGCGTGATCTCGTCCGTCCGTTCACCGCTCGAACGAAGGGAGAGTGCGCGCGGCTTCGAATTTTGTCCGGAACGATGAAGAGTCAACAGGGGGACGAGAGTTCGCAGTTAGCGAGGCTCAACGTTTTCGAAGCCGTTCGAGCGCCGCCTGGAGGTCTCCCCTCGGGACCAGGTCGAGAACTTCGAGGCGCCCGCCGGTGCACTGGAACAGAAGGCGATAAGAACGGCCGATCCGAACCGTGAGGATTTCGTGGGCACGGCGCATGTGTTTGGCTTCGCTCCAGGCGCGAGACTCTCCAGACGCGAGACCTGCTGAGGTTGAGATGGCGTCGGCCGCAATGCGCGCTGGAACGCTGCCGAGGGATCGGGAGGCTGCGGGACTGTAATGCGGCACGAGTATCTTGCGCGGCCGCGACTCCGCAGGCTCACCTTCTGCCTCATCGACGTCGTTGATGTTGTCCTCGGCGTTCGCGGGCGGACGGTTGAGACTCCGCTCCTGCGATCTCGCATTACGGGCGTCCGCCGCTTGCGCCAGCTCGCGGCGCATCTCGGATCTGAGCGTGGCGCCCTCGGAGATCTCCCCTTTCAGCTCGCCGATCTTGGTGCGAAGCCGGCGAGTCTCCTCCTCCAGTCTGGAGATGTGCTCCTTCGCATCCTTCCCCTCCGTGACGTTGGCAAGCGAGGCGAGACGCTCGCGTTCCGTCGCGACCTGGTCGAGCTGCCCCATACGCTCTGCGAGCTCGCGGTCGAGTCTGCTCACGTGAGCATTCGCCTCCTGAAGCCGGGATCGCAGCTCTTCGAGCTCGCGCTCCCGGCCGCCGTCCTCCCCGCCTGACCTCCCGTCGTCGATTGTTGAGCTCTCCTCCTCGAGGTAACGGTCGAAGAGCTCCCACCATGGCTCGACTCCGGGGAGATCGAGCCGGCCCCGCGTGCGATCGATCTGCACGAGAAGGGTCTCCGCGTCGAGCAGTCGATCGGGACTGATGCATCCGCGTGCGGCCAGGATGCCGAGAGCGGGGTAGTGCTGCAGTAGATCGAATGAGGCGTCGATCAGCAGCGACGGGTTCCTCTGATGAGCCATACGGAGGGCACTTTCGAGCCGGTCGAGTGTATCGGGAGACTTGCGCGCCATTCCAAGCCGCAGCCCGTAGCGGGTGGCATCGTCATCGGAGAGCTCGCAGTGCGCAAGCTGCTGCTCAGCGCAGTCGATCGCACCGGCGTTGAGCGCCATGTCCGCGAGATCCAGTCGGAAGTCCTGGATCTCGCCTCCGAACGGGATGTCGTCACGTCCCACGAGGGCTTCGACAAAGCGGGCAGCGCTGTCCCAGCGGTGATGGGTGGCGAGCCTGCGGAAGCCCCTGATGATCTGCAGACTCGTCAGCTCGGAGGGTTCGAGCCGCGCCAGCTCCATGGGACGGAGGTCGTCGAACAGTTGCTGGTGCGCGACCCTTCCTCGTGACGCGGTCTTCTGAAACTGTTCGACACGCGAAGGTTGGCTGGTCGCCTGATGATCACGCGCCTCACAGCACTTTTTGTATTTCTTACCGCTACCACATGGGCAGGGATCATTCCGGCCGACTTTCGGCGTCGGCCTGACGAACGTATAGCCCCAGATCTCGTTCGCGATTCGCTCGGGGAGCGACTCGAGCACAGGGTTTTCCAACAGAGCCTGAAATTCGCGAGGAAGATCCGACTTGGCGACTTCCTTCCCGAGGAGGAGGAGTTTGGGTGCCACCGCTTCGATCTCTGCGGGGGGCAGATTGAGTGCTGCGAGTGCAAGAACGAGCATCGCCTGCGTACCAAGCGGTTCGCGCGTGAGAGATCGAACCTGCGCGATCAGCCGCTGCGGTGGCTCGCTGCCCTCGAGCGAGAGCGTCGCGAGATAGAGCGCGAGCGACTCACGCTCCCAGCTGACCCGCTGTTCGTCGACGAGATCGAGCAGCATCGTCAGGCGATCGCCCTCCACAAAGCCGACGATCATCAGCATGTGACTGATATCGTCGAGATCAGGGAGAAGTCTCAGTGCAGAGGGGGCGTCGATCCTGCCACCTGCAGCACCGACGGCCAGGGCGAGGATGGTCGCGGCCTCGACCTCTCCCGCATCGAGCGCGTGCCGGAACGCCGGGAGCAGGGCAGGAGCGCCGGCCTGCGAGAGAGCCTCCACGTCAGACCGAATCGGCTGCGCGCTCTGGGCTCGATCGAGCAGGAGATCGAGGGATGCGATGACGGGATCGTGACTCGGCATGCCGTGCCGATAGTACATTGGCGGCCATCCGGCAGGCCGCTCCATCGCCCCGGTCCGCTACTCCAAACGAAAGGCTCCGTTCACAGTATCCTTACGCCACAAACAACCTGTGAGGTGCTGTATGCGGACTGTCCTGCGCCTGATTCCCCTTGGACTCTCTTTGTCCCTCGCGTTCCTGGCATTCGGTCAGGGCGTAGTCGTGGAAGTGGATGACGTCACCGACAACCGCGTGACCGCCGAGATGCTGCGAGGATCGCTCGATCTGCGGTTGAGGCTGAGCGGTGCAGAGTTGGAGGATGCGACTGCCGCGCGAGTGATCGTAAAGGAAGCGCGCGATGACCGCGGCACGGTGTTGACGAAGGGGGACGCAAATCAGCCCGATTTCCAGGGTCGTGAATACAACGCCGGCACGGTGATGCTGTCGCTGTTATCACCGGCTCGCGGGGCGAGCAGCGTCCTGATCAAAGGGAACGTCGAGATTTTCGCGCCGTCGCGTGATCCGAATGCCATGGTGAGGATCGATAAGGCGCTCACCAAGCTCGATACTCCCCTCGCTTCGAAGACGCTTCAGGCGGCGAAGATCGAGCTCACGCCGCTCTCGGCCGCGCGCTATGAGGCGATGCTGAAGGATCGAGAGGTGACTGAAGAGATGATCGCCGCCATGCGCGCCGAGGGGAAGAAAGCGGGGGCGTCGGAGAAAGAGATCGAGCTGGCAATCGGTCTGGCCCAGGCGCTCGGGGGAATGGATGCGCCTCCGCGCGAAGGGACGGTACTTCTTGCGGGCAAGCGAAGCTCGTTCGACCAGATTTTCCGGATCGATGTGCTTGGCGCGGACGGAGAGCCGATGGACACTCCGGAACGCGGCTCCAGCACGCGTGGCTACGACACCATCATGACGATCGTGCCGCGGGAGCCACCCGCCGCCGATGCGGCACTTCAGATCACGCTGCTGACCGCCAAGTCGAGATTGTCTATTCCGTTCGAGCTCACGCTCGAGCTGCCTTGAACTGAGGAGGTCCGCCGATGAAGAACCTGCTGATCGTTCTGTCTCTACTGGGTGCCGCTATTTCCATGACGGCGCAGCCGAAATCGATCGAGGCCGTCGTGCAGCAGATCAATGACCGCCGTACCAGCGGTTCTTTCGCGCAACTGCTGATCGCAGTGCAGTTGCCGGGGGTCCCGTCTTCGCAGGTCGTTGCTTCCCGTGTGCTCGTCACCGCGGCCGTCGATGACACGGGCGCCAGCCTTCTCGATGCCGAGAGCGGCGAGCCCGCTCTGGAGCCGAACTCGCGAGGGTCGATGTTCGACGAAGGGGAGAAGGAGACGCCGGTCACCGTCGCGCTGACACTGAAGAATCCCTCCCGCAAAGCGACGAAGGTGAAGGAAGTACGCGGAGAGGTCGAGCTTTTCATGCCCGCAAAGGACCCGAACAGCGTCGCGGAAGTTGCGAAGTTCCTGTCGTTCTCGGGCAAGTCCGTCGATCACAAGGCGTTGAAGAGCAATGGGGTTGAGATCCTTCTGCTCAGCAAGGCCGATATCGAGTCGGAGCGCAAAAAGATCGCCGAAGCGCACCGGAAGGAATACAAGGAGGCCGGCTACGAGGATGGTGAGGATCTGGAGAACACGATCGCTAGCATGATGGAGTACACGCTGATCGTCGAGGAAAGCGACGTTCCGGTACGCATCAAGGATCCGCACAAGAGGATCCAGGAAATCGAGTACGTCGACTCGGCTGGTGAAGTGCAGCGCGTACACGCGCGCAACCTCCATGAAGACATCGGCGCCATCACCACCTGGGGCGATCCTCCCGGAGCTGACTGGAAACTGCGGGTGAAGATGAAGACGTCCAGGAATCTCGAGCGGCACGCATTCGTGATCAGGGATGTCGAGTTGCCCTGAAGGGCCGGTGAACCGACGGCATCGTCAGGGATGCTCCGCCTCGGCGTGTACTTCCTCTCTGCGAATCAGGTAGATGCCCGCGGCGATGATGAGCGCTGCTCCGGCAAAAGTCCGACCTCCCGGGATGGCGCTCCAGAACAGCCAGTCGAGGCCGAGCCCCCAGGCAAGAGCGGTGTACTCGAACGGAGCGATGAATGACGCCTCTCCGGTTCGAAATGCCTCCGTCAGCGCCCACTGGCCGACTGTCCCTGTCACCGCGATCCCCGCGAGCACGAGCCAGTGCTCCGGTGCGATCGGCTTCCAGCGTGGCAGGGCGAGTAGTCCCGCACCGGTGCCGACCATCGCCATGAGCCAGAAGACCATCGACTGGGTCGAGTCGGTTCGTCCGAGCACGCGCACGGTAATCGCTGAGAGGGCGTAGCCGACGGCGCAGGCGAGGACGGCGAGGCCGGGAAGCGTTACGAGGCCGGCGCCGGTCGGTCGAAGCACGATAAAGACGCCGCCGAATCCCACGCCGATCGCAACCCACCGCTGCCATTCGACGCGCTCCCCGAGAAAGGGAACCGCAAAGGCGGTAATCAGCAGCGGCGCCACGAAGAAGATCGAGTACGCCTCGGACAGAGGGAGATGGCGGACTCCGTAGGCGAACCCTGCGAGCATCCCGATTCCGAGGACTGCTCGCAGCAGGTGTAGTCCGAAGCGGATCTGCCCCAATTGCCGGAACCCTCCGGTGAGACCGATCCAGACAATGATTAAAGGAAGCGACGACAGCGCCCGCAACGCAGCAACCTGCACCGGAGGATAGCGCGCCGCCAGAACTTTGATGCCGGCATCCATGAGCGAAAGCGCTCCCACGCTTGTCACCATGATCACGCTGGCCTTGACGTTCGCCCGCCTGCGCTCCCCGCGTGCGATCGACAGAGGCGTCGGCAGGAGCGGCGCCGCTTCGTCGAGAGGCGGAAGAGGAGGAGGCGAGCTCATCGTCTGTCTGGCGGCGAATTGTTGCACAGGCCGCGGCACTCGCGCCCAGAGGTAACCAGCGCGGCCAGGTCTTTTGCCCTTGGTCGACAGAATCGCAATCGTCGAGGAGATTGTGTAGGACTACGAAACCTTTCGTCGTATTCTACGAAGAATGTCGTAGCGCTGTCACGAGCAGCGGAATTCAAGCGAGCGGGGGAAACGATGCCGTTGCCAACCTTTTTCAGATCTCGACGTATCAGGTTCAGGTCAAACCCTATGAAATCTCTATTTCTGGCGCCAGCGCTCGCCTTCCTGCTAATCACTCCTCTCCTTGCCCAAACACCCGCACCCGCTGCCCCCGCTGCAACTGAGGGGAAGCGAATCTACCTTCCGGCAGACTTCACTCAGTTTGCCCCACGTACGGCGCTCGACATGCTGAACCGCGTACCGGGCTTCTCCATCAAGCAGGAGAGCCTCGAGCGAGGGCTCGGCGAAGCCAGCGGTAACGTTGTCATCAATGGCCAGCGGATCTCGGGCAAATCGAACGACGTCATCACGGAGTTGGGGCGCATCCCTGCAGGTAACGTCGAACGAATCGAAATCGTCGAGGGAGAGACCCTCGATATACCGGGATTGACGGGCCAGGTCGCAAACGTGATCGTTCGATCCACCGGCATCAGCGGGCAATGGTCGTATCGACCCGAGTTCCGTTCGTACTACGCAGATCCGCTGTTCACCCGATTCGACATATCGGTCAGCGGTACGCGGGGGCCGGTGCAGTACACGCTCGGTCTCGACAACCGTGGCAATCGCAGCGGAGCCGGAGGACCAACCTGGCTCTCGAACGAATCCGGCACCATCATCGAGACGCGGGACGAGGAGTGGCGTGGCAACTCTGAGCAGCCGCGTCTCAGTGGCAGGTTCGTTTACGACGGGCCCGGGTCGTCGGTCGGCAATCTCAATCTCTCCTACAGCCGCTTCTACTTCGACTATCTCGAGACGGGAACGCGGCTTGGAACCCGCTCAGGTGATCACACGAGGCGTGTCACATCCGACGAGAATGGATACCGCTTCGAAGCTGGAGGCGACTACGAGTTCGAACTGGGACCCGGGCGAATGAAGCTGATCGCCCTCTCGCGAGGGTGGAGTTACCCGAGCGAGACCACCGTGGTGAATCAATTCGCCAACGGAACAACTTCGGGATCCCGCTCCAGCTGGGACGGCGACGAAGGGGAAACGATCGGGCGGGGAGAGTACCGTTGGAAGCGGGGCGCTGCGGAATGGCAGATCTCGGGCGAGGGGGCGTTCAACAAACTTGACGGAATCTCGCGGCTCTTCACGATGCGTGACGACGGATCGTTCGGCGAGATTCCGCTCCCTGGCGGCGGAGCGAAGGTGGAGGAGGACCGGTACGAGTTGATGGGGAGCTACGGCCGGCCACTATCTGTCGCCTTGACGATGAAGGTTTCTGCCGGCGGTGAGTATTCGCAGCTCGCACAGGTGGGAGCCGGTGGTACGACGCGCACATTCTGGAGGCCGAAGGGAGAAGCGTCTGCGGCGTGGAAGATCTCGCCGCGGAGCGACCTGAGCGCAAAGCTGGCCCGCCGGGTTGGACAGCTCAACTTCTTCGATTTTCTCGCCTCGTCCGACGTGGCGAACGAGCGCGAGCGCGCTGCAAATCCGAATCTGGTTCCGGAGCAGAGCTGGGAGCTCGACGTCGAGGGGACGCGCTCCCTCGCTTCGTGGGGACGGACGACGCTCCGGGTCTACGGCCGGCTGATCGACGACATCATCGATTACATCCCGATCGACGGTGTCGGACAGGCGCCTGGGAATCTCGATCAGGCGACGGTGTACGGCATCCAGACACGAAATACGATCAACCTCGATCCGTTAGGCTGGCGCGGCGCACGACTCGATGCAAGCGCCGTGTGGCAGGGAAGCCGGGTGGAGGATCCGCTCACCGGCGTCGAGCGCCCGATCAGCGGAAGCCTGCAGGAAGGGTTCAGTCTGGCGTTGCGCCACGACGTGCCGAGCACAGACTGGGCCTGGGGGACCGGCTACTCGTACCAGCGTAACGCATTGAGTTATCGTCTCACTGAGGTGGGACGTCAGTGGGAAGGTCCTGTGTGGGGCGAGGTTTACCTCGAGCATAAGAACATACGCGGAATGACCGTGCGCGCAGGCTGGTACAACCTTCTTGCGGCGGACAGCATGTGGGATCGAACGGTGCACGCAGGCTGGCGAACGGATCCGGTGGACTTCGTCGAAAAGCGCGACCGGCAGATCGGTCCGATCTTCTCGTTCGCGGTTCGAGGAAAGTTCTGAGTCAGAATTCTCCGGCCGAAGACCGGGCACGGGCTCGGGCCCGGGCTCGGGAAAAGGGATGCGGGGAGCAGGAAGATGAAGGCGACGGCTGAGATTCAGGTGATTCCGATCGGAGCAGGTGTTTCGGTCCGTAACCAGGTGAAACAGGCTCACGAGATTCTTGCCGCATCGGGACTCACCGTTCAGCTCCACGCGTACGGCACCAACGTCGAAGGAGAGATGCGCGACATTCTCGACCTGGTGGAGCGAATCCATCGGGAGTTGCATGCGTCGGGTGTCGTGCGGCTTGCAACCTCCATCAAGATCGGTACGCGCAGCGACAAGGAGCCGACGCTGGCTGCAAAAATGTTCTGAAATCGCGAAGGGGACTCGAACCCGATGGGAGAGATTGCTGCGATCTGGTTGAAGCGCTTCAAAGGCGGACCGATGGACCGAGTTGCGAGCGCCGTTGCGGTCGAGGGTCGAGGGCTCGCAGGAAACGCAAACCAGGGTGGAAAGCGGCAGGTCACAATCATCGACGAGGGGCGATGGCGTGAAGCGCAGCAGGAGATTGGAGTTGTGATCGACCCGTCCGCGCGACGTGCGAACGTGATGGTGCGGGGGATCGAGCTCGACGACTCAGGAGGCCGCTTCCTCCGCCTCGGCGAATGCGTGATCAAGATCTACAACCAGACCCGCCCTTGCGAGCAGATGGATGAAGCGCACGAGGGACTCCGCGCGGCTCTCAGCAGCCGCTGGCGGGGAGGTGTGTACGGAGAGGTCGTTGCAGGAGGCAACCTGGCCGTGGGCGATGGTGCGAACTGGGAGGATGAGTCGGGAGGTAGCTGAGAATTCGACGGCGAACTCTACGACAGGGTCATCTCCGCGTTCAAAACCTTCATCAGGTCGGTGGTCGTTATGATCCCCGCGACGACTCCGTTCTCCGTGACCGGCAGGCACCCGGTAGTACTGCGGATCATCAGCGATGCCGCCTTGCGCAGCGACGCGCCGGCCTCGATCGTCGCGACATTTCGCGTCATCGCCTCCCCGACGAGCGTATCGTCAGGCTTGCCGGCCAGATCTCTCATCGACAGCACACCCTCGACCTGCTCGCCGTCCATGACCAGCAGATGGTGAACGCCGTGGGTGCGAAGGGACGCGCGTGCGATTGC
Organism: Thermoanaerobaculia bacterium; assembly: GCA_036385045.1. Taxonomy (GTDB): domain Bacteria; phylum Acidobacteriota; class Thermoanaerobaculia; order Gp7-AA8; family Gp7-AA8; genus QHVT01. Next base: position 1,860 of record DASVLC010000312.1, on the reverse strand, counting down.
GAGCCGGTCGCCCGCCCGCACAGAAACCACTCCCCGCGTCATCAACTCCCCGACCAGCATACGCGGACGCATTCTAACCCGGAGAGGCTTTCGAGTGCGGTGCTTGTTCAGTGCGGGCGTTCCGAGGACCAGGCGAAGGGAGAGGCTTCAGCATAGCCAGGAGGCGGCGGACCTCGGTCGACCGGCGTCTTACAGACCTTGTCTTGACGCCTGAGGGATGCGGTCGTATCGTTCACACATCGGTCCGGATGGTTTTAACCCGAGGTGAAGTGTCTGGCGGGGATCCTGCCATTCCTACGAGGGAGGAACATGAGACAGTTTCTTATCGGAGTGTACGCGTTTGCGCTGGTTCTGGCGGCGACCGCCGCTCTGGGTGGCGTGGCCCAAGACGAATTCACGGATGGAGCGGCGGCGACGGCGTCACCGCAGCCGCGAAGCGTTTCCAAATTTCCAGTAGCCGAAACACAGCTGATCCCCCGCGCGGATGTGTACTCCACGAAGATCAACAATACGCTCACGGTTGCTGCGCCCGGTGTCCTGAGCAACGACTCGGGAGTGAACTCGGCGATCCTCGAGCATCCAGCGAATCACGGCAACGTAACGCTGTCCGCCAGCGGGGGATTCACGTATGTCCCCTTCACCGATTTCGTAGGCACGGACTGGTTCACTTACCGCGCCCTCCTCGGTCAGGAGTCGGCGCTGCCCGTGCAGGTCATCATCACCGTCTATTCGACGGCCAGCGCCGCTGTGACCGGCCCCGGCAACATCTGTGTGGGTGAGGGCGCCGTCTTGAATGTGGGACTCGCGGGAGATCCTCCGTTCAAGGTGTACTGGGACGATGGGTTGATTTCGACCACCTCCGCGACGAACCTCCAGCGACAGGTGCAGCCGGGGGCGAGCACCTGGTATGGCATCACGAAGATCGAGGATAAAAACGGGCCGGGTCGCGCGTTGCCATCCAGCGTCACCGTAATGGTGAACAGCCGGCCTCCGACGCCGTCGATCCTTGGCGATTCCGCGGTCGAGACCAATGAGTCTCTCACTCTCATGGCCTCGACCCTCAATAGCAGCTATCAGTGGTATCGAAACGGCGTTCCGATCGTCGGAGCCATGGATCGGACGTTCAATCTGGCATCCGCTACTTCGGGCGATGAGGGGCTCTATACGGTGACAGCCCGGCTCGGATCGTGCGATTCGCTGCACTCGGTCCCGGTGTTCGTCGACGTAGCGACACGCAGGGTCATTCCCGTGATCGGATCCGCGAATGGTGCATACGCATCGATGTTTCGCTCGTCAATCCAGATCCACAACCGGGCGGCGGAGCCGATCGGCGGAACGATCGACTTCTACGGTCCGGAGTCCGGAGCCCCGCTGCAGACGGCGTACGGCATCGATCCACGCGGCACGGCTTCCATTACCAACGTTCAGTCGATCCTCGGCGAGGCGACTCTCGGCAGCATCGACATCACTGCTCCTCTGGGTCCCGTTGTGCCCGACACGGTCGTGCGGGTTTACAACGACGGCGGACCGCTGGGAACCACGGGTGTCACAGTTCCGCAGGTACGCATGAAGGATGTGCTGCGTCCGGGCGAACGTGCGGTTCTCATTGGACCCGGAGATCTCGATCTGTTCCGTTTCAATATCGGCATTCGCACTCTCGAAGAGGGAGTGGAGATGAACGTCCGCAGCTACGCGGCTGACGGCGATCTGCGGATGCTCGTGAGACGCTGGTTTCCCGGCAATTCCTTCCGCCAGCTCCGAGCGGACGACCTCGCAGGTCTACCACTCACCGAGAACGGTGTGATGACCTTCGAGGTTCTCGGAGGAGCCGCGGTGATCTACGGAGTCGCGGTAGAGAAT
>DASVLC010000311.1:0-6124 GCA_036385045.1 Thermoanaerobaculia bacterium | reverse complement strand
CTAGAGCGCGTCGAGCGCGAAGGCGCACTTCAAATCTGGCGCTCTTTTGTCGGTCCTTCCTTGACAATGCCACCGTTGCCCCTCTCCCCGCTGGAATCGCGGCGAGAGGGGCATCAAATCTCATGCTTGGCGAAGGAAACGCGCCGCGACCCCCGGCCCGTTCAACGCAGCAGACGGAGCCACCTCCCCCACGCCTGCAGGTAGGCGCGCCGGTTGGCTTCGGAGGCGTCGGGTTGTTCACCGAGCCGCATGAAGGCGTGCCCCGCACCGTCGTAGATCACCGGATCGAAGGTGAGTTGACGGCCGGCCATCAGTGCCTGGGTCTGGGGAATCGTGGCGTTGACGCGGGCGTCGTCTCCACCGTAGAAGCCATAGACCGGAGATTTGATCTGCGCGACGCCGGCTGGTTCCTGTGGGCCACCTCCGTAGAAGACGAAGATCTTTTCGAGTCCCGTAATGGTGTTCGCTGCATCCCAGGCGCGCGAGCCGCCCCAGCAGAAGCCGGCGACGGAGACAGTCTTGTCGGCTGCAGGGATTCTGCGGGCATAGTCGACGGTGGCTTGCAGGTCGGCCATGACCTGACTGCGGGCGAGACGGCTGATCCCTTCGCGCGCGGCATCCTCGCTCGGATAGTCGCGCGTGCCGCCGCCGTTCGGAGCGGTGCCGGAGAGGAAGTCTGGAGCGATGGCGATGTAGCCTTCTTCCGCGAGCCGGTCAGCGACCGATCGTGCCCAGTCGTTGAGTCCGCGGTTCTCGTGAATCACCACGACAACGGGTGAAAGCGAGCTCCTCTGCGGGTAGACGACGTAGGCGCGCAGCGTCCGTTCACCATGGGTCAGGTCGACCCATTCGTCGTGGCGCGGCGTGGTCTCGAGCCTCGAAGCAGGCGAGGTCGGTGGCTCGGCCGTCGGTACGTGCTGGCAGCCGGTGAGAAACGTCGCAGCGAGGAGCAGCGGCGCAACAGACAATCGGTTCATCGTTCCCTCCGTGTGTGGGCGATTCTACTGTCCTGCAATAGCCGCGCGCGAGTTGATGACGTCTCCTCGCACTTCCCTGGCACGAGCCAGGCAAGCCGACTGTGCATGGGATTCCATCACATTGCGAAACTCGCGGCCGTCCTCCTCCTGCTGTCGGCCTGTCAGGTGCCGGTCGATCCGACGCGCGCCGAGGTTGCGGTCGATGCCGAAGCAGGGGAGGTGGCGTTCGAGCTGGCAGAGCCGAACGACACGGCAATCCTCGTCCCTGTGATGATCGGCGAGAGCGGACCGCATAACTTCGTCGTCGACACAGGGGCAACGATCACATGTGTTGCGCAGACGCTCGCCGACGAGCTGGAGTTGAGAGAACGAAAAGGAATCAGCGGAATCGGAGCAACCGTCTCATCCAGCGGCGCGATGAGACTGGTGGAGATTCCCTCGCTGACGATCGGCAGCATTCGAGCGACGAACGTGACGGCCTGCACCATCGATCTTTCCCAGCTGAAGAGCGTCGGTCTCGATGCAGACGGTCTGCTGGGACTGAACGTGTTGAAGAACTACCTCGTCACCTTCGACTTCGAGAATGGGATCATGAAACTCGACCTGCCGGCAGCTTCACGCGCAGCGATGTAAGCGGCGGAAGGAAGGCACGCTCAGAACGGGCAGTCGGTGCATCCGGATCCGCAGCAGGTTGGCTCGAGAGCTGGACGCCACCGTGGTTGTGGCGGCTCATTCGACGGTGACGACGTTCCGGCAGCAAGCGAAGAGGACAGACGAGCTCGCCTGTCCTCTTCGTGTTCGTGCTCTGGTATTTCGTCCTGAATCATGTAGCGCCGTCGGGAGCAGGGGTCGGTGCAGGCGGCTGCGCGACCGGCGTGTTGATGTCGCTCGCGTCCCCTGCGCCGGGTGCGATCGTGATCGCATCGCCGGGCCCGGACTCCGGGTAGTACTCCTTGAGCTTGATGTAATCGACGCCGGTCTCGTCGACGATGATCTCGTTGACTTCCCAGCCGTCGAGCGTCTCTCGCTCGAGCAGTTTGATGGCGATGCGGTCGAGCGCGTTCCGGTTGGTGGTGATGATTTCGTGAGCGACCTTGTAGGCGCGGTCGAGAATGCGCCGGACTTCCTTGTCGATCTCAACGGCCGTCGCTTCGGAGAAGTCGCCGTGCTGAGCGAACTCACGGCCGAGGAAGATCTCCTGCTCCTTCTTGCCGAAGGTGACCGGACCGAGATCCGACATACCCCACTCGCAGACCATCTTGCGGGCCATGCCGGTGGCGCGCTCGATGTCGTTTCCGGCGCCCGTGGTGATCTCGCCGATGAAAACCTCTTCGGCAATCCGGCCGCCCATCAGCACTGCGAGCATCGCCTCGAGGTAACGCTTCGAGTAGGAGTACTTGTCTTCGGTGGGAAGCTGCTGGGTGAGTCCGAGCGCGCGTCCACGAGGAATGATCGTGACCTTGTGCAGCGGGTCTGCCGCCGGCAGCATCGCGGCGACGATGGTGTGTCCCGACTCGTGATAGGCGGTGTTTCGCTTTTCGCGATCCGACATCATCATCGACTTCCGCTCGACGCCCATGATGACCTTGTCCTTCGCGTACTCGAAGTCGACCATCTGGACTTTCTTCTTGTCGTAGCGCGCCGCATTCAGTGCGGCCTCGTTGACGAGGTTCGCGATGTCGGCGCCGGAAAAGCCAGGTGTTCCGCGCGCGATGACGGCCATGTCGACGTCCTCGGCCAGAGGAATGTTGCGGGTGTGGACGCGAATAATGCCCTCGCGACCCTTGAGGTCGGGGAGGTCGACGACGACACGCCGGTCGAAACGGCCGGGACGCAGCAGGGCAGGGTCGAGAACGTCGGGGCGGTTCGTACCCGCGATCAGGATGACGCCTTCGTTCGATTCGAATCCGTCCATTTCGACGAGCAGCTGGTTGAGCGTCTGTTCGCGCTCATCGTGCCCGCCGCCGAGACCTGCGCCACGATGACGGCCGACTGCGTCGATTTCATCGATGAAGATGATGCAGGGGGCATTCTTCTTTCCCTGCTCGAAGAGATCGCGGACGCGCGAGGCGCCGACTCCGACGAACATCTCGACGAAGTCCGAACCGGAGATCGAGAAGAAGGGGACGTTCGCCTCGCCGGCGATTGCGCGGGCGAGGAGCGTCTTGCCGGTTCCGGGAGGACCCATGAGCAGCACGCCCTTCGGGATCTTGCCTCCGAGCTTCGTGAACTTCTGCGGCTCCTTGAGGAACTCGATGATTTCGTGGAGCTCGACTTTCGCCTCGTCGACGCCGGCGACATCCTTGAAGGTGACCTTCTTGGCGCTGCCCGAGAGGAGCTTCGCCTTCGACTTCCCGAAGGACATTGCCTTGTTCCCGCCCGACTGCATCTGGCGCATGAAGAAGATCCAGAGGCCGATGAGGAAGAGGAACGGAAGCCAGGTGATGAGCGCCGTGACGAATGCACCGTCACGCTGCGGCTCGAAGTTCATGACGACGCGCTGTTCTTCGAGCAGTTTGTGGAGATCTTCGGGCCAGGTGGCGGGTCCGACGGTATGGAACTCCTGCTTGCCGCCGCGCGCGGATGCTTTGGTCGTTCCGCGGATCTCGTCGGCACGGACGGTCACCTGCTCGACCTGCCCGGAGCTGACACGCTCCCGGAACTCACTGAATGGGATCTGCTGGCTTGCACCCTTGGCCGTGTTGAAAAGGCTCCACAGGAGGAACACCAGAACGATGATCACGACCCACAGGAGCGCGGTTTTGACGGTTGAATTCAACGGATATGCCTCCTACGCAGCAGCACGAATGCTTCGTGCGTGCCACGTACACTATCGCGAGCCGTAACGGTACGCGAGCGGGGCTTATTCTGCCGCAGGCCGTGACGGATCGTCGCCTGATGATGGAAATCACGAATCGGGCGATCGCGGCGCGTCCGGCCTGCCTGATCACAGGAAACGGACGCGCGGCGCAGCGCGGGAGATCACGCCGTTCGGAAGATGAAAGGGAGATTCCCGTAGCGGCGGCCCTGTTCCAGCCCGTATCCCGCGTAGACACCGTCTTTGATCGTGAAGAGCGGGTAATCGCAGGTCAGATCGGAAGTTCTCGCGTCCGGGCGGTCGAGGAGTGCGACGAGCTTGATGGAGTCCGGCTCGTGGGTGCGCAACTGGCTGAGAAGATAGTTCTCGATTACGCCGGTGGCGACGACATCCTTCAGCACGTAAACCTTCCGGGCGCGGATGTCGGTGAAGCGGAGAAAGTCGATTTCGATGGCGTCGGCTGTCTGATTGTCGATGACGTCGCGGACGACCTCGATGAACCCGTAGCTGACATCTCCGGGAATTACGCGGAGAAGATCGGCCAGCAGCAGCGACGCACCCTTCAGAATTCCGAGAAGGAAGACTTCGGAGGTGCCGGCATCCTTTCGAATGTCGCGGGCGACTTCATCGATCCTCGCGGCGATCTGCTCCGCCGTGAAGACAGGACTGATCTCCGAGGTCGTTTCCAGCACCCGAGGCCTCCGTCCACGTTTCGAACAACGGGTCGCCGTCGATTACCTTGAATCGTTCGGAGACCTCCACACCACCCACCCAGACGATCTGACCCTGCCAGAGCAGGAGCGGGATCCGGTCGCGGATTTCAGCCGGGATTTTACGATCAATCAGGAAATCTTTCAGCTTTTTCGGCTGGTGCATCCCAAGTGGCTGGAAGCGGTCGCCCGGTCGGCGATTGCGTACCTGGAAACGCGCCTCGGCTCCGCGAGGAAGCTGGAAGCGCTGCCGGCCGTTCGCCCGCTCCTGTTCCGCCGGAGCGACGTGGAACGTCAGGTTGCCGGGCAGCCGGAGATGATGGCCTGCCGACAGAGTCAGGTCGAACGACTCGACGGGCTGCGGAGGACGACGCAGCACGAGCTCTCCACGATCGCGAATGAGCTCGAGCCCACGGCTGACCGTGACGCGCTGGAGACTCTCTGCATCGGACGCGAGGCGGGCGAGAACCCGCGAGGAGACCTCGCGCGACGATGGATCCAGCCGGCGGATATGACGGTGCAGCAGTGCACGCCGCAGCCAGGGCTCGTCGGGGAGGGATCGGAAGCGAGTCGAGTCGCGTTCGATAGCTACCATCCTCCCTTCGACGTCGTCGAGCAGCGCCTCGACGCCAGGCCAGCACTGCCGTGCGTCCTCTGCGATCACCGAGAGCCGATCGACGACTTCGGGGTCGTACTTCATCGAGCGAATTCGGTTGCGCAGGAAACGAAGGTCTTCATTCGAACGGTCTTCCCGCGGCACGACATTGCGCTCGCGGACGAAGGCGACGGTCTCGGCGCGAGTGACCTCGAGTAGCGGTCGGACGAAGCCGTCGGATCTTACGGGATGGATACCGCGAAGACCGGCGAGACCCGTTCCGGTGATCAGCCGCATCAACACCGTTTCGGCCTGATCGTTCTTCTGGTGGGCGGTTGCGACGTACTCGGCTCCGAGCTCGTGACGGAGCGCGCTCAGACGCTCGTAGCGGACTGCGCGTGCAGCCCCTTCGATGCCGTGCCGGCGAATCGACTCTGCTGTCAGGCGCCCCTCTGCGACATGACACTCGACGTCCAACCTCGCGCAGAGCTCTTTCACGAATCGCTCGTCACCGTCGGATTCCTCGCCACGAAGAAAGTGGTTCACGTGCGCGCAAAGAACATCGAAACCGTCATCGCGAAGATCGCAGAGCGCGAGCAGCAGTGCTGTCGAGTCCGTGCCGCCCGAGACAGCGGCGACGATCCGTGAGCTGCCGATCGCGTGCGATGCGAAGAACCGGCGGATCGCAGCGGGGAGATCGTTGCCGTTCATGCTTGATGGAGAACACGAGGGGGGTGGGGGTATTGCAGGGAGGCTTCTCGGGGGCGTCCTGTCCTATCGAGCGGAGCACGGCGTGGCGCCGCGACTGAGCGAAAGAAACCGGGGTAGTGACGCTGAGTCATCGGTCGGGAACAACGGATTGCAGATCGAGACGCCGCACGAGGGAGCTCGCCGGTGTCACCCCGAGCGGGCGGGTGGGCGGGCATGCGAGGGGCCTCGCAAGCTTGTACTCCGTAACGCCGAAGCAAGCGAGACGTGTCGCATAGCCAGCGAGCTCGCCTGGTCGCTGAACGTTCATGGCAAG
>DASVLC010000310.1:0-3295 GCA_036385045.1 Thermoanaerobaculia bacterium | reverse complement strand
CAGCGGCCTGACCCAGGTCTCGGACGATGACGCCCGCTGTGGGAGAAAACGACATCGGCGCGGGATGGTAGCACCGGGGCGGGTGGCGGTTGGTCAGAGACGGGCCATGGGGGTCGCGCGGCGCCCACGGGGGTCGCGCGGCTCGCGCGATCCCCGCCGGCCTCCCGGCCGGCGGTGGGCTTAGCAGGTGCAGACCGACCCAGGAGTTCCTTTTCGAGACGCGCATCAATGGGTCGTCGGCCTTCTCCTGAGCGCGCCGATGGCGGGCCGCCATCGGCGATCGCGCGAGCCGCGCGACCCACGCGAGGCCGATGCCGTGGCACTCAACGCGCGCGTGAGCGGTCCGCGCGCCTGCGGATGTAGATGATTTTCTCGACGGAAGCGTGAACGACTCTTTCGGAGTCGACGAGATCGACGTGGTAGACGCGATCCACCGGCTCACCACCGGCTGTGAGCTCTCGGACCGTGTTCAACTCGGCATCGTCCAGCCGGAACGTTGCGTAGAGAGTTGAACGTCCGGGCCGCCTGAACTGAATGGTTGCGGCCTTGTCCCACACCACGTAGTCGCGACCGAGATTGCGCATCAGCATGATCATGAAAATCGGATCGACGGCCGCGTACATCGACCCGCCGAAGATCGTGCCGACGAGGTTACGCGTGCGGAAGTTGAGCGCCAGTTTCACTCTGACTTCGCGAAGATCGGACGCGATGAAGAGCACGCGACCGCCCGTCCCTCGATAGGCAGGGAAGAAGTTGAACTTCCAGCGAAGAAGTCGGGAGTGGAAGGACTCCGGCATGGGGGTATGAGAACACGGGAGAGGCTCGGCGTCTCAGGAACCCCGAGGAACCGAGGAACCCCGAGGAACCCCGGGAAACCCCGATCAACTCCGAGGAACTACCTCCGTCGCCGCCCCCCCACCCCCGCCCAAACCAGCGCCCCGACAGCAACTGCGACGAGTACCAGTCCGTTGGCGAGGAGGTCGGGGCGATCGTTCTGCAGGAGGGTGCCGGCGGACTGCAGTGTGAGGGCGGTGAAGGCTGCCAGAGGCCAGGCGAGAGGGTTGCCGTCGAGCACGTAGCGGGCGATGAGCCAGACGACGACTGCCAGTGCGAGGGCATAGCCGAGCATGAGCGGTGCGGTCGCGCCGGTCGCCGCTGGATCGATTGCGACGCAGAAGATTGCGGCGATCGTGACGAAGCCTCGCTTCGTGCGGACCGAGAGTGAGTAGAGCGCGACGACTCCTGCCATGACGACGGCCGCGAACAGGGAGCGTGCGGTCTGAATCAGAGCGGGGAGTGGAGTTGCGATCTGCTCGGCGACGCCGAAGGTCACGGAAGCGGCCGACGGGAACGCGTGCGCGATGAATATCGAAAAGGATTCGAAGAGTGTCACCGCTGCGATCGCGGTTACGGTTGCGATCACGGCACCGCGTCCGAAGCGGAGGCGTCCTTCGCGCCGAGCGAGATCGAGCGCATACGGAAACGCGGCCTGCAGTCCGCAGAGCGCGAGGAAGAGAACGCCTGCCTGAAGACCGACCTCTCCGACGAAGGAGGTGAGCAGGCTGACCAGGAACGTCTCCCACGCGACGCTCGTGCTGTACGAGAAGAGCATCGATTCGTAACGCGCAAAGAACGCGGCGATCGGCACGAGTGCAAGCCACGCGGTCCAGCGGAGGGGACGGCGCCAGAAGAAGCCGCCCTCGCGGCTCGCAATGATCAGGCCGGCGATGACGGCAGCGAGGAGAGCGACGATCCCGCCGAGCTTGAGGATCAGCAGCACGACATTGAGAAGCGTCTGAGTCTGCGCCTCGCGATAGACACTCTCAGGAACGTGAATCGTCTTGTTGAACTGCGTGACCTCCGCACCGGCTACGCGGATCGTCACGCGGCGGAACGCACGCTCTGTAATCGGTGAGCCCTCCTGGAAGTGGAAGAGCCAGTCACGTCGCCGAGGCTTTTGAAAGCTGAGCGCCTCCTCGAGAGTGAAGCCACGAGGATCGACGCCGTAGACGACGAAGGCGCGTTGTGCGAGTGCCGCCGCCTGTTCGCGCGTGAGAGACGGACCGGGGTTCGCCTCGTCCTGATATTTGTGATAGCCGACGACGCGCGGCGAACGTCCGTCGATCTCGACGAAAATCTCTTCCTTGACCATCGGGCGGAAGAAGCGGACAGACCACGTGCCCGCCTCGAGGCCATCGCGGAACAGCGTCACGAGATCATCGACGGGCAGGCCGGACTGAAGCAGGTGGGTCGCTGCGATCTCGTCGAATCCTCCGGGCGCTCCGCCGTCCTCCCGAGCCGAGTCTCGATTCCACGAGCGGAAGCCATCGTCGGGTGAGGCAATGACGCGCATGTCGCCGAGCGGCGTGCTGCCGATCGGACGATTGCCGTGCAGCGCCGTCACATGAGCGCGAGCGACGCGCTTCGCATCGTCCTTCGTGATCCGGTAGTCGATCGCATCATCGGGTGATGCGGGTCGGATCATCCACGCGCCGGCCGCGAGCGTCACGACAACCGTGGCGATGATCAGATTGCGCCGGGCCGGTGGCATCGCGGCGGGAAATTCGGCGGCGGGAGGGTGGGGTAAGGGCGGCGGTGCCGGGGCGATCGGAATCGACGCGTTCGTCAGATCGTCGTCGGGGATGAAGCCGCGGTTCCGGACGTACCGGAGGATCACGAACAGCATCGGAAACGCGAACAGCAGGCTCGCGACGGCCGCCGAGACGATGTAGTAGGTGTTCCCCGACGCGAAGAGCAGCGTGGCGGTGTAGACCGCGTCGATCGTGTAGTGCCAGATGAGGAGCGGGAGCAGACCGTAGCGGTCCATCAGAAAGCCGGCTGCGATTCCGGCGAGGCCGACCTCTACGCCACGGATCCAGAAGGGCTGATTGGGGTAGGTCGCATGACCGAAGCCCCAGATCATCCCTGCGATCACGATGGCAAAGACGCGTGAGCGGATGATTCGCTGGAAGAACGGGATCGAGAAGGCGCGGGAGAGGAACTCTTCCGAGAACGCAGGAAAGAACCCGGCAAACAGCACGGCAACCCATGGCAGCGCGGTGTTGACGATGTCGTCGTAGGGCACCTCTGCCGGGGCCCAGGCGCCGTAGCGGCGAGCGATCAGGTAGAACGACACCTGATACGCCATGAAGAGCGGCACCAGCGCATATCCGAGTACGAGCGAGCGGAAAACTCTGCGAGAGGTGAGCGCGCGAGAGGACCAGATGCGCGGCATCGCAAGTTGTGCCGGCAGCCGCTGGCGGTAGAGCACCTCACCGGCTCCGACGATGACGAT
>DASVLC010000309.1:0-10006 GCA_036385045.1 Thermoanaerobaculia bacterium | reverse complement strand
GGAGTGGGCGATCTCGTGCGCGATCACACCCGCAACCTCCCCCTCGTTCTTCGCGTTCTCGATGATCCCGCGATTGATGTAGATGAAGCCACCGGGCAGAGCGAAAGCATTGATGTCCGAAGCATTCACTACCTTGAACTGATAGCGGAAGTTCGGTCCTCCTGCGTTCGCGGCGAGCCGCTGGCCGATGCTGTCGACGTACTGCTCGATCTGGCGGTCGCGGAGGATCGGGACCTGCTGCTCGGCAGCGGCGGCCGACTGCTGGCCGATCTCCACATCCTGCTGCGGGCTGAAGAGGTTCCATCCAGGATTGATCGCCGTCTGTGCTCCAGCCGCGGCCGTCAACAAAATCGCCGTAAGGACGACGCCCGCCCGGCCCATAACCCTCATTTGCATAGGTTGTCCGTTGAACATACACCGGGCTAATGCATTGGAGGTGCCGAGTGGCAGAAGCGCGAGGGGGAGCGCCCGGGAGAGAGGGGCGGAGGCCGAAGGCCCCCCTGCATCAGCATCACGAGCAGCAGGCTGCCTCCGGTCTCACCAGTCAAGGCCGCCCGAGCCGACAGTGCCGGCCGAAAAGCTGTGACGCCCGCTTAGCGGCGCACCGGCCCACCGCGCCAGCGAGGCATCGGCCGCGTTCCGAGTGCCACCTCGAGCGCGGCCTGGGCGAGTAATCGTGTCGAATCGAGAGTCGGAAGAGGTGAAGCATCCGGCGGGATGAGGAGTGGAATCTCCGTGCACACCAGCGCTACGGCATCACATCCGCGCGCGGCCAGGCCTCCGATGATCGTCACGAACTCGCTTCTCGCCGCCTCTGTGAAAATCCCGTTGACGAGTTCGTCGAAGATGATCGTATTGATGGCTCGGCGTTCGTGCTCTTCTGGCAGTTCCCACGCGATGTCGCGTCGAGCGAGCGCGTCTGGGTAAACGTGGCCGTCCATCGTGTAACGGGTGCCGAGAATGCCTACACGGGTGCGCCCATCCCGTTGTGCGCGTTCGGCCACAACCTCTGCGATGTGCAATCCAGGAATCGCCAGATCGTCGCCTCGGACTTCGAGTGCGAGATGTGCGGTGTTGTCGGGACAGACGAAGAAGCCGGCTCCTATGCGGGCGAGACGTTCGATACTCGCCGCAAGCGTCGCACGGATCGAGGAGAAGTCGGACGCGTCCCACGCGGCCATGCTGCGCGCCATCGCGACGCAGTCGAGCGAGACGTCTGGATGGTCATGCGCGCCGAGAACGCGCGATCCCTCGTGGCAGAAGGTGCGAAGACAGAGCGAGGCGCCTTCGATACTGTGTGCAGCGATTCCGAGATGTTGCATAGCTCCCCTTCGTTGTGCTTCGGGATCATGACGCATAAGGCTGCTCGAGCAGAAGTAGTCAAGCGCCTCGCCGATCGCGCAGAGGGGTTGCCCCTTCTCATCGTGCCTCTTCACCGGCAGAATGCCGAGATGAACGCGGCGATCATCAGACTCGCGACTTCCGCCGATGGCGCGGCCGTAGCGGAGATCTACCGTCCTGCCGTTCTTTACACGCCGATCTCTTTCGAGCTGACACCGCCGGATGCTCGAGAGATGTCGCTGCGTATCGGGACGACACTCGAACGAACGCCCTGGATTGTCTGCGAGCGGGCTGGCGATGTGATCGGTTATGCGTACGCAAGCCGGCATCGGGACCGCGCCGCGTATCAATGGTCGGTGGAGGTCTCTGCGTACGTTCGGGAAGACGCACGCGGGTGTGGCGTCGCGCGAGCGCTATACATAACGCTTTTTGCCGTTCTCGAGGTGCAGGGCTTTCGTAATGCCTTCGCCGGGATCACGATCCCGAATGAAGCGAGCGTGAGGCTTCACGAGGCAGTCGGGTTCACGCCGATCGGGGTGTTCCGGAGTATCGGCTACAAGCAGGGGTCGTGGCACGATGTCGCCTGGTTCGAACGGAGTCTGGCGCCGCGGATCACCGATCCGCCAGACCCGACGCCGTTGCCAGCCGTTCCTGCTGAAACGCTGACGGACGTATTGCGCGCCGGTCTCGTGAAGCTCCGATGACCTGGTGCCGCGTACAGGTGCAGGTGGGGAAGTGATGATGCGGAGGCGTTGCGGTGGTCGGTGCGAGGAGGAAGGTAGCTTAAGGCCTACACTCCGTAGCGAGCCTGATACGCAAGGTACGCGAAGATGAGAACGATCACGACCAGCACGACCCGTCCAGCCCCCATCATGCGGGTGTTGGCGACATGTCGCGTGCCCTTCGGCTTGATACCGGTAATGGCTGCCAACGCAGCGATGACGACAGCAACTCCGAGCCAGACGAGCCAGGTCATGGGCTTGCCTTCCGCAAAGCACAGGCCACCATCGCTCGTAACGTTCGATCGAGAAGTCGTAAGCAATTCATCAGCATGGGACCATCACATGCTGGTTGCGGAAACCACGGGCCGGACCGTCTCGCTGGCGCGCTACCATCAACGCCGGTCCATCGAGGAAAAAGCGATCGTGTCCTTTGAATGGTGAGGTCTATGTGCGCATGAGGAGCCCGTTAATGCTCGACGCCTCCCATCGTCTGAAGGAGAAGCTGAAGGAGCGGATCGAGGCGAGCGCCGATCGCCGGATCGCCTTCTCAGAATTCATGGCGCTCTCCTTGTTCGACAGCGAGTGCGGGTACTACACCACTCGAGAAGGAAAGATCGGAAGCAAGAGCAGCTCTTCGGACTTTGGAACCTATCCCGAGAAGGCGCCCGCCGTGTTCGGGGCTGGCCTCGCGAGGCAGTACCACGAGATGTGGATCGCGCTGGGAAGGCCGGCCGTCCTGCAGCTCATCGAGATGGGAGCGGGGAGAGGGACGATGGCTCTCTCCACTCTCGCACGGATCCGTCAGAAGTTCCCCGATCTCTATCAGGCCGTCCGTTACGTGATCGTCGAGATCAGCACCGAGCTGAGAAGCCTTCAGCGAAAGACACTCGAGGAGTTCACGCATGAGGGGAAGATGGATTGGATCGAAGGCTCCGGTATCGACCTGCCTGATCCGGCAGGACTACTCGAGAAAGACTCTCCACGGATCTTCGTCTCCAACGAGCTTCCGGATGCCTTTCCCGTCGACCGACTGCGGTGGAGCGCCACGGATCGCAGCTATGCCATGGCCTATGTCACGATCACACCCGCCGGGAAGCTAGCGGAGGTGTTCGGGCCGCTTCCGGATGCCGAGCCCTATTCGTCGTACATCGACGCCGTGCAGAAGCTGAACGCCAGACATCAGGAAGTTCTCGAGGGAGGTTGGGAGGTGCCGGTGAACGTCGGAGCGCTTCTCTGGATGCGACGGCTGTCCGAGCGACTCCAGCGAGGTTACGTGCTGACCATCGACTACGGATACCGCCACGGAAGCTTCTCTCACGACGCGAAAGCCGTGCGTGTGTATGCCGTGGCAAAGCCGATGTTCTTCTACGGGCTGAAAATCACGAACCGCCGTCTGCTCGCGGTTCTCAAAGAGTGGCGTTGGGATGTGGGTCGGCGAATCTCGCAGCTCCGGCCTTATTCATGGCAGCGACGCCTCGCCGTCCGGTTGAACGTCTTCCGCCGGCTTCGTGATGATGTCGACTACATGTACGCGCGACCGGGGGAAGTCGACATCACGTCTGACATCGACTTCGATCTTCTTGCGCAGGAGGGGATGAAGTCCGGTCTCAGACTCGAAGGGATCATGACTCAGCCGGATTTCTTTGAGCGGCTCGGCATGAGCGGGAAGGCGTTGCGTCTCGTCGACAACCCTGCCTTTCTGGTGATGATCCAGAGCAAAGGAGTCGAGGCGGAGCTATTCAGAACCGACGTGTGGAAGCAGTTCACCTCCTGATCCTTGTGCGTTAGGCAGCTGTTTGAGCCTTGAACCGGGGTAGGATGGTCGCGAGCCCCCGTGCATCGACCTCGACACTCGGAGTGTGCTCAAACCATAAATAGGGAGAATGGATGAAACGTACTCTGCCGTGGATTGCAACTGCTGCCCTGCTCACGATGACCGCCTGCGGCGGCTCGGAGAGCAGTGAAGTTCAGGCCTCGGCCGCCGCTCCCTCGACTCGAGCGAGCTCGAGCGGCGGGCCGAAGGTGGAAGCCGCGCACCAGAAAGCGGTTGACGCCGCGTGGGCAAAGGCCGTGGCGGGCGAGAACCCGACCCACGATTGCGCTCGCATTAAGGGAATGGCAGTCGGAACGAAAACCGTCGACAGCTCCAGCAAAGCGCTGCAAGCCTGCAACGTCGATGTTCCTGCGCGGTACTTTTTGGCGCGTCTCGATCGGGTCGAGCGAGGTGAGGCAACGTGCCAGGCGTTCATGATGGAGGTGTTCACCCAGCTGCCGGCCATGACGATGAATACGGCAGGACTCGAGCGGGCAGTGGCACAGGGAGGCGCTAGTGACGCCGACGCACCGGGAGTAGCAGGCGGCCTGATCGGTGAGGTCGTGAAGGATGGGACCAGCGATCTCGGAGCCGGCGACCCGAAGCGGCTGATCAAGGACCAGATCGCAACCCGGACGACGCAGGTCTGTCCGGACGTAGCCCCCACTGTTCTGCAGTAACGTGGACTTCAGCTGCATACCGGAGCGCGTCTGTCGCTCCGGTATGCAGCGCAGGATTGTTCGCCTGACGTCGTGGGCTTTACCTGAAGCCCATTAGGCTGTCGTCACAATGGCCTTAACTTAAGCTCCGCCAGGCTGTGATCCTGAGCGTAGCCTGAGGATCTGGGCAGGCGGTGCGATGCACGTGATTGGCAACGCCAGATCCCTCACTACTTCCCAGCCATTTCCACGCGTTTATGCGCGTTGAGCGCCACCAGCGTACCGCGTAGCGGCACCGGACAAGACACATGTATGCCGCGTAACACGGTAGTGGTCCGGTGCCGCTACGCGGCACACTCGTTTATAAGGCTTACCGGGGGTCTGAGCGCGTCCGCGCTCCGACCCCCGGCTACCATCCGAAGCTGCTACGCAGCTCACTCGGAGCCGATTCTCTGACCGATATCGCTTCCGCAATCGTGCCCCTGCCGTGCCCAGATCGTGATGACGGACCCGCGCCTAACGCAGCACCGTTTGCCTCACTTCGCGATCCAGACCGTCTTGATGTTCACAAACTCGCGAATGCCATAGATGCCGAGCTCGCGGCCGAAGCCTGAGGTTTTTACACCGCCGAAAGGAAGCCGCGGATCCGACGCAACCATCGCGTTGACGAATACCTGACCCGACTCGATCGCGATGGTGAACCGTTCAATCTCCTCTTGATCCGTGGTCCAGACGCTCGCCCCGAGACCGAAAACGGTTGCATTTGCGAGTCGGATCGCTTCGTCCACATCGCGAACGCGGAAAAGTGACGCGACCGGCCCGAAGGTCTCTTCGGCGTAAGCTGGTGCGTCCATGGGAATCGCGGCGAGAACGGTTGGGAGGTAGTAGTTTCCCTTGCCGTCGAGCCGCTTCCCTCCGGTCAGCAGCTTCGCGCCGGCCTCGATACTCGCGTCTACCTGTGCCTCGAGTTCGTTCAGGATCTGAGGTGTCGCGAGAGGGCCGACGTCCGTCGCTTCTTCCATCGGATCGCCGACGCGAAGCGCCTTCATTGCCTCGACGAAGCGCGTCTCGAACTCTTCAGCGATCGCATCATGAAGTATGAATCGTTTCGCGGCGATGCACGACTGGCCGTTGTTGACGATGCGCGCCTTGATCGCGATCTTGACCGCCTGCTCGAGATCCGCGCTCGGCATCACGATGAATGGATCGCTTCCTCCGAGTTCGAGCACGCTCTTCTTGATCTTGCCGGCAGCGATCGAGGCGACACTGGCACCCGCGGGCTCACTGCCTGTGAGCGTGGCCGCCTTGACACGATCGTCCTCGAGGATCCCTGCCACCTCACGCGACCCGATCAGTAAAGTCTGGAACTCGCCCTGGTCGAATCCGGCGTCGTGCAGAACTTGTTCGATGGCAATGGCGGACTGCGGAACGTTCGAGGCATGCTTCAGCAGACCGGCATTGCCCGCCATCAGAGCAGGAGCGGCAAATCGGAAGACCTGCCAGAACGGGAAGTTCCATGGCATCACAGCCAGCACAGGACCCAATGGATCAAACCGAACGTAGCTTTCTCTCGCATCGGTCGCGATGTGCTCAGAGGCGAGGTAGGTCTCCGCGTGTTGGGCATAGTGGCGGCAGACCAGAGCGCACTTGCGCACTTCGGCCGCGGAGGCTGCGAGTGGCTTTCCCATCTCGAGCGTGATGAGCCGCGCGAGCTCGGACTCGCGCCGTTCGAGCAGTTCCGCCGCGCGAAACATCCGTTCGGCGCGATCCGCGAATGATCGCGAGCGATTCAGCTTGAAAGCCTCGACCGACCTCGTCAGCCGGCGCTCGACCTCTTCCTGGCTCATCGCCTCGAATACCTTCACCGTCTCACCCGTGGCTGGATTGATCGTGGCAATCGTCATGAGGCGAGATCATATGCGGAGGCCGAACGATGTCGAATGCGGCCGGCTCATCAGGACCCGGGGTGAAGTTCCGTATACTCGGCTTCGAGACCGGCGCGAAGGCGCCTGACGCGGTCATGCGAGCCCTCTCTAACATCGTGCAGTTCGTACGGCGTCTCGCGGGTTCGCCTCCACCTCCATGGAGGACGCGCCTGGCTTCGGACCTTACACCTGAAGCGATTGCCAAAGCCTGCCTGCCGAGGGTCGAGCGCAATCTCCTCGAGAACATCGTCCCTTTCTGGATCGAAACCACGGACACCTCTCGGGGTGGTTATCGGCTGGGCGACGGCGGCCGAAGAGGAATCGTCACGCAGGCGCGCACACTATGGCTCTTCTCGCGACTCCTCCGGAGCAGATATGGCACCGCCAAACATGCGTCCGCGGCCGACAGTGGCTTTCGTTTTCTCCGTGAGAACCTGCACGATCCGAAGCACGGCGGTTTCTACTGGGAGGTAGAAGAGGAAGGTGCGCCGGTACGCACTGGCAAGCACCTGTACGGCCAGGCCTTCGCGATCTTTGCTCTGGCTGAGTATGCCAGGACGAGACAGAACCAGGAGGCGGCGCGGCTGGCGGAAGCAACGTTCGACGTGATCGAGCTGCGCGCGCACGACGCGACTCATGGCGGCTATACCGAAGCCTTCGAGCGAGACTGGACGGTTGCCAAAGATCGCAGCAGTTCATACCTCGGAGCGCCGCCGGGCTGGAAGCAGATGAACACGCATCTCCATCTGCTCGAGGCGTTCACCGCGCTGCACGACCTTGGTCTCCGACCGCTGGTTCGAGATCGTCTGCTTGAGCTGATCGAGATCATCGGGTTGCGCGTCGCCAGGTTGGATGGTCCCGGAGCCGGCGATCTCTTTAATCCGGACTGGCGCCCTCGTCCGGAACGGGCGTACGCCAGGAGCTCTTATGGTCACTATCTGGAGAGCATAACGCTGCTCATCGATGCGGCAAGAAGCACCAGCTATGACATCGACTCTCTCCGATCCGTACTGGTGGCGAGGTTCGACGTAGCGATGAGTCATGGCTGGGATTCTCGGAAGGGCGGCTTCTTCGAAAGCGGACGTCCCGGCCGGCTCGCTGATCGTCGTGACAAGATCTGGTGGGTTCAGGCTGAGGCGATGCTCAGCGCGGTGAGAATGTATGAGCTCACAGGCGACGCCGCGTACCTGGCAGTGTTTGCGGCGACGCTCGAGTTCGTCGACCGATACCAGGTCGACTGGCAGGGTGGGGAATGGCACAACCGCATCTCCCCTCGCGGCAAGTCTTCCGGAGACAAAGCGGGTCTGTGGAAGGCTGGCTACCACAATGGTCGCGCGATGATCGACTCGCTCGAGGCACTCCGCGCGATCGCCACCACCTGAAGACCGGCCGTGCGCAGCGTTGACGCGCCCCGTGGGTACCAACCCTGCCGGCCAACGGGCTACGAATTCCTGTTGATGCCGAGCACCCCATCGATCGCCGAGAGAAGCGCCTGAGGTTTTGCGGGTTTGACCATGTAGCCGGTTGCTCCGAGGGCGAGCCCCTTCGCAACATCGGCAGGATCGCTCAGGCTGGTCAACATGATCACGGGCACAGCATTGAGCTCAGGATGACGGCGCAATCGTTCGAGGATGGCGAACCCGTTAGCGTCTGGCAGCACGATGTCGAGCAGGACCAGGTCGGGTCGTGGCTTTGCGTTCATGGCGCGAGCGACCGTCTGAAGTGTCGAAGCGGAGCGGGTTGTCATTCCCCTGCTCTGCAGCACACCCTCGATGACCATGACGGTTCCGGGGTCGTCCTCGACGACGAGAACGAGCGGCGACTTACCGGTGAAGGGAGCACTGGCGTGCCGGACCGGATTAACGAAGAACCCTGCAGCCCGCAGTTTCTCGTCTCCGATGGCCGCGGCGTTCTCGAATGCCTCGGAGGAAACGTCAGGCACGGCACTCGAGATCCCTTCAAGGTCGATCGTCGCGGTGTCTTCGTGGTCGTTCATCATTCTCCTCTCATCCTCACGGTTCCCGGGTTGACGACGGGCGATTGCGTAGTTCGTGGCAGGTCAGACCGATTGCCTCTGCAAGCTGCTCCACGGTCCGACTGGTTCCGTCGAGCATGTTCTCCTTAGCGGCCCGTTCGAGCTGTGACGCGTACTCCGCAACCGCGTTTGCGCCGACGTTCAGCGCAGCGCCCTTCAACGCATGTGCGGATGCTCGCAGCGATTTGCCGTCGCCGGCTGCAGCGCTGCTTCGCAGGATCTCGAGCTTGGAAGTCGCCTGATCTACGAACAGGGTGATCGCTCCATTGACCATTTTTCCGTCCGGCGAATCGTACTCGCGCAACTCCGCGAGCCGCGACCAGTCGACAGTAAGGGGCTCGGCAGGGGAGGGCTGGGAGTCCGTCGTTCCGAGCGGCGGATCGGACATCACCTGCAGGGGGAGCGTCTTGGTGGAAGAGCTCGATGCAGCACGTTCCAGCACCCTCCGGACTGCATCGAACTCGAGCGGTTTCGTCAGATAGTCGTCCATGCCCGAGGCGAGACAGACTTCACGATCCTCGGGCATCGCATCGGCGGTCATTGCGACGACCAGATGCCGGGCAGCAGACTCTCTATCGCTCTCCAGCTGTCGGATGTGCCGAGTGGCTTCGAGCCCGTCCATCTCCGGCATATGGACATCCATGAAGATCAGGTCGTAGGGCTGCTGAGAGTTGATCCGTTGTTCGACGCGCTCGACGGCCCCGCGACCATCGACGGCGAAGTCGGGGTCGTAGCCGAATCGTTTGAACACAATCGCGGCGAGCTTACGATTGATCTCGTTGTCGTCAACGATGAGGATGTCGAGGGGAGCACCGGCGGAGATGTTCTCGAGCCCTCGACCGGCTGAATCGGGGATCGATCGCTGCGCGTTCCCGGCCAGTACCTGCAGGATTGAATCGAAGAGTTTCGATTGCCGTACAGGCTTCATCATCCGCGCGCGGAAAAGCCTCTCGGGATCGTCCTTGCTCTGGACGAACGAGGAGGAAAGGAGAAGAAGCGGGAGAGCGGCCGCATTCGGCTGTTCGCGCATTCGCCTCGCCAGCGACAAACCGTCGACATCCGGCATGTGCAGATCGAGGATCCCCAGGGCGAACGGCGGCTGTTCCGCGACGGCCCGAAGTGCCTCGGCGGCGTCCGCGGCAGCGAAGACCTCCAGATCCCATGCAGTCAGCTGACCGGAGAGTACGCGGCGGTTGGTCGCGTTGTCGTCGACGACCAGGACGCGACGGCCCGTGAGGGAAACCGTCTCGAGCAACCCCTCGCCGGAGGTGTCTTCCGCAAACACGCCCTGAACTGTGAAGGTGAACGTGCTTCCCTTTCCAGCGACGCTTTTCACCGAGATCGTGCCACCCATCAGTTCCGTGAGCCTCTTGCAGATTGCGAGGCCGAGACCGGTGCCGCCGTAGCGGCGCGTCGTTGATGCATCGGCCTGCGTGAACGGAGTGAAGAGAAAAGGCAACCGGTCGGCCGGGATGCCGATCCCGGTATCTCGCACGTTGAACTCGAGCTCC
>DASVLC010000308.1:0-46041 GCA_036385045.1 Thermoanaerobaculia bacterium | reverse complement strand
ATCGCGGTCGCCGTGACTCTGATGGGAGGCCGCGAGATTCGCACCTCTTCGGCGGAAGTCCGGACGAGTGCTCTTCACTGCTTCGTGCTGGGCCTCGTCGCGCTGACCAGTTTCGTACTGACCGCGATCGCCTTCTCGTATCTCGTTCCCTACCTCGTCGGAATCCCCCTGCTGGCCGCCCTCGGCGTCTTCGCGATCCTCACCAAGATCTACGGCATGATCGCTGTCTTTCACGCCGTAGGAACGCTGATCGCCGGCTCGCGCAACCGCACGCAGCTCACCTCCCGCAAGTGGCTTCGCGGTGATCTGGCGATGGTCGTCGTCGGCCTGCTGTTGCTCGGAACCATTCGGATGATCCCTGTCGTAGGTACCGTGGTCTGGGGCCTCGCCTCCGTCTTCGGAGTCGGCGTCGCGCTGGCGACCCGCTTCGGGCGCCGTGAGCCGTGGTTCCTGGCCTGGCGTGCGGCGGAAGCGTAGGGGCGGTTTCTCGGAGTTCCTCGGAGTTCCTCGGAGTTGCCCGTGAAATTCTTCGGGCTCACATGCCTGTCATCCCGAGCCGCCGGAGCCCCGGGGGCGGGTGTGCGGCGGGAGGGGCGCAGGACGGAGAGGGATCCCTTGCCGACGACCCTACAGCGAACACGAGCCGACGCCTTCTACGGGTTGCGCCACCCGAATCAGGGGACGCACGGGGGGCGAGACGCCCCCGTGCGGACGAGGACGTCCGCGGTACGGCGGGCGAGGACGCCCGCGCTACAGAAATCCCCGAGCAACCGAGAAACCGAGGAACCCCGAGGAACTCCGAGGAACTCCGAGGAACTCCGAGGAACCCCGAGGAACTAAACGTTCCCCACCACGTACTTCGCGAACTCGCTCGTCCGGACCTTGGTGGCCCCTTCCATCTGGCGCTCGAGATCGTAGGTGACCTTCTTCTGACGGATCGTCTCGGCGATGCCGCGTTCGATGCCGTCGGCGGCTTCGAACCAGTGGAGGTGGCGGAGCATCATGACGCCGCTGAGAATCAGCGAGCAGGGATTGATGACGTCCTTGTCGGCATATTTGGGTGCTGTGCCGTGAGTCGCCTCGAAGATCGCGACCTCGTCGGATTCGTTCGAGCCGGGAGCCATTCCCAGCCCCCCGACCTGTGCTGCGAGCGCGTCGGAAATGTAGTCGCCGTTGAGGTTCGTCGTCGCGAGCACTGAATACTCCGTCGGCCGGAGCAGCACCTGCTGGAACATCGAGTCGGCAATACGGTCCTTGATGACGATCTTCCCCGCGGGGGGCGGCCCGCTCAGTTCTGCCTCGGGGATCGTCACGTCGCCGAATTCTTCCTTCGCGAGCTCGTAACCCCAGTCCTTGAAGGCACCTTCGGTGAATTTCATGATGTTGCCTTTGTGAACCAGCGTTACCGATTCCCGTTTCGTGGCGATCGCATACTCGATCGCCTTCCGGACGAGCCTCTTCGAACCGAACTCCGAGATCGGTTTGATTCCGATCGCCGAGTTCTCGCGGATCTTTGCCGCGCTGCGCCGCTCCATCGAGTTGAGAAACTCGATCACGCTGTTCGCCAGATCCGAGCCCGCAGGCCACTCGATCCCGGCGTAGACGTCTTCCGTGTTCTCGCGGAAGATCACCATGTCGACCTGCTGCGGCTCACGGACCGGCGAAGGGACGCCGTCGAAGTAGCGTACCGGACGCACACATGCGTACAGATCGAGCACCTGGCGCAGCGTGACGTTCAGTGAGCGGATGCCGCCGCCGACCGGAGTCGAGAGCGGACCCTTGATCGACACGCGGTAGTGCGAAACGTGATCGAGCGTTTCCTGCGGCAGGTACTCGCCGAACTTCTCGAATGCCTTGTCGCCGGCGAATACCTCATGCCAATGGATCTTCCGCTTTCCGCCATAGACTTTCTCGACCGCCCCGTCGATCGTGTAGCGCGTTGCACGCCAGATGTCGGGACCGGTACCGTCGCCCTCGATGTAAGGAATGATCGGATCGTCGGGGACGATGAGGCGGTTGTTCTCGTAGCCAATGCGGGTGCCGGAAGTCGGATGAGGGATGCGGTCTGCCATAGAGCGGCACTCTAGCAAGAGAAAGTGACGCTCGCAAAGAGCCGGCGAGGTCAGCCGATCAGCGACCTGAGCACAGTCAGGTTCTTCCGATCCGATTCCGTTTCGATGGTCTTAGGAGTCTCGATCAACTTCGGGATCGCGCGGAACCGTTCATCGTTCAGCAGAAACGCGAACGCATCGAGCCCGATCTCGCCCTCTCCGATGTGCTGGTGGCGGTCGACGCGGGATCCGAGTCCTTTCTTCGAGTCGTTGAGGTGAAACGCTCCGACCGCATCGGCACCGACGTACCGCTCGAGCTCGTCCATCGTCTCGGCATAACCCGACGCCGTCCGGATGTCGTAGCCAGCGGCAAAGACGTGGCAGGTATCGAAGCAGATGCCGACGCGCCGCTTGTCATCGACCAGCTCGAGCATGCGGCCGAGTTCTTCGAAAGTGCATCCAACACACGAGCCCTGACCGGCAGCCGTTTCGAGCAGTGTCACCACGCGGTGATTCGGGATCGCGGCGTGAATCTGATCGAGGGAGCGTGCGATCTGGTCGGCTGCCGCGCCGGCTCCCGCGCCGAGATGCGCCCCGGGATGAAGAACCACCGCATGGATGCCGAGCCTCTCGGCGCGATCGAGCTCGTCGATCATCGCGGCGATCGACTTGCTGTGAAACTCGGGGTTCGTCGTCGCGAGATTGATCAGATAGGAGGCGTGCGTAACGATCGGTCGTACGGTTCGCCGTGCTGTGAAATCGGCGCAGTCGCTTTCGGTGAGTGCCTTTCCCTTCCACTGGTTCGAGTTCTTCGCGAAGAGGGCGAGCGCAGAGGCTTCGATTGCCTCCGCGCGCTCGAAGACGGTCGAGAGACCGCCCTTCGTCGAGATGTGTGCGCCGAGGAGATCGCCCGGGGCGTCGGGAAAGGTGAAACGGGACATGAGCGCGCAGAAACGCGCTATTGGAGCCGGAAATTCACCGTCACCGTGTAGTAGACGTCGATCGGCTCACCGCGATAGGTGGCAGGACGGAAGCGCCAGCGGCTGACGGCACGCCGGGCCTCATTTCCGAGGCCGTACGGCAGGTCGCGGATCACCTCCACGTTGTCGATCCTGCCGTCACGACGCACGATGCCGCGGACCACGACGGGCCCCTGAATGCCTGCGCGTCGCGCCGCGGGAGGGTAGTTCGGCACCACCCGATCGAGCTCTTCGGGCTGTGTTCCTCCGGGCGGAACGACGCTGTAGACGCCCCCCACGGGCTGAACCCGCGGCGCTTCGGCAACCGGCTCCGGCGCGCTCTCAACCGGCGCAGGCGGATCTTCGCGGAACTCGGCGATCTCACGCGGAGCCGTGTCGGTTTCCTCGATCGATGCATCGTCATTAGTGCGGACGATGAGCTCGTGCGCGAGTGGTGCCGCGATGTCGATCGAGCTGACCTCGGCGTAGGCAACCGCCTTCCCGTAAGCGATCGCGTAGAACTCATGATCGCGCGTATGCACGGTCACATCGGCGCCTTTGGCGAGCTCTCCGACCAGAGGATAGAAGATGCCCGGGCCGGCGTAGAGCGGCGTGCGCGACGTCGCCACTCCCTCGAGGGGAGGGAGGTTCCGGATCGTCTGTGCCCTTTTCTCGCGGCGCTGCTGCTCGACGACGCGTTCGAGGTTCGCCCGTTCGGCCCAACCCTCCAGGCCTTCACTGTTTCTGACGCGCACCCATGCGTCGCGATCCTCGAGCATCGTCAAACGGTCGCCACGCGTCGCGCTGGTCACGACCGGAGCGCGGGCCTGCGGCTCGGTACGGATACTGATCCGCATCGGGATCACCGTCAGCGTCTCGCTTTCCGCCATCGGTCGCGGCTCGTCGCGGCTCGACTTCAGTACGATCAGCACCAGCAACGCGAAAAAAACCACCGCGAGTGCGATGACGACGAGAAGTCCCCGGCTCTGCCGAGTTTGTGGATCGGTCATATCAGAGGGCCCCACACTGGCGGCTGCGTTCCGTTCTGCATGGGCGACGCCAGCCTCAGCGCTGACGCCCCGCCATCAGCATGTGCATGATCGCCTTCTGAATGTGGAGCCTGTTCTCGGCCTCGTCGTAGATCACCGACTGTTCGCCGTCGATCACCTCAGCTGAGACTTCCTCGCCGCGGTGGGCCGGCAGGCAGTGCATGAAGATCGCCTCTTTTCTGGCGAGCCCCATCAGCCTGGCGTCGATCATCCAGCCGTCGAAGTCGCGCCGTCGCTTCTCTGCCTCTTCTTCCTGCCCCATGGAGGCCCAGACGTCGGTCTCGACGATGTCGGCATCCCGGACAGCCTCTTCGATCGAAGTCGTCACGGTCATCTTCGTGCCGGCGGACTCGGCAGCGACACTGGCCTGTGCGACGACTTGCGCATCAGGTGCATATCCGGCCGGTGTGGCGACGGCGATGTCCATTCCGACCTTCGGCGCGGCGTACATCAGCGAGTGGGCCATGTTGTTGCCGTCGCCGACATAGGCGATCTTGCGTCCCTTCAGCTCGCCACCGAACTTCTCCCAGGCGGTGAAGTAATCGGTCATCGACTGACAAGGATGCGAGAGATCGGTCAGACCGTTAATTACGGGGACCGTCGCGTACTCGGCCAGATCGGTCACCGTTTTGTGGGCGAAGGTCCGGGCCATGATCCCGTCGACGTAGCGCGAGAGCACCTTCGCCGTGTCGTAGATAGGCTCTCCGCGGCCGAGTTGAATGTCTCGTGCAGATAGAAAGAGAGCGTGCCCGCCGAGCTGGAACATCCCCACCTCGAACGAGACGCGTGTGCGGGTTGACGATTTCTCAAAAATCATCGCCAGCGTCTGTCCCTGAAGTGCGGTCGCAAATTTTCCAGGATTCGCTTTCATGTCGCGCGCGAGCTCGAAAATCTCCTGAACCTCGTCCGCGGTGTAGCTGTGAACTTCGATGAAGTCTTTATGTCGCATAGGCGGCGTATTCTAGTGCGAAAAGAATCGGAGCCCGGCGGCGTCGCATCACGCGTCAGGGTGCTGGTGAACGACGGCGTCGAACAACCGTCCTGCACTGCAGCTTGCTCGCGTTTGATCGATTGCGCGGCCCCTCACCCGGCCCTTCGGCTTCGCTCAGGGCCACCCTCTCCCCGCTAGAATCGCGGGGAGAGGGGCGACAAATCTCATTTTTTGCCAAGGCTTAGCGTCATGACGCCACGACGGCATACCCCCTGTTGCCGTATCCTCGCTCGGTGCGAAGGCGGCGTCTAAGAACGCGGGTGCTCGTGCTGACCGGCACCTTCACCGTGGCTTTGTTCGCGATCACATTCGGCCTGACGTGGAGAGCGAAGCTCGCGCAGGAACGCTGGACGCAGATCATCTCTGTTGAGACGCGTGCCGTCGCGGGGCTCGAGGAACTGATCCGGGCGCAGAACTCGTTTCATGTCCGTTACCTCGACGGACAGGAGTTGCCGGAGCGCCATCTCGTAGTCTCACAACTGCTCGGCGGAGTGCCAATCCCAGCTCCTGATGCGCGAAGGCTCCGTGCCCGGCTCGCCGCGTTCCGGGACGTCATCGAAGAGAGCGAACCGCGGCGCGCCGATATTGATGCGACCGCGCATGCGATCGTCACCGATGCGCAACAGATCATCGCGATGCGCAAGAGGGAGATCTCGCGGCAACTGCCGGCGCTCCAACGCGAGAGCCGGTCGATGATGTCGAGTGGACTCGCGGTGGCGTGGATCATTGCACTGCTTGCCTTCGCCGCAGTGCAGATCACGCTCCGCAAGGTAGTTACGCCGATCGAAGAGCTCTCGGCTGCCGCGGACCGCGTGGCGGCCGGAGACCTCGCCGCTCGCGCGCCGATCGCCGGTGATCACGAGATTGCCACTCTCGGGACGGCCTTCAACCGGATGGCCGATGAGTTGCGGTCCCGTGCCCGCACGGATGAGCTGACGAACCTTCCGAACTTCCGCGCCTTCCGCGAACGGATCGACGATGAGCTCGCGAGGGTTGACCGTTATCCCGAGACGTTCGGTGTGCTCGTCCTCGATCTCGACCGCTTCAAGAAGTACAACGACACCTATGGTCATCAGGCCGGAAACGAAGCGCTCCAGCGTGTCAGCAGTGCGATCCGTCAGACCGTGCGCAGTGTCGATTTTCCGGCTCGATACGGCGGCGAAGAGTTCGCAGTCATCGCGCCACAGGTCGACCGGCCAGCTCTCACGGCGATCGCAGAAAGGGTTCGGGCGGCAATCGAGGCCCTGCCTGCCCCTGAGGATGGATCAGTGGTCACGGTGAGTATCGGAGCTGCACTGTTCCCTGAGGACGGGCAGGACCGTGACGCGTTGTTCGAGGCGGCCGACGCCCGTCTGTACGAGGCAAAGAAGCGGGGACGGAATCGCGTCGTAGCAACGCTCACCGCGAGAGCATCCGGTTCCTGAAAGAGCCGAGGGGTTGGCAACGTCTCCCGGTCTGGAGGCTTCCGTGGTGAATCACGTCAAGTCGTTGCGCGTAGCGCTTTGGATTGCGGCGGCCTCAGACGCCGCTTTTCAGAGCGCAGAGCCACCGCACGACGACATCGCACGCCCGCATCCCTGGCGAGATGTGCTGTCTGACCGTTTGCACGGCGTGTGAAAGCTGCGTCTGAGGCCGCCGCACTCCAAAGCGCTTCGCGCGACGCTTGCGGGCAGTCCAGAGCCGCGGACCAATGCTCAGCGTTCCAGCGCCTCGATCAACCGCTCGATCGATTTCGTGAGCGCCTGAATCTCACGCTCGGGGATGTCCGTACCTCCGGCGGTTCGCAGCCACTCTTCGTAGACCGGGCCGAGGCGTTCGACGAGGTTTCGACCACGCCGTGTCACCGTGACGAGAGACGAACGCAGATCGGCCGGGTCGCCATGACGGACGATGACTCCGGCTTGTTCCAGCCGGGCGATCATTCCGGTCATGTTCTGTTTCGTGACCGCGAGCCGGCGTGCGAGCCCTACGAGCGTCACGGGTCCGTCTGCACGGGCCACGGCTGACAGCACGGCCCATTGCTGAGGTGTGACTCCCGCCTTCTCGAATACCGGAGCGAGTCTCCGGTTCAGGAGATTTGCGAGCTGGATGACCCCGGAGACAAGGTCGCGATCGCCCGCCATGGTTAGTCAATCTATTGACCAGCGGGCGATCTGTCAAATAGTCGAATCGCTAGAGCGCCGCCTTGAAGATCGGCTTGCCGGCAAACGTCGCCGCATCGCCGAGCTCTTCCTCGATCCGCAGCAGCTGGTTGTACTTCGCGATCCGGTCACTTCGCGACGCGGAGCCGGTCTTGATCTGACCCGCATTCGTCGCCACCGCGAGGTCGGCGATCGTCGAATCCTCGGTTTCTCCCGAACGGTGAGAGATCACCGATCGGTAGCCGGCTCGCTTTGCCATTTCGATCGTCTCGAGTGTTTCGGTGAGCGTGCCGATCTGATTGACTTTGATCAGGATCGCGTTCGCGATGCCTCGCTCAATGCCTTTCGAGAAGATTGCGGGGTTCGTCACGAAGATGTCGTCGCCGACGAGCTGGGTTCCCGATCCGAGCACGCCAGAAAGCGTTTCCCAGCCGTCCCAGTCGGCCTCTGCGAGCCCATCCTCGATCGAGATGATCGGGTACTTCTTGCGCAGTTCGACGTAGTAGTCGACCAGCTCATCGCTGGAGCGGTCGGCCTCTTCGAACCGGTACTTGTTCTTCTGGAAGAACTCGGAGGCCGCGACATCGAGGCCGAGATAGATCTGATCCGCAGGCCGGTAGCCGGCCTTCTCGATCGCCTTCAGGATGAGATCGAGCGCCTCGGCATTCGATTTGAGGTCGGGAGCAAAGCCGCCTTCGTCGCCGACCGCGGTGGTCAGCTTGCGATCATGCAGGATCTTCTTCAGATGGTGAAAAGTCTCCACTCCGGCGCGGAGCGCATCCGAGAAGGAGTCGAATCCCGCGGGGATGATCATGAACTCCTGGATATCGAGGTTGTTGGAGGCGTGCGCTCCGCCGTTGATGACGTTCATCATCGGGACCGGCAGCGTACGAGCGCCCGCGCCGCCGAGGTAGAGGAAGAGCGGGAGGCCTGCCGCTTCGGCTGCCGCTCGGGCGACGGCGAGTGAGACGCCGAGGATTGCGTTGGCTCCGAGGTTCGCCTTGTTCTCCGTTCCGTCGATCTGTTTCATCACCAGATCGATCATCGCCTGCTCTCGCGCGTCCATCCCCTCGACTTCACGAGCGATCAGATCGATGTTGTCGACGGCGGTCCGCACGCCCTTTCCGAGGTAACGCTTCTTGTCTCCATCCCGGAGCTCGAGAGCCTCGCGTGACCCGGTTGAGGCGCCGGAGGGAACGGCGGCGCGTCCCAGCGCTCCGCCACCGAGGAGGCAGTCGACTTCGATGGTGGGATTGCCGCGGGAGTCGAGAATTTCGCGCGCGAAGAGTTCGACGATCTTGAACATGCCGCGACTATGTCAAAAAAAAAGGAGGTCAGGCAACCTGCCTGACCTCCCAGCAATGTGATACCGGTTACGTTTGGGACTACTTCGATCCAACCGCCGCAGGGTAGCCATTCGACTTCCATTCGTCCCATCCGCCCTTGAGGGCGAAGACGTTCTGGACGCCGCGGACGGTGAGTTCCTTGGCTGCGCGGCCGCTCGACTGCTCCTCGCTGCAGGCGCAGTAGGCGATTACCGCAACCCCCGGGGTCACCTCATTGAAACGCTTGAGCAGCTGGCTTCCAGGGATGCTGAGAGCCCCCTTGATGTGGCCGAGACTGAACTGCTCGTTCGAGCGGACGTCGACGAAGACCGCCTTCCCTTCCTTGTGGAGCTTGAGGGCATCGGCCTGACTGATCCGCTTGAACTCGGTCGCAGTGGCGAGCCTGGCGCCCCCGACGGCGAGCGGCTGTTGCTGGCTTGCGGCTGGGGTCTCTCCCGGCTGAGCTGGCTTGACCTTCATCTGAGCTGTGGCTGCCGTGGCCGCGAAGATCAGACTGAGAGTGAGAGTTAGAACTGGGAGTCTGCGCAATGAACACCTCCGGTAAGGTTTGTTACCAGGCTCACAACCTCTCGACCGTCCCGCCTCTTCCCTGAGGAAGTGCTCGAGAGGTGTCTGTTCAGGTGAGTCCCTCGAAAAAGCGGTCGAATCGAGGTGCGAAGTAGTTGGATCTATCGAGCGAAAAAGCGACCGCGACCGCTTTGCCAACGATCCTCCGCCGTTCGATGAAGCCGATGAATCGGCTGTCGTTGCTGTTGTCTCGATTGTCGCCGAGCACGAAATAGTTCTGGTCGGGGACGATCGCCGGTCCGAACGATCGGACCGCCGGGATCTCGGGAGTCAGCATCACCCTATGGTTGTGCCCGAGGATGTTCTCGTCGAGGATGTGGGCAGCGCCGAAATCGTCTGAATCGAGAGACGCGATCGGAGACTGTCGTGCCGGCTCCCCGTTTACGTACAGCTGGTTCTCGCGCATCTCTATGTGATCTCCAGGGACGGCGACGACCCGTTTCACCAACCGGGTCCCGTCGACGGGTGAGAAGAACACCACGATATCCCCGCGCTGCGGGTCGTCCCACTTGAAGATGCTGATGGTAGTGAAGGGGACCTTCAGGTCGTAGGAGAGCTTGTTCACGACCACGCGATCGCCTTCCTGAATAGTCGGCTTCATCGAGCCTGTCGGAACGTCGTTCCAGTCGGCGAGGGCCGATCGGAGCGAGCTCACGATGAGAATCATCAGGAGGAAAATTCGAATCTCGTTGAAGACCTTCTTCTTGTCAATCGCCATGTTGCTCCTGCTACTCGTGCAGCGGATTGAACATTGGAAGGTGTCGTCCTACTCCCGTCACTCGCGGCCGTAGGCGTAGCAGATTCCGGCGTCCTGCCCGCGGGCGCCCTCGATGGTGCAGCCGCTGTCGCCGCTGCTGTGGACGATCGAGTAGCCGATCAGTGTGACCACCCTGCTGTCCGCCGGAGTCTTTGGCGGGTCGGGGTAGCCGGCCACGACCATGTCATAGAAGCGCCCATCCGCCGCCGCGACACGGACGTAGCCGTCGCTGTACTCGACCTCGGCCGATGCGAGATGGACCGCGAGTCCAGATCCGGTCGGGATGTCGGCGCTCAGCAGAAATCCATGGTCAATCACCCGATCGCCCGTCGTATCGACGAAGATCGCGACGCGATCCGGAGCGATGCTGCGGACGACTGCCTCGCCATTCAGACGCGTCGGCGAACCGAACAGGGGGAGGGCAACAAGAGTGAGCGAGACGGCGAGGAAGCTCTTGATCATGAACAGGTCTCCAGCACTGCAAGCATAGTATCGAACGGAAAAAGGTCGCGCTTCATTCAACCACCGCTGCAACTACGATCGTCATGTCATCGTCCAGCTCGCCACCCGAGTGCTGGAGCGCACTTTCCACGATGAGCCGGCGTAGTTCGTCGGCAGTCTCCCGACGGTGCTCCCGCACAATCGCCTCGAGTCGTTCTTCACTGAATTGTTCGGGATTACGCCCTGCCGCCTCGGAAAGGCCATCAGTGAAAAGCACGATGCGGTCACCCGGCGACACCGAGGTCTCGTGCTCGGTGTAGGGATCCTCCCTGAAGAGCCGGGAGAATGCAGGTCCGCCTCCCGCGAGTCGGACGGTCGTCCCATCGTTTCTCACCAGGATGGGAGCGTTGTGACCGGCGTTGCACCAGCGCAGCCTCGACGAGCCGACGTCGAGCGTCGCATAGAAGAAGGTGACGAACCTTCCACCCGAAAGGCTCGAGACCACGACGCGGCGAACCCTTTCGCAGAGCTCGCGCGGCGAGCTCTGTGCCGAAGAACGGACTGCAGCCTGAAGCCCCGACATGATGAGCGCAGCCGGCATCCCTTTTCCAGCGACGTCGCCGATGCAGAGCGCCACCTCGGCCGGGCCGAGCTCGATCGCGTCAAAGTAGTCGCCGCCCATCGTCCGGGCAGGTTGCCAGTCGCCACAGATCTCGAGTCGCTCGATTTTCGGCATCTCGCGGGGAATCAGGCGCTCCTGGATGGCGCGTGCCTGCGCGAAATCGGCTTCGTCTCCCTGCATGCGGATCCGCTCGAGCGCGAGGCCAACCTCAGAACCGACAGACTGAAGAAAATCGATGTCCTCGACATCGAACACCGCACCGGAGAGTTTCGGGGCGAGACTGATGAAGCCGCGACGCGCGATCGGAACGACGAGCACAGTCTCGACGCGCGCGAGTGCCTCCGCATGTTCCGGCTCGAGTGTTCTTCTGCGAGGATCGAAAGGCCGTTCGAGGTGTGTCGCGAAGGTGCCGCTGAGTCGCGTGCGGCCCAGAACTGAATCGGCGAGTCCTATCTTCGCCGTCGCTACGAAGTCGTCCTGCCGTTCCGTGAAGATCACCACGGAGCGGTTCTGCAGTGCCTGCTGGAGCTTCTCGGAAACCGAATGGAGGAACTCGCTGACGTCACTCACGATACGGGCGTCTGCAGCTACGGCTCGCAACGCTTCCGGGTAGCTGAACCGGTGCGGAAACAGATTCTTGTCGACCAGTCCCTGGAGCCGGTTGCGAAGTGGGACGAAGAGCAGAGCCACCACGAGCGTCGACGCAATCACCATCGTCTGGTTCTGGACGCCGGCAAACTGAACCAGGACCGTGCCGAGCCCTCCCACCAGCACCAGATAGAGCACGACGATCGCACCGCTGAGGATCGCGTAGGCGACGGTCCTTCTGATGATCAGGTCGATGTTCATCAGTCGGTACTTGAGAATGGCGAAGGCGAACGAAATCGGAATGAGAAGGTAGACGATGACCGGAATCGTCTGGAGCGAGTATGTCAGCACCGTCCAGTCGCCGAGATCTTTCTCCCGCACCATCAGATACGCGATGGCGGTGTAGTTGGCGACGGAGAAAATGACTTTCGTCGCCAGCGCGATGAGCGTTCCCCAGAGGGGCCACTTCACCTGCCGCCGCTCTTCGGAGCCCGCTTCCTGATAAGAGCGATAGAGCGCGATGCAGGCCAGCACCGGGAAGGCCGCCAGGACGAGGAATGGCAGCAGGGTAGTGAAGGCGGCGATGACAGCGGTCGCGATCTTCAGGTCGAGAACTCTGGTGATGCGGGCAGCTCCAAACAGGATGCCGAAGAGCGCAGTAAGCGTGTGACCAGGCCGGTCGACGATCGCACGTCGGTAGCCTTCGGTGCGTCCGAGCCGCGCAAGCCGCAGGGCCAGCAGAAGTCCGGCAAGAGTCAGCACCGCGAACGCGATATTGCCCGCGCTGTCGACGCGCGACGACGCCGTCTTTCCAATCGACGGCAGGATCATGCTTGCCGTACTGATTGCGATGGCAAGGATGGCGCCCAGTAGCGGAATGCCGTAAACCCATCGGATGACGACGGGGTGGTCGCGCAGAACCTTGCGATCGTGAGGAAACACGAGGGCCAGATGAAGGGTGAGCGGGAGGAATGCGATGACGAAAACGCTGATCACCGCAAGGGGAAGCAGTGTCTGCGCGGGAGCCACGACAATGCCCCGCAGCCCGACGTTATCGATCGCCAGAAGCATGGAGCCGGCGATCGAGAGCGCTCCGACGATGACCATCGCGTAGAAGACGATCACCCGGCGGTCGTCCGGCTTTCGCGTGAAGACCACCAGACCAATGATGACGAAGCAGATCCCGACGAACGCGTGGACCACGATGTAGAGCCCAGTCGTGGTGTTGTTACGGAACAGCGCACTGAAACGAAGAGGAACGTCTCTGCGGACGCCATCGCGCTCCAGTGTGTAGACGACGGTATCGCCGCTTCGAACACGCGCATCGAGCTGCCGGAGCCGCGCGACCTCGGCGATCGGAATTCCGTCGATCGCGACGACCCGGTCTCCCCGCCCTACTCCGGCACGTTGAGCGGCACTTCCGGGGTAGGAGAGCATGATGTCTCCCGGACCCATGCCGAGAAACTGACCCTGCCGGGGATGCGAAGCCTCGATGTAGCTCAGGCCTGCCGCACCGCGGGTGTCCGCCTGATGAAAACGGACCACGGCGAACACGACGACCGCAGTGAGCGCGATTGCGGTCAGAGCGAGCGCAAGGATCAGGCGTCTTCGAGGAGTCATGGGCCCGAAGACTCTTACGCGCGGGAAGGGGAAAGGTTCAGTCGCGGCTTCCTCGCCGGTTCACGATCGACATGAACTCGTCGCGCGTTCTCTCGTCGTCACGGAACTCCCCTCGCAGGACATTCGTCTCCATGAAGGATGACTCCTGCTCCACTCCGCGCATGACCATGCAGAGATGTACGCCTCCCATCCAGACGGCGATCCCGCGGGGCTCCAGAATCTTCTCGATCGTATCGGCAATATCGTGCGCCAGATGCTCCTGCGACTGCAGCTGCCGCATGTGCACTTCCACGATCCGCGGGATTTTCGATGCTCCAATAATCCACTGCTCCGGGATGTACCCGACGATGAAGCGGCCGAAGAAGGGGAGAATGTGGTGCGCGCACAACGTCTTGTACGAGCCTCCGATGATCACCATGTTCTGACACGCCTCGTCGGCGCGTGAGCAGGCCTTCCGGAACAGGGTCGTCAGCTTCTTCACGTCTGTGTAGTCGTAACCGCTGGTCATCGTCACGAGCGATTCGGCCCAGCGACGAGGGGTGTCCAGAAGGTTTTCATCGTCGAGATCGACGTGCAGCAGCGAGAGCACCTCGCGCAGGTGGTACTGCAGCTTCTCCCGGTCGATCGAAGGGCGGGGCCCGGCGAGAAGGCCGCGGTCGTCGATGATCGCGTCGAGCTCGGTCGCTACGGTGATGTCCGACGGTTCTTTCATCAGGGACAAAGCTTATCCCAAGGGTGGAGCAGGAAGGGGGGCGGGATTCTGCCCGCCTACAGAGAGGAGATCGGGCTTTGGTGGAAGCCCGACATGGCGCGGAGCTTGCCAGTTTGACGGATGAATGACCATTCATTCATACTGCCCCATCCCGCTGAACAAGGTACGGAATCTGTAATCAAGGTTCCAAGGAGGCCACACCATGCCCGAAGAAAAGACACAAGGTGCCGTCGAGGCAATGGAGGTCGCGGAGGCCTCTCGCGAGGAATGGGAGAAGCCGTCATTCGTCGGCGATCTCTTCCTCGGCAAAGTCAACTTCGATCTGATTCATCCCTTTCCCGAGCAGCCGGCCGCGGACAAGGCGGAGGCGGACGAGTTTCTGGCCAGGCTCGAGCGATTCGTCGCCGAGAACGTCGACGCGGATGAGATCGACCGGAAGGGCGAGTACGACTACAAGCTGTTCGAGGGCTTCAAGAAGCTCGGGGCCTGGGGGATGAAGATCCCGAAGGAATATGGAGGCCTCGGCTTCAGCGCTACGAACTACAACCGGGCGATCGCGCTGCTCGCGACGTGGTGTGGTTCCACGGTGGCGTGGCTCTCAGCCCACCAGTCGATCGGCGTGCCGCAGCCGCTCAAACTCTTCGGCACCGAGGAGCAGAAGAAGAAGTACCTGCCGCGGCTCGCGAATGGAGCCATTTCGGCCTTTGCGCTGACCGAGCCCGGCGTGGGATCAGATCCCGCGAAGATGCAGACGACCGCGGTTCGGACGCCCGACGGCAAGGGCTGGATTCTGAATGGCGAGAAGCTGTGGTGTACGAACGTCACGAAAGCTGAAGTCATCGTCGTCATGGCTCAGACGCCGCCGAAGATCGTGAACGGGAAAGAGAAGAAGCAGATCTCGGCTTTCATCGTCGACATGGACACGCCGGGAATCGAAGTCGCGCACCGATGCCAGTTCATGGGACTTCGCGGCATCGGAAACGGACTCGTGAAGTTCCGCGACGTCGTGATTCCGGAAGAGAATCTCCTCTGGGGCGAAGGGCTCGGCCTCAAGCTGGCGCTGATCACCCTGAACACAGGGCGCCTGACGATTCCGGCCGGATGCGCCTCCGGCGGGCGCCGGATGCTGGAGATCGCACGCGAGTGGGCCAAGGAACGCGTGCAGTGGGGAGCTCCGATCGGAAAGCACGATGCGGTTGCCGCCAAGGTCGCTTGGATGGCCTCGCATACGTTCGCCATGGAGTCGATCACCTGGCTCACCTCGGGGCTTGCTGATCGCGGAGACGTGGACCTCCGTCTCGAGGCGGCGATGGCAAAACTCTTCAACACGGAAGTCGCATGGCAGTGCGCCGATCACCTGATGCAGATTCGGGGCGGACGGGGTTACGAGACGTCTGAATCACTCGAGGCGCGCGGCGAGAAGGGATACCCGGTAGAGCGAATCATGCGCGACATGCGCATCAACAGAATCTTTGAAGGGACCAGCGAGATCCAGCATCTCTTCATCGCGCGGGAGGCCGTCGACCCGCACATGAAACGGGGCTACAAGATTCTCCAGCCGGAAACACCGACTGGCGAGAAGGTGTCCGCCGCCGCGAAGGCCGGGGCCTACTACGCGGGCTGGTATCCGTCCCGTTACCTCGGCTGGAGCCGCTTTCCGAAGCATGGCGAGTTCGGAAGGCTGTCGACGCACGTCGGCTACCTCGAGCGCCAATCGCGCCATCTCGCCCGTTCGATCTTCCACGCCATGATGCGCTTTCAGGCGAGACTGGAACGGAAGCAGATGGTGCTGTTCCGGATCGTCGACATCGGAACGGACCTCTTCGCGATGTCTGCAACGATCAGCTACGCGATGATGCTGGCGAAGAAAGGGGAGAAGAACGCGCTCGAGATGGCCGATCTTTTCTGCCGCGAGGCGCGAACCAGAATCGACCAGAACTTCCGCACGCTGTTCGACAACCACGACGACCTTGCCTACAAGGTCGTTCAGAAAATCATGAAGGGCGAGTACGAGTGGCTCGAGGGACAGCTGGTCGAGCCGGTCGTGCCGACGGTCGAACAGGTGGAGGAAGCGATCCGCAATCTGGCATAGCCGCGGCCTGAGCCCGGCTACCCCGGCAGCGGGACGCGAGGAGAGCGATGCGATGGAAGGACGAGTACTTCTCCAGTGCGGAGGATGCAGCCGGACGCGCGAGATCGTCGGCGAAATTCCCGTCGAGTACGTCCGATCGTTCCTTCGCGCCGTGGATGAGGAGGGGTGGGTTCCCCGACCGGGAGCGGACAACTCGCTGATCTGCGGCGAATGTCTGATGGCGTTCGAGGGGCACGAGACCGTGGACGACGAGTCGAAGGTGCGTGGACTCCGAGACCCGATGGCGTTGTGACCGAGAGGCTCGCGAGCCGTTGTGTTATCGTCCTTTCAGCGGCCGCTGAGGTGCTTGTATCGCGTGATCATCGAATGCCCTTCCTGCAAGGCGAGATACCAGTACGACGAGCGGCGCTTCCAGGGAAGGTCGTCGAAGAAGATACGCTGCGCCCGCTGTAAAGAGGTCTTCGTGGTCGTCAGCCCGGCCGCTGTCGACGGCAGCCCCTCTCGCGGATCCGACGCCGAGGAGAAGGCCACCGAGCAGTCGGCGATTCTGACCGGTCCTCTCCAGCTTCCGGAGGGAAAGAGGCTGTCGCTCGCGATCCTCGATGGGCCAGATGCGGGACGCGTCTACCGGATTGCGACTCCTCGCGTTACGATCGGGCGCGAAGAGGCCGACCTGGTGCTCGAGGATCCCGAGGCGTCGAGACTTCACGCGGCCATCGAAGTTCGTGACACCGCGACCACACTCCACGACCTCGGCTCGATCAGCGGGACGCTGACCAACAGTCAGAGAATCGAAGGGGCGGTGGAGTTGAGTGACAGGTCCGAGTTTCAAGTCGGTGCAACTACGCTGATGCTGATCGTCACGGAAGAACCGATGATGGCGCCCCACACGGACACTATTTGAGCGAGATCGCAAATCTTTACCGGCACCGCCAGCTGATCGCGGCTCTCACGTCGCGCGATCTGAAGGCGCGATACCGCGGTTCGATTCTCGGCTTCTTCTGGTCACTGGCGAACCCGCTTCTCCTGCTCGGTGTCTACACGTTGGTCTTCACGAAGTTCTTTCCGCAGACCGTCGTGCGTCCATACCCCCTGTTCCTCTTCTCGGGGATCCTCGCGTGGACGTTCTTCGCGGCGGCGACGCTCGAAGCAACCGGTTCGATCTCTTCGAATGCGGGATTGATCAAAAAGGTGATGTTTCCTGCAGAGGCGCTGCCGCTCGTCGTGGTGCTCTCCCACCTCGTCCACTTCATGCTCGCAATCCCGATCCTTCTGGTGGCGATTCTCCTCTTCGCGGCGTTCGGTACGTTCACGATCAGTACGACAATTCTGCTGGCACCCTTGCTAATGCTGATCCAGACTGTCTTCGTCGCGGGACTGGCGATGACTGTGTCGTCCGCCGCGGTGCTCTTTCGCGACCTGCGGGATATCGTCGCAAACCTCCTGCAGCTGGGGTTCTTCGTTACGCCAATTCTCTATCTGGTCGACAACATCGAGTCGAGGACGCTGCGGGCGGTGCTCCGGCTGAATCCGATGACTCCGTTCGTCGTCTCCTACCAGAACATCTTTTTTTTCGGACGGCTGCCGACGCTTGCCGACACGCTCCTGATGCTCGTCTATGCGTTCGGATCGATCGCGCTCGGCTTTTTCGTCTTCGATCGGCTGCGTGACACGCTCGCTGAGGCGATCTGACTGCCGCTCAGAAATGCTCTAGCGGCGACGCTTTCTCGGTAGCTTCCCCGGCTCGTCGCTGCTCTCCTCGGCGCCTCGGATCGCTTCGGCAATCGGAGCGGGAATGTTGTGCCGGTAGGCATCGAACGCGCGGAAAGAGATCCCACCATCGAACCGCCACTCGTGGCGTGGTCGATAGACCCCCACATCGTGAAGGCGTGAACCAACCACCAGACGAAGCACGTTGCGCCGGTAGTCGAATGCGCGTCCATTGATGGTGTGGACCGCCGCATCGAGCCGGTAGGTTCCGGCAATCAGGTCGAGTGATTCGATGACGAACCGGACCCGCACCTTCCCTTCGATCTTCTCCGGGGAGAAGCCCTCGACATCAGTGTTCGTGCCGTAAACGCAGGTACCGTCCGCGTGATAGATACCGAGTCCGATTACGAAGTCTTCCTGAGCGACCTTCGCCTCGATGTCGAGATCGACGGTCACCGCCGTGCCCGCACCCACGGCAACGAGCTCTCGTCCTTCCGGATCGGTCAGTGCGATCCGGCGGATCACGATCTCTCCGCTTCCCCAGCGCTCTTCCTCGTCGCTCGGAGGAGGCTCGGGCGGGGGTGGTGCGGGAGTCTCCTCCGCGATCTCCGCCGGCTCGTCGATCTCCTGCACGGCTGCCGGGCCGCTCACTTCCTGCAGGTAGGCGTCGACCACCCTCATCGGGTCGCCGACTGCCTCGACTCGCCCGTGGTCGATCCAGATGGCGCGATCACAGAGAGAGCGCACCTGGTCGAGTTGATGCGTAACGAAAAGCAACGTGACTCCCCGATACTTCATCTCCTGGATCTTCGCGACACAGCGAGCCGAGAATTCTTCGTCACCGACCGAGAGCACCTCATCGATCAGAAGCACGTCAGGATCGACATGCACGGCGACTGCGAAACCCAGTCGGACGTACATGCCTGAGGAGTACGTCTTCACCGGCTGGTCGAGAAACGGCTCGATGCCGCTGAACTCGACGATGCGGTCGAATCGCTGCTCGACCTCACGCCGGGAGAGGCCCAGCATGATCCCGTTGATGTAGATGTTCTCCCGTCCGGTGATCTCGGGATGAAACCCTGCGCCGAGCTCGATGAGCGCAGCGATCCGGCCGTTGACGGTCACGCGGCCCGAAGTCGGTTTCAGAATGCCGGAAATCAGCTTGAGGAGCGTCGACTTGCCCGATCCGTTCCTCCCGATGATGCCGAAGGCCTCACCGCGATCGACCTCGAAGGAAACGTTGCGAAGCGCCGCTACCGACGATTCAGGAGAAGGCTGAAGGTCTCTCTTGAGCAACGCGCTCTTGAGGGTTGCGAACTGGGAGCGCCTGCCCCAGAGCCTGTAGTCCTTCGAGACGTCCTCGACGGTAATCGCGAAATCGGCCACGAAACGGGAGTGTAGCGCCAACAGCGTGCACAGTCCCGTCGCCGTCGCACATACAATCACCGTTCGGAGGTGTCACATGCCCTGGATCATCGTCGGTGTCATCGTCGCGCTTTACCTGTTCAGCTCGATCAAGATCCTTCCGGAATACGAGCGAGGCGTGATCTTCCGGCTCGGCAGGCTGCTGCCCGAGGCGAAGGGGCCGGGTATCTTCCTGGTGTTCGCACCGATCGACAAGATCGTGCGGGTATCGCTGCGGCAGGAGGCATTCGAAGTACCGCCGCAGGACATCATCACGCGCGACAACGTAACCATCAAGGTGAACGCCGTCGTGTTCCTTCGCGTCGTAGAGCCGCGTCGGGCCGTGGTTGAAGTGTTCGACTACCGCTATCAGACGTCGCAGTTTGCACAGACGACGCTGCGGTCGGTGCTTGGCGAGGTCGAACTCGACGACCTGCTTGCACGCCGCGATCAGCTCAACACCCGCATTCAGGCGATTCTCGATCAGCACACCGAGCCGTGGGGCGTGAAGGTGGCGAATGTCGAGGTTAAACAGGTCGATCTTCCCGAGTCGATGACGCGGGCGATGGCCCGTCAGGCCGAAGCCGAGCGCGACAAACGTGCGAAGCTGATTCACGCCGAGGGCGAGTTTGCCGCGTCCCAGCGGCTCTCGGAGGCTGCCCGGGTACTGTCGGGCGATCCGCTCGCTATTCAGCTTCGCTACCTGCAGACACTGACCGAGATCGGCGTCGAACAGAACACGACGATCGTCTTCCCGCTGCCGATCGATCTGATCAGCGGACTGGTCAACAAGGCCAATGAGCGGACATGAATGAGCTGGTGATGATGGAGGCGGCGCTGTTCCAGATACGCGCCGCGGTTAGCGAGACGCCCGAGCACCTCGAGCTGCGCCTGGCCACGAACGTTCTGGCCGGCGCCGTCGCCGCTGCGCGTTCCGAAGGGGTCACGGCCGCCCGGATGCGCGACATCGACTTCGCTCTTGTCGACCTGGCCGCGGCCGCCGAGGACCTCGATGACGAGGCGATTCAGGGATCGCTCGAGATGCTGCACGAAGATGCGGAGCGGCTCCGCGCCGTGAACCGGCTTCCGGAGACGCTCGTTGAAGAGGTGCGTTCGCTGCAGGAGGCGCTCAGGAGTCGCTCGAGAGCGATGGAACGTGGTCAGTATCGTGTCGAAGGAGCGCCGGTGGAACCGTTGCCGCATCCGCCGGAGGAGTTGCGGGCGGCAGCCATTCCTCTGGCGCGGCAACTGGCGGCCGCCGGCTTCGACACGCCGGCCCTGGCGGCGCTGATCGCCGATCCGGAGTCACTGCGGTACCACATGATGCGGGAGATCGCCGACGAGCTCGACGCGGTTCTGGGCGCGTAGGAAGGGTGGCCCGACTCCAGAGCACGAAAAGGCGAAGTAGCCGCACTCGCTTTGCCCTGCGGGTTACGGAGTACACAGCCTGCGAGGCCCCTCGCCTTCCCGCCCTCCCGCTCGGGGTGACATCGGGCAGAGTTTTGTAAGGTGGGGAAATGAGGGAAATGCGATGGCCAGGCGGAGACCATTGAGCAACGTCACCCCGAGCGGGTGGGGGCGTGGGCAAGCGAGGGGCCTCGCAAGCCAGTACTCCGTAGCGCCCGGGCCAGGCGGATGCACCGCTTCCTTCCCGTCTCGATGGAGTGTGACCGTCGAGCGCGGCAGGCTGCCCCGAATCGACGCTGCCGGCCGTGCGTCCTAGCTGTCGCCTTCCTTGATCTGCTGGGCGAGATAGTTCTGGAGTCCGACCTGCTCGATCAGCGAAAGCTGCGCCTCGATCCAGTCGACATGCTCTTCTTCGTCCTCGAGGATCTCTTCGAGCAGGTGGCGGCTGTTGTTGTCGCCGACCGTACGACAGACCTCGATTCCTTCGTTCAGACGCGGTAGTGCCTCGAGCTCGAGCTGGTAATCGACCTTCAGAATCTCCGGCACACTCTCGCCGATAGTGATCTTTCCAAGACGCTGGACGTTTGGCACCCCTTCGAGAAACAGGATCCGCTCGATGACTTCCTCGGCGTGTTTCATTTCCCCGATGGAGTGTTTGCGGATGACGTTCTGCAGGCGCGTGTAGCCCCAGTTTTCGCACATCTCACCATGGACGAAGTACTGATTGATCGCCGTCAGCTCGGCGGTCAGTACCTCATTCAGAATCTCGATGATCTTCTTGTCACCCTTCATGTGCTGGCATCCTCCGTGGTCGTCTCGCGAGACGCTTGAAAGCGTATCACGCGAGCGCTGGAGATGCGGTTGCGGCGGCTGGTACACACGCCGGGCACGGCTGAGCCGCGGGAGCCGCAGCGGCCGCCTGCGCCAGCATGAGTCGAAGGGAGTTGTGACAAGAGCCGCACTGATCACCGATCCCGCAACGCTGCAGGTCACGCAGACTCGACGCGCCATCGTCGATGGCTCTCGAGATGTCGTGGTCTGACTTACCGCGGCAGATGCAGATGATCAAGGTTTGTCCTCTTGTTCCTGAGATAAAGTCTCAATACACGCATGATGCCGATTCTCTTCCCACCCGTCAATCGATGACGCTCACTCTGTGACGTGACGTTCATCACACTCGCACAAAATGGAATCTGGCTTGCACTGGTCCATGGTCGTGAAACGACTCATTCTGTTGCTACTTACCGCTTTCGTAATGGTCCCGGCCACCAACGCCGAGTTTCGCCTCGAGGTCGATGTTTCCGAGCGCGAGCTCGTCGCATATCTCAGCGGTGAGGAGATGGAGCGCTTCAAGGTCGCGGTCGGCAAGAGTGACTATCCGACTCCGAAGGGAAGCTTCGAGATCCGCAGACTCGTCTGGAATCCAGGCTGGGTCCCGCCGAACTCGAAGTGGGCCCGAGGAAAGAGCGCGACGCCTCCGGGGCACCCAGACAATCCGATGAAAAAGGTCAAAATGTTCTTCAAGGAGCCGGACTACTACATTCACGGTACGGCCGACGAACACTCTCTCGGCAAGGCTGCCTCGCACGGCTGCATTCGAATGAGTGAGGAGGAGGTGACGCGGCTGGCGAAGGTCGTCATGGAGCGCGGCGGCAAGCCGATGCCGGAGCCGTGGTACCGCCG
This sequence comes from Thermoanaerobaculia bacterium, assembly GCA_036385045.1. Taxonomy (GTDB): domain Bacteria; phylum Acidobacteriota; class Thermoanaerobaculia; order Gp7-AA8; family Gp7-AA8; genus QHVT01. The sequence goes on along the minus strand of DASVLC010000308.1, from coordinate 23,901 downwards.
AGTCTTCAGGAGCCGGAGCCAGACGGTGGTTCGTCTCTCGGAACCCGTCACGATCGTGATCCAGTAATCCCGTCTGCGGAACGGAGCCGAAACCCATAGAATCCTCCGATCTGGAGGTGCGATGTACTTTCGACAGTTCTATCTGGGCTGCCTGGCCCATGCCTCGTATCTCATCGGCTCGAACGGTGAAGCTGTGGTCGTCGATCCGCAGCGCGACATCGATCAGTATCTCGACGAAGCGGAGCGGCAGGGCCTGCGGATCCGCTACGTCGTCGAGACGCATCTGCATGCTGATTTCGTCAGCGGGCACGTGGAGCTGGCGGAGCGAGCGGGTGCTCAGATCGTATTCGGCTCGGCGGCGAGGGTGGAGTTTCCGCACATCGCTGTCTCGGACGGTGACGAACTGCGAATCGGGGACGTCATCCTGCGCGCTCTCGAAACGCCCGGCCACACGCCGGAGAGTGTCTCGTGGCTGGTGATCGATTCAGCGATCTCTTCAACCCCGCAGAAAGTGTTGACCGGAGACACTCTTTTCATCGGTGACGTCGGCCGCCCTGACCTGGCGGGCAGCCGCGGCTTTTCACCCGAGCAGATGGCGTCGATGCTGTATGACTCGCTACACGGGAAACTGCTCCAGCTGGATGACGGCGTGGAAGTCTGGCCTGCTCACGAGGCCGGCTCTGCGTGCGGCCGCAGTATCTCGACCGACAGGAGCTCGACGATTGGAATTCAGAGGCGAGTGAACTACGCGCTGCGGCCGATGTCGCGTGAGGCGTTCGTGTCGATGATGACGACCGAGCTGCCTCCCGCGCCCAGGTACTTTCCCGTTGATGCAGAGCTCAATCGCCGCGGCGCGCGGCCTCTGGGGGAGCTGACGCCTCAGCCTTTGCCGCCCGCTCTCGTCGCGGAGAAGATCGGGAACGGAGCGATTGCTCTCGATGTCCGGGAGGCCTTTTCTTTCGGTGCCGGACATGTGCCTGGCTCGATCAATATCGGACTCGGCGGCCAATATGCTTCCTGGGCCGGAACTCTGATCCCGCATGAGAGCGAGATCATAGTGGTCGGTGACAGCGGGGGCGACATCGGTGAAGCGGTGATGCGTCTCGCGCGAGTCGGACTCGAAAACATCAGCGGCTACCTCGACGGCGGGCTCGCGGCATGGTGTGCATCAGGTCGAGCCGCGGCAGCGCTTCCCCAGATCGACGTGGCCGATCTGCGGGAGAGACTGCCGTTGCTCCACGTGGTCGATGTGCGCCGGCCTGGAGAATATGAGGCGGGTCATGTGCCGAACGCGAAGAATATTTCGCTCGCCGAGCTCGAAGAGCGGATCGGAACCATTGATCGTTCAAGACCTTACGCGGTCATCTGTGCGGGGGGCTATCGTTCATCGGCTGCGGCGAGCATCCTGCGCCGTCACGGATTCGCTGAGTTGTACAACGTCGTCGGCGGCACGCAGGCCTGGATTGCAGCGGGGTTCGAGACGGAAGCGCGCGAGGGCGTGTGACACGGACTGACGCAGCGCGCGTAAGGGAGCTGCGTCAGTCCCCGGCCCGCAGCGTGCAGAGCTACGTGCCTCGTGCTGCCCTTCCCGCCGGGCCTCGGCACGGGTAGGATGCGCCGCACAGTGCGCGAGCTCAACTGATGCTCCTTCAGTCTCTCTTCTTCGGACTCGGTCTCGTCGGGCTCTACTACACCGCTGAATGGCTGGTGAAGGGAGCTTCGCGCATTGCGTGGACGCTCGGGATGACCCCGGTGGTCGTCGGTCTGACCGTCGTAGCGTTCGGAACCTCAGCTCCCGAGCTCGTCGTCAGCAGTGTTGCGGCAGTCAAGGGACAGGGCGACGTGTCGATGGGCAACGTCGTTGGCTCCAACATCATGAACATCGCGCTGATCCTCGGGGTCTGCGCGATCATCAAAGCGATTCATGTCGACCGCTCGTTTATCCGGCGCGAGATTCCGATCGTGATCGCGACGGCACTGTTGTTGCCGCTGATCGGGTGGGACGGGATCATTTCGCGAATCGAGGCGATCGCACTGCTGGCGGCCTTCGTCCTCTTCATCCACTCGTCCCTGCGTGCGGCGAAGAAGGAGCCACCGGGAGTCGATGACCAGTTTCGCGAGTATGAAGAGGCCTCCGGTTACGGCGCCGAGAAGGAAGGGAAACTCTGGCTGAACATCGGGCTCGTCGTCGCCGGTGTCGTCGGGCTGGTCGTCTCCGCCCACCTGCTCGTCACCTCAGCAGTGTTCTTCGCTCACGCTCTCGGGGTTTCCGAACTGGTGATCGGGCTGACGATCATCGCCGTGGGCACCTCGCTCCCGGAAATGGCGACATCGATCGTCGCCGCGAGACGCAATGAGCCCGAGATCGCCTTCGGCAACGTAATCGGCTCGAACATCTTCAACGTACTGCTGATCCTCGGCGCCGCGGCGGCAATCCGGCCTATCTCCGTGAATCCGAGTCTCCTCCGGTTCGAGATCCCGATCAGTATCGTGGCCTCGCTCGCGCTGGTTCCTCTGGTCTACCCGCGCAGGCGTCTCGGACGGTTCGGTGGAGCCCTCCTGCTCGTCCTCTACGTGGCCTTCACGGTGGTGCTTCTGTTGAACGCACGAACCGGTGCGTAGCGTCAGCGCATCGATTCAACGAGTCCAACGCCCGCATCTCCCGAGCCCGCGCCCGTGCCCGTGCCCGTACCCGGTCTTTGACTCTCGAATCTGGAACGTCGCCATTCACCGGCTCTGCCCCTCCATTCACCGGCAGGCTCGTGACGACTCTGCCCGCGCGCCGTAACTTGCCGCCATGAACCTGGAGGCGAACATGGAGGCACCGATGCCCACTACTGTTTCAGACGAGCAGACCTTCTCTGCTGGAAAGCTCGTCATCGGAATTGCGCTGCTCGCGATCGGACTGGCGAGCTTTCTCGACTCGAGCGATCTCTGGCATCCGCGGAATCTGATCCGCTACTGGCCGCTGGCGCTCGTACTGATCGGGATAGCGAACGAGATCGACGCAATCCGTCGCCGTCGGAGCGATGGAAGTTTCATTCTGGCCGCGGTCGGAGTGTGGATGCTCGGCACAGTCGACGCTTTCGACCTGTCGATGCGGAGCACGTTTCCGCTGGCGATCAGTGTCGTAGGTCTCGCTCTGTTGATCCATGCGATTGTCGATCTGCCGGAGACAGGCAGAGAAGGAGATGAGAAATGAACGGGACAGCGATACGGATTACCCCGAAACTGCTGATCGGAGTGCTTGCCCTTTCGCTGGGGATTCTCTGGACACTCGACAGCTTCGATCTCATCGACTCCGATCGCTACACGAGGTGGTGGCCTGCTGTACTGATCGTCGCCGGGCTGATCCGGCTGCTCGACCCGCATGCGGGGAAAGTGGCGTCGGTGGTGTTGATCCTGGTGGGAGGTCTTCTGCTTGGAGACAACCTCCTGTTGCTCGACATCGATCCGAGTCAGCTGATTCCTCTGGGGATCGTGCTCATCGGCGCGAAACTGATCTGGGACTCTTTCGGCAGAATGCGAACGACACCAGTCTCTGAAGATCCAGGCTCCGAGATCCACGCAGTTGCGGTGATGGCGGGAGTGAAGCGCCAGACGACCTCGCAGGAGTTTCGAGGCGGTGACGCGAGCGCCGTAATGGGCGGGATCGAGATCGATCTGCGAAACGCGAAGATTGCTGATGGCGGAGAAGCGGTCATTGACACCTTTGCCTGGTGGGGTGGGGTCGAGATCACCGTGCCGCCGACCTGGCGGGTCGTGGGGAAGGTCTTCCCGCTGATGGGTGCCTTCGAGGACAAGACCGTCAGCGGAACAGGCCCGACGCTCTACGTGACAGGGATGGCGATCATGGGCGGAGTCGAAGTCAAGAACTGACGACCGATGGGCCGGGCGTACGAGAACGTGCAACACTCGGCGCCCGGCTTTCGAGTTTCGTGAAGGGTACATGCATCCGATCCTGACTGACAGACGTCGCCTGGCGCTTTATCTCATCGCCTGGAGCGTGCTTGCGACGTCGGTCGCGCTGCTTGCGATCGAACCGGGAGAACTGCGCGTCTCGACGGCGATTCTGGGGACGCTTCCTCCGACGGTCGTTTTCGCGTTTCTATGCCTCGCGGCGTGGTATCCGGTGCGCGCTCTGCCGTTACGAAGGTCACGAATCGCAGGCGTTCTGGCGACTCACTTGACCGCGGCTCTGGCGATCAGCGGCCTCTGGTTGCTGCTCATGCGGGTCTGGAGCGCAGTGCTCGCCGCGTTCCTCGAAACCGTTCCCTCGAGCGCAGGCCCGATGGTCTTCTTCGCGATGGGGGTGTTGCTTTACCTGCTGTCCGTCGCAGTGCATTACCTTCTGGTGGAGATCGAACGGGCACGGCAGATCGAGAGACGTGAGCTGGAGGTGACCATCCTCGCGCGTGATGCAGAGCTGAAGCTGCTGAAGGCGCAACTCGATCCTCATTTTCTGTTCAACAGCCTGAACTCGATCAGTTCGCTCTGCGGTTCGAGTCCCTCCTCGGCTCGGACGCTGACGACGCTCCTTGCGGACTATCTGAGAAAGAGTCTGCGAGTTGGTGCGGCGGAATCGATCACGTTGTCAGAGGAGCTCGAGCTGCTCTCGAGTTACATCGCGATCGAACGGATCCGTTTCGGCTCCAGGCTCGAACTCGAGCAGGATATCGACGAGAGTGTCAGGGAGTGCCGGGTCCCACCGCTGCTTCTGCAGCCACTGGTCGAGAACGCAGTCACGCATGGAATCGGGCAACTGGTCGAGGGGGGGACTGTGATCGTGACCGCGCGGCGCGACGGCGACGGGATTCATTTGATCGTGGAAAATCCATGTGATCCTGACCGGCCGCGAAAAACCGGCACAGGCATGGGGCTCACGAATGCGCGGAGGCGGGCGGAGCTCTTCTACGATCGCCGGGCCCGCATGGAAGTAGTTGACGAGGAGACGCGGTACCGTGTGTCGCTTCTCGTTCCCGCGGAGACGTGCTGATGGATCCGATTCAAACCGTTGTCGTGGACGACGAGCCTCCTGCGAGGGCGATTCTGCTCGAGATGCTGGGTGAGCACCCGCAGTTCGAAGTCGTCGCGGAATGTGCGAACGGTTACGAGGCCGTCAAGGCGATCGCCGCTCATCGGCCCGACATCCTCTTTCTCGATATTCAAATGCCGAAGCTCGACGGCTTCGAGGTCCTCGAGCTTCTCGACGTGCGGCCCGCCGTTGTCTTCGTCACTGCCTACGACGAATATGCCGTACGCGCGTTCGAAGCTCAGGCCCTCGACTATCTGCTCAAACCGTTCACGCGGGAACGCTTTGCGCAGGTGCTGGAACGCGTCGAGCAGCGCCTCCGGAGCGGAGATCGTGACTTCGGATCGCCGGATGCGTCGCTTTCGGCCGCGCGAAAACCGCTGCAGCGGATCGCCTTCCGTGATGGGGGAGCGATCGAAGTCATCCCGGTCCACCGGATCGATTTCATCGAGGCGCAGGACGACGCTGTCCATGTCTCCTCGCGAGGCAGAAAGCTGGTGAAGCAGAAGACGCTCACGGAGCTCGAGCAGCTTCTCGATCCGGCGCGTTTCGTCCGCGTCCATCGGAGCTACATCGTCAATCTCGAGAGTCTCGAGCGCGTCGAGCCCTACGCGAAAGACAGCCGCGTCGCGGTGCTGCGAGACGGTACCAGGATCCCGGTCAGCCGCAGTGGCTACGAGCGGCTCCGCACGCTTCTCTAGCCGCACGAAGATCATGTCTCGTGCGACCATTGCCGAGTGACGCAGGTCGTTCATACGTGGACGGAAACACCGATCGGACCGCTCCTGCTGGTGCGGAGTCGGAGCGGTTTGTCCGGAATCCGCTTTGCGCGAGAGGGAGAGCCGGCTCCGGCACCGGAAGGTTCGGTACACGACGCCGGCCGATTCGAAGACGTGATCGAGCAGTTGCGCGCGTACTTTGCCCGGCGTCTGCAGACTTTCGAGCTCGAGCTCGACCTGCAGGGGACGCCCTTCCAGCTGGAGGTGTGGCGTGCTCTGCTCGCGATTCCGTATGGCCGGACCACCACATACACCTCGCTCGCCGCAATGATTGAACGCCCCGCCGCCGTTCGTGCCGCTGGGAGTGCCAATGGTGCGAATCCCATCCCGATCATCGTCCCGTGTCACCGTGTGATCGGAGCGCGCGGAGCTCTGACCGGGTTCGGCGGAGGCCTTCCGGTCAAACGATACCTCCTGGATCTGGAAGCGTACGCGGGCGAGCTGGGAGGATGACGTGGGAGCCCTGATATCGCCTCCTGTGGAAATTGCCTGCTCCGCGGCGCCACAGTTCGCTACAATCTCCTGATGCAAAGTGAGAGAGGCGCGGAACGTCGCGAGTTCCAGCGCCTGGAGCTCGAGTCTCCGATTTCGGCGATGTTCGGGCAAACCAGGGTGTGGATCGCGGAGATAGGTGTTCTGGGTGCACGGGTCCGGCATACAGAACCGCTGGAGAAACCGCGGGCCGATCTACGCTTCCTTTCCGACGGGAAGGAGCTCGTCCTGCGGTGCGAAGCCGTACGGACGATTACCAGGCCTTCGTGGACCGAATCGGGATTGCGGTTCGTTGCGGCTGTCGGTGACTCGGGAGATCGTCTGCGTACGATGCTCGCCGAGATCGTGACAAAAGCGCTCGCCGGCCGGCAGACTCCCGACCACACAGCCGCATTCGATCCGCCGGCAATCGACGGCGATCGGACGGTGCGCGGCGTTGCGGCACAATTCGTCTGCTATCGTTTCGAAGATGGAAGCTGGAACCGGCGGCGGGCATTTCTGCCCGAGCAGCCTCCCACCGGCTTCACGGTCGCTGCCGGCGAAGATCAGGAGGAGATCCGACGGCTCTGCGATGTCTACTCGGCCTCTGACGAGGAGGGGCGCCGGCTCATCCGTCTCTTCGCCGAGTTGAGTGTCAGCCAGCTGCTGCAGATTCCTCCCGCCGCTCCGACGCAGGCGCAGGCGCAGTGAAGCGGGCGCCCCGTTGCGGGGCGCCGCCGGCCACTCAGAATTCGCGAGAGGTGCTCTTAACGTCGCGCTCCCACGAGCTCCCGCGCCCCCACGAGCGCCGTTCGGACGGCTTTCTCGATCAGGCCGGGAACGATCTCACGAAGTTCGTACCGCGCCCTGACGGCAGGACGATCCAGCTTCAGCACGCGAGTCAGGTCGATCGGCGTCCCGACCACGACGACATCGGCCGGCGTTTTTCTGATCGTTTCCTCGAGCTCGCGGATCTGCACTTCGCTGTATCCCATTGCCGGCAGGATGCCGCCGGCGTTCGGGTATTTCTCATACGTCTCGCGGATCGAACCGGTCGCAAACGGTCGTGGATCGACGATCTCGGCGGCTCCGGCCTTCTTTGCCGCGACGACGCCCGCTCCGTATGTCATCCCGCCGTGCGTCAGCGTCGGACCGTCTTCAATGACGAGCACACGCTTACCGCGAACCAGCTCAGGATCGGCGAGCGACACGGGTGACTCCGCGCGAACGACCGTAGCGCCCGGGTTGAGCTCGGCTGCTGACTGCTCGATCGAGCGGATCGCACTCTCTTCCGCCGTATCGCACTTGTTGATGAGAATCAGGTTGGCGCGTCTGAAGTTCGCCTCCCCCGGCCACCAGGCTTTTTCGTGGCCCGGACGGAGCGGATCGGCGATGCAGATGTGAAGCGCAGATTTGTAGAACGGCAGGTCGTTGTTTCCGCCGTCCCAGAGGATGATGTCTGCTTCCTGCTCCGCCTGGTGCAGGATCCTCGCGTAATCGACTCCGGCATAGACGACGAAGCCGTTGTCGATGTGCGGCTCGTACTCTTCGCGCTCTTCGATCGTGCAGCGCTCCGACGTCAGGTCGTCGTAGGAGGCAAAACGCTGCGCAGCCTGCGCGTCGAGATCGCCGTACGGCATCGGGTGGCGAATCGCGACGACGCGCTGATCGAGAGACTTGACGATGTTGGAGAGGAATCGCGTCGTCTGGCTTTTCCCCGCGCCGGTACGGACCGCGGTCACGGCGATGACCGGGACGGTGGACTCGAGCATCGTACGGTCGGCCCCCAGCAGAGCGAAGTCGGCTCCCTGCGCAACGCAGAGCGATGCGAGATGCATGACGTGTGGATAGGAAACGTCGGAGTAGGAAAAGACGCAGAGGTCAGCGTGCCTCTCACGGATCAGTGTGGGAAGCTCGCTCTCCGGAACGATCGGAATTCCGTCGGGATAAAGGTGCCCCGCGAGGGATGGTGGATAGTTCCGCTGGTCGATCCCGGGGATCTGAGTCGCGGTGAAGGCGACGACCTCATGGGAGCGATCATTGCGGTAGACCGTGTTGAAGTTGTGAAAGTCGCGTCCTGCGGCCCCTAGGATGATTACTCTCCGACGTGTCATGGTCTGCTCCTGATCTCCAACACTATCGATCTGTTGCATGCGGTGGGTGTGCCGGTCGTCACGCAACCAACGTGCAGCTCGAATGCTGCAGATGCAATCGGATGTTGCGGGTTCGCATCACGACCCTCTCTCAGAGAGCGCTGATATCAGATTCACCAGCTCGGTCGGATCGGCCGGCTTCGGCAGGAAGGCGTCGAAGCCGGCCTCGAGGACCCGCGCCCGATCCTCGCTGCTCGAAAGGGCGGTCACTGCCACAGCTGGCAACCTGGAGCTCCCGGGCCGGGCACGAACCCGGCGGATGAAGGAGACACCATCTTCCTCCGGCATCGCGATGTCACTCAGCAGGATGTCGAAGTGCTGGCGTGTGACGTGAGCGAATCCTTCCTCGGCGGTCCCGACGGCGGTGACGACCGCTCCGAAGGATGTGAGCAGGCGGCGCGAGACTTCACGTGCATCCGCATCGTCGTCCACGAGCAGAACGCGGATTCCCGCGAGCCTCGACGCCTCGACGTTCATCGGCTCACCAGCTGTCTCCTTTGCCGGAAGCTCAGCCGTGCTCGAGGGAAGTGCCACGGTGAACGTCGAGCCGCGTCCCTCCCCCTCGCTCTCTGCCGCGACCCGGCCACCATGAATCTCGACGAGTTGCCGGACCAGCGCAAGGCCGATCCCCAGTCCGCCGTGGCGTCTGGTGGTCGACGCGTCAGCCTGCCGGAATCTCTCGAAAATGTGGGGAATGAACTCGGAGTCTATGCCCATGCCCGAGTCATGGATCTCAACGACGGCCTCGCCGTTCGAGTGGCGCATCAGGATCTCGATCTGTCCTCCCGCTGGCGTGAACTTCACAGCATTCGTCAGCAGATTCCAGAACACCTGCTGGAGCCTGTCGGGATCGCCATGCACGACGCTCCGGTCGTCATCGACGTTGATAGTCACGCGAAGATCCTTGACGGACGCGGATGGTGCGATCGCATGGGCGGCAGCGTGAAGCACATCGGAGAGAGAAACCGGCCGAAGCTCGAGCCGAAGCTTACCGAGAGTGATTCGGCTCATGTCGAGCAGGTCGTCGATGAGTTGTACCTGCAGTTTCGCATTGCGTGTGATGGCGGTCAGCGCCTCGTCGAACATGCCTCCGGACTGACCACTGATCTGAAGCAGTTGCGCCCAGCCGAGCACCGCGCTGAGAGGCGTGCGCAGTTCGTGCGAGAGGGTCGCGAGGAACTCGTCCTTGACACGACTTGCGCGTTCGGCATCCTGGCGTGCGCTCCGTTCACGCGCGAGCAGCGCTTCCCGCTCTTCCCGTGCCTGTTTCTCTATCGTGATGTCACGAAATTCGACAACGCCACCAGAGGGCACTCCACTCTTCTGCAACGGCGCAATCGAGATCGAGACGGGAAAGAACGATCCATCTCTACGGATGAAGGTCTCCTCCAGCTTCTGCGCCGACGATCCCGCGCCCTGAGGGCGACCGATGGGGCACGCCTCGATCGGGTAGAGCGCTCCGTCCGGATGCTTCGAATGAATCAGATCATGAGCCACCTGCCCGACCGCTTCGGCTCGTTCGAAGCCTGTGATCCGTGTGAATGCGGGATTGACGAAGGTTGCCCTCCCCTCGACATCGATCAGCAGGAGCGCGGAGTCGACATTGTCCGTGATCGTCCTGAGCAGGTTCTTCTGGTCGAGCAGGTCGGTCATGGCGAGCCGCAGCCGTTCCTCACTTTGCCGGAGCGCCTCTTTTCCCCGCCGTTCATCGGCGGCAACGGCGAGCAGCAGAGATGTGGCGCCAGCAACGACGAGAAACTGCTGGATGAGGACGAAAAGCAGTGGCCGGTCAACGTCCCAGCCGAGCGGCCCATCACTGACATTCGCCGCCCAGACGGCGGCCAGCGAGATCGGCAGCATCAGCGCCGTAGCGCCGCGGACGCCGAACGCGAGACATCCCCAGATGAGAACCGGGAAGATCAGCCAGGTCCGCAGCATCGGCGAAATGTGACCGCCGAAAACGGCCCAGGTGATCGCGACAGCGACGGCTATGCTGGCCCCGAGATGCAGCCAGTACCCGGCCCCTCGCGATTCGCCGCGCTGCAACGACCAGACGAGAATCAACGGTGCGACCACGATGGTGCCGCCGACATTGGACGACCACCAGGTCGTCCAGATGATCGCGAACTGGGAGAACGTGGAGCCGGATGCAAGCGTCACCGCAGCAGCCCCGACGGTCGCTCCGATCGCCGAACTGCCGACGGCCCCCCAGACGAGGAACCACGCCACGTCCCTCAGCCGGCGCATTGCAGGGTCGAAGTGTGCCTTCTGCAGAACCCAGGCTCCGGCGAATGCCGTAAGCGCGTTTCCACCGGAGACAACGAGCACCATCCAGAACGGCTGGTCGACCGAAGGGACGATCCAGAACGCGAGCAGGCGTCCAATGAATACCGCAGGCCAGAGGTTCCGGCCCCACAGGAGCAGGGCTGCGAGTGCAACACCGACGGCCGGGAAGACCGGCGACGCGGCTCCCTTTGCCGTCGCCCACAGCAGGCCAAACTGCGCGATGAACAGATAGGCGCTGGTCAGAATCCCCAACCGAAGCAGGTAGGTAAGGCGCGGAGACTTCAGCCGGAGATTTTGAACCATCGACCCGCTCTGACCAGGAGAAGAGGTGGAGAGCCCCTGCCCTCCGGTCGAGGGCACCCACTGCACGGAACGGTCCATCGGGCGCGGCCTTAGAGGCCGGCGCCCGTTCACCGTTCCAAACGGACGGCTGCTCAGTCGGGGATCGTCAGCTTCTGGCCGGGCTTGATCTTGTCGGGATCGTCGAGGATGTCGCGGTTCGCCTCGAAGATCTTCGTGTACTTGTTCGCGCTCCCGTAGTACTTCTTCGCGATTGCGCTCAGTGTGTCTCCGCGGACCACCTCGTGAACCCGAGGTCCGCCGGCAGCCCGCGGTGCGGCCGCCGCATTCTGCGGGGCCGGGGCGGCACCAGCTGCAGCCGGCGCGCCGGCTGGCTTCGGGATGCTGATCTGATTGATCGTGTTGTCCGTGTCCACCAGCTTGTTGAACTCGGCCATGATCCGGCCCTTCGTGTCGAGGTCCGGCGCCTCACCTTTGAGCGTCACGATCTTGTCGGCCACCGAGGCTGAGATCTGCGCCCGTGGAAATGAGCCGCGTACCTTCTCGAGTGCGGCGGTGACTTTGTCTTCGAATGACTTTCCGAACATGAGAGTCCTCCTTCTTGCGCAACTCCGCGAGAACACTATCACCGGCAAACGAAAGAGAGGGGCGGGATCGCGGCGGAGGTCGCTGTTTACGGGCAGCAGTCAGGAGCCCGTATATCGCTCGCGGAACTCGCGAGAATCGACGATCGCCTGGATTACCCGTTCGCGCGATGCACCGCGAGTCAGAAGCTTCATCGCCCGACTGACCAGCCGAGGCGGTGGATCTTCGCCAAGTAGAAGCGCCGTGACGCGGCGTGCGAATTCGAGATCTGTTTCGATCAGAGGATCACTCACAAGGCTGGTGGCGAAATCGGTGATAGCCGCGGAGCCTTCGAGAACTCGTGGCGCATGGCGGCCGGGATCGGCACCGAGCCTGACGAGCAGTGCATCCAGCGCAGTCCTGTTCCAGGTCATCGAGACCGGAACAGTGTCGCGCCATGTGAAGAGGTTGGGCGCCATGAAGGTGCTTTGTCCGCGCGCGTCGATGATCTCGACTTGGAAGTCGGTCTCGCCATCAATGAATCGGGGCAGATCGACCGTCGACTCGAATCCGGCAACCTGCGGGAAGGTACGCCACGGCATGACGGCGCGCACGTCAGGCCGGTCGAACAGCCTCGACGGCACGACGAGGCGACCATTGGCAAACCGCAGCCGAACTGCAGCAACTCCATGATCCGCGTGCGCCCAGCCGCTCAGCTTGAGTGTCCCGCGAAGGATGCCCTCTGGCATCCGGTCTACGAATGCGTAGGTCTCATCCGTCCACGTCCAGTCGCCCCGTTCCAGAAACAGTTTCAGGTTCTCGGACGGAACACGGCCCGCTGGATCGGCAGTCTCGGGAGCGCGCCAGCGTGCGGATTGCGGTTCTACGGATTTCAGGGCGAACACCCAGTCGCTGCGAGGACCGGCGTTGAACCGTCGGACGAATTCGATCCGCCCCTCCGCCAGTCCTCGCTGCAGCCAGTCGCGAATGGCGCCATCGCGGTCACGCAACCAGCCGGCATGGACAACGACGAGCGAACAGCGGATCTCCTCGAGGAGACCGAACAGCTCCATCGGAATCGGATCACGCTCGAACAGTCCGACCAGGCGTCCGTACTGCGGTGGCATGAACCCCGAGACGCCGTTTACGAGCGGTTTGTGGTGGACCGTCGCGCGCCAGACGTACTCGTAGGCGGCAAAGTCGGCGACCGGCAGTTCCACGACCGCACCTCGAATAGGCGTATCGCGTATCCACTCGTACACGGCTCGCTGTTCGATCGGCACGAGGTACCAGCGGATTGGAGCAGCACGCAGCTCGAGGAGCATCAGCATCGCGACGAGGAGAGTCACGGTCGCCCGGGCGAAGCGGCCGCGGTTTCGCAGGAGCGGCAGCATTCCGACCGCCGCCAGGACTGCCAGCGCCACATATGCGAGGATCACCCAGCGAACAGGCATCCGGATGCCGCGCAGGACCGAGAATCGATCGAAGAGAAATGCGTAGAAGAATCCGTCAAGACCGGTGGCGCCCACAGCGCCGATCAGCAGCCAGACCAGAGATGCTCCAAGGCCGGGCGGGAACCTCCTCACGCTGAGAGCATTCTTCAGCGTTGCGAGATCGTGCTGCACGAAGAGCCTGATGATCAGCAGCACCACGGCCAGGACGAGAGGGGTCGATGCGCCGGTGTACGACAGCGGACCGAGGTTCACGCTCCCTGCGAGCATGCCGAACCAGGCGGCGATCAGGCTGAGCGCGATCGTCGCGTCGAGGAGACGAAGCGCAATCTGCGGCGTGCGTGAAGCATCCGCTGCGTGACCTTCTGAGCTGGGGGCAAAGTCTTCGCGTCGCGTGAGGAAAAGTCCGGCGAGCGCGAGCCCGATGATCAGAAAGCCGGGGAAGAGCGTCCGTTCATGAGAGTACGCGGCGTGGGGGCTCAGATGTCCGTAGTTGCGGTTCTGCAGATTCGGCAGCAGCCAGTCACCGTACTGGCCACTGCCGGCCAGCACTTCCTGATACGTGCGCTGCATCCCGTAGGTCTCGGACACGATCGTGTAAGGGATGAGAAACGGGGCGAGAGCGAGCAGCACGACTCCGGTGACGACAGCGATCCTCAGCCAGAAACGGAGGTTCCACTCGCGGTGATACGCCGCCAGAAAGAAGAGCGATGCGAACGCTGCCGGCGTGCCGAATACGAAGAAGTGCAGCGTGGTCAGCCCATTCATCAACAAGGCTCCGCCAAACAGGAGCGCATTGCGCCAGCAGGGGCGCTCGACATAGAGCAGTACAGCCAGCAGAAGCAGCGGCAGCCACACCGTCCAGATGTAGGGCAGGTGCGGCAGATGGTGGAACCGGAAGCCGATGAAGGCGAAGGCGATCCCGCCGATGAGAGCAGCCGCGGTCGAGCCGGTGACGTGACGCGCAAGCAGGAAAGCGGCGTAGCCGGAGAGCGCGAACCCGAGCAGGAGCGCAATGTTGTGAATCGTCAGCGGAGCCACACCCGCGGCGAACAGCGGCGTTAGCAGCAGTGTGAGTCCGTACATATGCTCGCTGAACGCGAGGCTGTACTGCGCGGGGTGAAAAATGTTGCCGTGAAACAGCGGCAGGCCCTGCGTCGTCGCGTGATAGCCCCAGTCGAGAATCCACGACATCAGAAACGGATCGCCCGGATCGGAGATCGCCCGGTCCAGGTGCAACACGAGAGGCCAGGTCATGGCTGCCGTCAGCAGCAGGAACAGCAGGACCACGGCAAGCTCCCGCAGAATGACCTCGGATCGGAATCGCATTGCCGGCACAGAATGGATACCGGCCCTGTACGAGTCAAGCGGGGATGCTCACGCATATACTCCGAATCGTGACGACCTCTGCTCCGCCCGGCTTCGAAACAGTCCTGACCCGGCAGCTCGGCATCGAGCTTCCGATCATCGGTGGAGCGATGTATCCGTGCAGCAATCCCGAGCTCGTCGCGGCCATCTCCGAGGCCGGCGCGATCGGAGTCGTGCAGCCGATCTCTCTCACCTATGTCCATGGGCACCAGTTTCGAGAAGGGCTGCGCTACATCCGCTCTCTGACGTCGAAGCCGATCGGGATGAACGCGTTGATCGAGCAGTCGTCGAAGGCGTATCACCAGCGGATGATGCGGTGGGTCGACGTGGCCCTCGAAGAAGGAGTCCGATTCTTCGTGACCTCGCTCGGCAATCCGCGCTGGGTGGTCGACCGTGTGAGCGCGGCCGGTGGCTACGTCTATCACGACGTCACCGAGCGCAAGTGGGCGCTCAAAGGGCGCGATGCCGGAGTGCACGGGCTCATCGCCGTCAATGCGCAGGCGGGTGGTCACGCAGGACCGTTCACACCGCAGGTGCTCTACGAACAGATCGCCGACCTCAAACTTCCTGTGGTCTGCGCTGGTGGCGTCAGCGATGCCGCCGGATTTCGTGCTGCGCTGGCGATCGGCTACGCCGGCGTCCAGATGGGAACGCGCTTCATTGCGACTACAGAGTGCACCGCGCATCCCGACTACAAGAACGCGATCGTCGAGGCCGATGCAGACGACATCGTGCTGACCGAGCGGCTGACGGGAGTTCCCGTCGCCGTGATCCGAAACGAATACGTCGAGCGGATCGGAACGAAAGCGGGACCGATCGCCCGCTGGATGTTGCGCGGCCGGAAGACGAAGCACTGGATGCGGACGATCTACGCTCTCACCTCTCTCCGGAAGCTGAAGCACTCGGTGCACAAGGCCGGCGGCGGACGTGATGACTACTGGCAGGCCGGCCAGAGCGTCGCCGGAATCGATGAGACGCTTCCCGTCGCCGAAGTGATCCGGCGGATGACGGCGGACTGACGGAAAGGAGTGCGTACAACGTCGTGATCGTCGACTAACACAAAGGTGCGGCGAGGTGCGACTGTCGCGCCGAGACCGGCCCGTTCGTCGTCGTTCACCCTTCGACTCGCTCCGACTCCCTCCGGTCCATCCGTCAGGCGAAGAGAAACATGCTCACGAAAAAGGGCCGCGGCCACAGCTGAAAACGGACCTTTCACCGCGGCCAGGGATCAAAGCGCTTGCGCCCCGTCATAGGTGCTTAGAGCCCCTCTCCTTCATCACTGCCTCGAGTGCGTCCCACCCTGCGCCTCTGCCACCAGCTGGTCGAGCTCCTCGCGTGTGATGAGACGACCGCGCAGGATCACGTGTTCAATCGTCCGGGTGTTCGCGATTTCGATGCGAGGGTCAGCGCGGAGCAGCACGAAATCCGCCCGTGCGCCTGGTCGGATGCCGGCCGGCTCGCCGGGTCGCGAGTGCCGCGCCGCGTCCGTCGTTGCCGTCCTCAACGCCTCCAGCGGGGTTAGGCCCGCCTGGACGAACAGCGCCAGTTCGTCGTGCAGACTCCAGCCCGGCACGACGTGCGGCTCGGTGCTGGCGTCCGTACCCGCGAGGATTCGAACGCCTGCGCGGTGCATTGCACCCACGAGTTGGAGCTGGCGATCGAATACGGCTCGCCCTGCGGCCATCTCTATTGGCGCCGCGTTGCGCCTGTACTCTTCCCATTCGTCGCGAACGGCTTCTGGCACCATTGCATGGCCGGGATGAGCGGTAACGGTGGGATCGTCGATGAAGAACGCGCCGCGCATCTGGACGAGCGTCGGAATGTGCCAGGTGCCGGCAGCGACGAAGCGGGCGAAGAGCGCCTTGCAGATTTCCTCATCGTAACGGTCGAGCGTTGCAGCCAGCCGGCCATCGGTGAGGAGCGCCATCGAGTCACGGCCTGGCGTTTCGTGGATCCAGTCGA
The DNA here is from genome assembly GCA_036385045.1 of Thermoanaerobaculia bacterium. Lineage (GTDB taxonomy): Bacteria > Acidobacteriota > Thermoanaerobaculia > Gp7-AA8 > Gp7-AA8 > QHVT01. Next base: position 7,535 of record DASVLC010000308.1, on the reverse strand, counting down.
GCGTTCCGGGGATGCAGCTCTCGAGCACCAAAGTCAGATGCTCGATCGTCCGTTGCCCTCGCTCCAGAGCTTCGGCCGGCGAACTTCGGAGCGGGACATGGCCATCGACAGGAATGCCCAGCCGGTGCGCCTCGGCGAGTACCGCGGCGTGCGTCTCCGGAGAGAGCAGGTCGTACACCTTGAGAAAGTCGAATCGCTCCGCTGCGAGCCGTCGCACCAGCGCACGCCCCGCTTCCGGCGTTTCGGCTGCAAGACCGAAAGTGAGCACAGGTGGCGCACCGTCGATCGGAGGTGAGCCCCAGATGACGCGCGGCAACAAGTCACCCTCGGGCTGCTGTCGCGCCGCCAGCGCAGAGCCGAGATGCGTCCCGGCTTCGCGAACCGTCGTCACACCATGCGCCAGGTACAGAGGCACGTGAAATGTCTGACGATTCCCTCGATGCGCATGAACGTGCATGTCCCACAGTCCGGGGATCATGAACAGTCCGGAAGCTTCGACGATCCGCGCCCGCGCCGGCACAACGAAACCTGCCGGTGGACCGTAACGCTCGATGACACCTCCGCGGATGAGCAGCGTCGCAGGAGCTGTCTCTTCGCCGTCCGGATCGATGATCGTGACGTTTTGAATCGCCAGCAGGGGTGGCTGATGGGCGCTGGCGCATCCGAGGAGAAGAGTCGCGAGCAGAGCAATCGAGAAGAGAGAGAGGCAGCGAAGCTCTCTACGTCGCAAACGCGAGGTCGATGCCAGCTCGTAGCGGACCGCCGGAAACAATTCAGACCTCATAGCGCACTCCCCGTCATCAGCCCTACTCTGCCAACCCACCACCCAGCGCGACATAAAGAGCGACGAGATTCTGCGCCTGCGCACGACGGAGCTGGAGCAGCCCCTGTTCCGCGGCGAAAAGATTCCGTTCCGCGTCGAGGACTTCGAGGTAGCGGACGACTCCCTCTCGATATCGAATGCGCGCCAGCTCCGCGATCTCGCGTTGCGCGCGTGTGCCGCGTTCCTGTGCAGCAACCTGCTCGGCGAGATAGCGGCGACCGGCCAGCGCATCAGCGACTTCACGAAATGCGATCTGAATCGCCCGCTCATAGCGTGCAACTGCGATCGTCTCGTTCGCCTCGGTGACCGTGAGGTTTCCGCGAAGGCGCCCGCGATTGAAGATCGGCAGGCTGATCGAGGGACCGAGGCTCCACGTCAGGCCGTCGGAGCCGAACAGGGCGCTCAGCTCTGAGGACGCGAAGCCGAGATTGCCCGTCAATGCGATCGACGGGAAGAACGCCGCGCGAGCCGCTCCTATGTCAGCCCTCGCCGCGCGAAGACGCTCCTCGGCTGCGGTGATGTCGGGACGGACGACGAGCAATTCCGAAGGTAACCCGGCAGCCAGTGCCTGCGCGCTGATCTGCTGCGCCAGCGGGACTGCCTCGGGCAACGGCGACGGAACCGGTCCGCCGACCAGCACGGCGAGCGCGTTGTCGTTTCGCGCCTTCGTCAGCCGAAGTCCGGCCAGTTCGGCCTGCGCCTGCGTCAGCAGCGTCTCCGCCTGACGGAACTCGAGCGCGGAAGTGATGCCCGCGTCGAGCCGGACACGCGCGATCTCCAGCCCCTCTTCCCGGCTCTGAACCGTGGATTCGGCGAGCTGGATGCGCTCGGCTGCTTCAAGGGAGAAGAGATAGACCGATGCGACCTCGCGGATCAGTACGAGCCGGAACGCTCGCTGCGCCTCGATGGATGCAAGATACTCTGCGCGCGCCGCTTCCGACAGGTTGCGCACCCGGCCCCAGAAGTCGAGCTCGAATGCAGGCACGCCGACGCCGATCGAGTAACGATCGAACGAATCGCCGCCCGCGCGACCGACGGTCACGTCTGCGCCTGCTCGTACGGTGGGGAGCCTGGCCGAATCGTCGATTCGATAGAACCCGCGCGCCTGTTCGATCTGCGCGATTGCGACCGCCAGTTCGCGATTGTGCTCGAGTGCGGCGGCGATCAACGCTTCGAGCCGCTGATCGACGAAGAACTCACGCCAGTGGAGATCCGCCGCCGGGACTCCAGTCGTGTCACCGGCAAAATCCGAAGGATAAGCCGGCGGCGCCGGCAGTTCGGGCAGGACATGAGGTGGTGCAAGCTGCCGGCAGGCGCCGAGAAGCATCAGGCCGAGAACGACGATCGCTTTACGCATGCGTCGTCTCCGGATGCACGTGTCCGATCTCGCCGGGCGCCGGAGGGCGTTTCCTGCTGATCCATCGACGAACGGAGAGATAGAAAAGCGGGATGAAGAAGATACCGACGAGCGTCGCGGTGATCATGCCGCCGGCAACACCGGTTCCCACCGCGATACGGCTGGCCGCGCCGGCACCACTCGCGAGGACGAGAGGGAGCATGCCGAGAATGAACGCGAGCGAGGTCATGATGATCGGCCTGAGCCGCAGCTTCACGGCGCTCATCGTTGCGTCGAACGTGTTCTTTCCTTCGGCCTCTTCGGTCAGCGCAAACTCCACGATGAGAATCGCGTTCTTCGCCGCCAGTCCGATGATCGTGATGAGACCGACATTGAAGTAGACGTCAGCCGAAAGGCCTCGCAGCATCGAGAAGATGACCGAGCCGAGAACGCCGATCGGAACGACCAGCAGTACCGAAAGCGGGACAGTCCAGCTCTCATACAGCGCCGCCAGCAGCAGAAAGACGACTACGAGAGAGAGAACGAGCAGAAGGCCGACCTGCCCTCCGGCTTGTCTTTCTTCGTAGGAGATACCGGTCCACTCGTAGCCGAAACCTTCCGGCAGCTCGGTTGCCAGCCGCTCCATCTCTTTCATCGCCTCGCCGGTGGAGCGGCCCTGCGCAGCCATGCCGGAGATGGTGGTCGCGGGATAGCCGTTGTAGCGATCGAGCTGCGGCGGGCCTGCGGTCCAGGCGACGGTTGTGAACGATCCGAACGGCACCATCTCTCCGCGGGAGTTGCGCACCTTGAGGTCGAGCACGTCCTGCGGCGTCATTCGGAAGGGAGCGTCGGCCGAGATGAGAACGCGCAGGATCCTCCCATCGCGACTGAAGTCATTCGCGTACGCGCTGCCGAACGAGATCGCCAGTGTCGAGTTGATGTCGCGGATGGCCAGGCCGAGCGCACGTGCTGCGATCCGATCCACTTCCACTCGGAGCTGCGGCGCATCGGCCTGCGACTCGGGGCGAACCGCCGTCAGCAGCGGGCTTTGACTTGCGAGTCCGATCAGCTGGTCCCGGGCCTTCTGAAGCGCCTCGTCGCCAAGGCCGCCGCGATCCTGCAACTTGAAGGTGAAGCCGCTCGCCACACCGAGGCCTTGGATGGCCGGTGGGTTGAGAGTGAAGACCATCGCTTCCTTGACGCCGGACAGCGCGCGGGTCGCTTTGGCTACCAGCGTCTGCGCGCTGTTTTCCGCTCCTGGACGCTCGTCCCACGGATGCAGCCTGACGAAGGTCATCGCGTTGGACTGACCCTGCCCGAAGAAGCTGAAGCCGCGAACGAACAGAACGCTTCGCACCTGCGGCTGCTCGCGATAGAACGCCTTGACCTGCTCGATGGCGAGATTCGTACGCGCGGTGGTCGCACCCGGAGGCGCCTGCACGACGGTGATGACTGTCCCCTGATCTTCGATCGGCAGAAAACTGCCGGGAAGGCGCCTGAAGAGTACAAACGTGAGCGCGATGAGCAGCACGAAGATGAGCAGGAAGCGAACAGGCCTCAGGAGGATGCCTCCGACCGCACCCTGGTAACGGTTCGTAGTTTTCCCGAACCAGCGATTGAAACCACCGAAGAATCCCCGCCAGAGCGCAATCAATCGGTTCGGAGGAGCTTCTCCGGCCGGGACGTGCGGTTTGAGCAGCGTCGCACAAAGTGCTGGCGTGAGGGTCAGAGCCATCAGCGCGGAGAAGGCGATCGAGATCGAGAGCGTGACCGCGAACTGGCGGTAGATCACTCCGGTCGATCCGGGGAAGAACGCCATCGGAATGAAGACCGCTACGAGTACCAGCGTGATGCCGACGATCGCCGAGGTGATCTGGCGCATTGCCTTGACCGTCGCCTGATAGGGCGGAAGGTGCTCCTCGGCCATGATGCGCTCGACGTTCTCGATGACGACGATGGCGTCATCGACGAGGATGCCGATGGCCATGACCATCGCGAACAGCGTCAGGACGTTGATCGAGAATCCTAGCGCCCAGAGACCGACGCACGCTCCGGCAAGCGAGATCGGAACGACGATCGTCGGAATCAACGTCGCGCGCCAGTTCTGCAGGAAGAGGAACATGACGATGAAGACCAGCGCCATCGCCTCGATCAGCGTCTGCACGACGGACTTCACCGAGGCATCGATGAAGGGAGTGCTGTCGAAAGGCACTGTCCATGCGATGTCGGGCGGAAACGTCTGTTCGAGCTCGGCCATCCGCGCCTTGACGGCGTCGGCGACGCCGAGGGCATTCGCTCCGGGAGTGAGCTGCACAGCCATGCCCGATGTGGCTCGCCCGTCGAGCTCGGTCCCTGACAGGTAGTTCTGGGCGCCTAACTCGACGCGAGCCACATCGCTGAGACGGATGATCGATCCGTCGGGATTGGCGCGCAGAATGATGGAACGGAATTCTTCAGGCGTCGTGAAGCGATTCTGAGTCAGGATTGTCGCGTTGATTTCACTCCCGTCGGCGATCGGCTGATCTCCCAGCGATCCTCCGCTGGCCTGCGTGTTCTGCTCCTGCACCGCGGCCAGAGCGTCGGCGGGCGAGAGTTGAAAGCTGGCGAGTTTGTCGGGGTGGAGCCAGATGCGCATCGCATAGGGAGAGGAGAACGAGGTGACGTCGCCAACTCCAGGAACCCGCCGGATCTCGTCGATGATGCGAGTCTCGGCAAAGTTGCCGAGCTCCAGAGCCGATGTCGCACCACTCTTCGAGATGACCGAGACGATCAGCAGGAAACCGGTGCCTGCCTTCCGGACCAGGATGCCCTGACGCCGGACTTCTTCCGGCAGGCGTGGCTCGGCGCTGCGAAGCCGCGACTGGGCGTCCATCAGCGCGGCATCGATGTCCGTTCCCGGGACGAACGTGACGGTGATTCCGGCCGTGCCGTTCGACCGGCTGGTCGAGGTCATGTACTGGAAGCCTTCAACGCCGTTTAACTGTTGTTCCAGCACCTGCGTGACATTGGTGGCGAGCGTCGCAGCGTCGGCGCCCGGGTAGACCGCGCTGATCGTCAGCGATGGAGGGGCGACCGCCGGGTACTGTTCGATCGGCAGCGCGATCAGGGCGAGCACGCCGGCGAGGATGATCGTCAGCGCGATGACCCACGAAAAGATGGGACGGTCGATGAAGAAGCGCGGTGTCATGAGGTGGCGGGGGCGACACGTACCGGTTTGCCCGGCTGGGCCTTCTGAAGACCGTCGACGATCACCCGATCGCCGGGCGCCAGGCCGGTGAGAATCACCCACGAGCCTCCTCGCAGCTCACCGACCGTCACGGACCGGCTCTCTACGACATCTTCGGCGCCTACGACCAACACGGTCGCACTCTGTGGAGTGACGATCACGGCCCGCTGCGGAATGAGCAGCCCGCCGGCGCGGACGCCTGCGTCGATGCGGACGCGAACGAACTGTCCCGGAAGCAGTGAGCGATCAGGATTCGGAAACTCGGCACGGAGAGCGGTCGTGCCGGTCGCTTCGTCGATACGAAGGTCTACGAAATTGAGAACGCCGGCGTGAGGGTAGATCGCGCCATCCTCGAGTACGAGTCGTGCGGCGATGCGGCCGGACGACGCCATCTCGAGAGCGCCCGACGCAATTTCGCCGCGGAACTTCAGCACATCGGAGCTCGACTGCGAGAAGTTCACGAAGATCGGATCGATCTGCTCGATCTTCGTCAGCAGTGTTGCGGCTCCCCCGCTGACCAGCGCCCCCTCGGTCACCTGTGCGCGACCGGCGCGGCCGGAGATCGGCGCGGTCACCGTCGTATAGCTCAGGCCAAGCCTTGCGGTATCCACCTGCGCCTTCGCCTGGGCGACGTCAGCCTGCGCCGTCCGGAGACGGGCAACCGCGGTGTCGTACTCCTGCTGACTGATTGCCTGTTTCGCGACGAGGCCCTCGTAACGTGCGACGTCGCGTGCGGCGTTCGCCGCGGTCGCTTCCGCGCGTGCGAGCGCCGCCTGAGCGGAGCTTTGTCGCGCGCGCAGCTCGCGCGGATCGATCGCGAAAAGTGACTGCCCTTCACGGACGTCCGTCCCCTCCTGATAGAGGCGACGCTGCACGATCCCGTCGACGCGTGCGCGCACTTCGGAAGTGCGTACCGCCTCCAGCCGTCCGGGAACTTCGATCGTGTTCTCGATCGATGCCGGCTCGACGCTCATGACCGTCACTTCGGGCGGAGGGGGAGCAGCGGGCGGCTCGCTCTTGCCGCAAGCGGCAAGGCAGAGGACGAAGCTGAGGAATAGCGAACTCTTTTTCAAGGGCGTCATACCTATCGTGACATGAATCGGGCGGGTGCACTGCTGCCAGGGAGGGGATCTTCGCAGAATTACCCGGACGGTCACAAGGAAACTACGTCGTCAATTGGGTGTCGACATCTATACGTGCGCTCTGTGTCAGTGGCAGGCGCCGGTGTAGTACCAGTCCTGCTGTCCGTAGGTGTGGCGCTGGAGCGCGTCGGTTTTCTTCTTCATGCAGTCGCTGCGCTCGCGCCACTTGCGGTCCGCGTCGGGATCCTTGTTCGAGTAAACGTTCCAGAGGCGCGCCATGTTCGCGGCATCGGCGGAGGCGTTGTGCTCCTGCTGGAAACGTCGCGCAGCGATGGAAAACTCGTGGCAGCGCGGACCGCCGAACTTGCAGTAGACCGCAACGTCGTAGGTAAACTTCTCGACACTCGACCGATCGGGGCCGTCGCGGTGCATTCTCTCGATCACCGCCTGCGACTGGGGATCAGGCTCGAGCAGGCCTCGCCGCTTGAGCTCGAGTTCGGCCGTCATATTGCCAACCTTGTACGCCTCGATCCACCAGTACGTCGCGAGAGCCTCGTTCGGAGGAAAGCCGAACTCGCCGTCGTAGATTTTCGCCAGAAACATCCGCGCGACCGAGTTTCCGGTGAGTGCTGCCTGCTCGAACCAGAATCGCGCGCCCTGCGTGTTCCTCGGCCCGCCGGTACCGTGCAGCATGTACTGCGCGAGGATGGTCTGGTTGCTCGGGTTTCCCAACTCGGCCGCGATCTGAGCCCACTCGCGTGCCCGCTCCATGCTCTTCTCGACTCCGTCGCCGTACTGATAGGAGTCCACCATCCGATCGATCGACATCGTATGACCGAGCTCCGCGGCCTGCAGGTAAAGAGGAAACGCCTGCTTCTTGGCCACCGCGAACTCGGCGTCGGTGCTCGCCTTCGCGCGGATCCGGTTCGCCTCGTCCCACAACTTCTCCCCTTCGGGTGAAGCGATTCCGAAGCCGACGCGGGCGGCGAACTCCTTCTCGGCGTCCGCATGCCCGAGAATCGCGGCACGGAGGTACCAGAGCCGAGCGGCTGCCTCGTTCTTCGCCCC